>CP166960.1:383364-715745 GCA_041447175.1 Candidatus Bathyarchaeia archaeon | reverse complement strand
AGTAAGATTTGTCCTTTAGAGGTTTCGGATACAAACCCCCGTTCCCGAAGGTACGTTAAATGTTTAAGGAAATCGTCATAGGAAACGTCAGTTGCTTTTCGCCAAACGTGAGTGCGCAGTTGAGGCATGTTGGCAAAGAAAAGGAACTCTAGGATTTCGAACCGAATCTGAACTGAGCCTTTTCTTTTATCAGTCATTGTTGCACCTTTAACTGAAGTTTACCGCGTTAAACTCAAGCAAATGGTTCATTATTGAGAGAAGTAGGTTTAAAACGTTAGCCAAACAGAGGGCTCCCAAAAACAAAGAAAAGAAGAGGTTACTTGTTGAGGTATCTCCAGGAAAGCACGATGCAAATTGCAGTTACAACGACCGCGAAGATTCCAACGAACGCGAAGTCCAAAGGCAGTTGACTGTAACCGTCGCTGAATATCATCAACCGCCGTACCCCGTCAATTGCATAGCTAATGGGGTTAGCGCTGGCGATTACCTGCAGCCAACTGGGCATCTGGGAAATCGGGAAGTAGGCGCTGCTGGCAAACATCAAGGGCAACGTAACCAACTGAATTATGGCTTGGGGCGTTTCCATGCGTGTGGTCCGCAACGTAATCGCCGTGAACATCGAAGATAATCCAAAGCTGATGAGGAACACGAGGGCAAAGACTCCAAAGACGCTAAAGACTGTAAAGTTTGCGCCTAACTGTAGTCCAATGAGGTAGGCTAAAGCTGTGACGATGCCTGCTTGGAACATGGAGCGGATGCTTGCGGAAAGCACTTTGGAGAGGATTATCACGGAACGCGAGACGGGGGTGCTTAGCACTTTGCTCATGAAGCCCAAGCGCTTGTCGATGACAACGGAGATGCCGACAAACGCCGAAGTGAAGACTGTGGTGAACGCCACCATGCCCATAGCCATGTAGGAGAAGTAATCGCTGGTTCCGAAAGTGTTCTGCATGACCAACGCGGGGTTCACGCCGGGTATGTTGGGTATTATTGAGCCTATGTTCATGGCTTTGCCTAAGAGAGTCAACCACAGAATCGGCTGAATAATCCCCATCACAAACACGACGGGGTTCTGGTACCACTTTTTGAGGTCACGATTCGTTAAAGCCCACAAGCCATGCAGGCGATTGCTGGAAACGCGGGTTTCTATGTCACTCAACGTCTTGCCCTCCGCACCGCCATTCTTTGTCGAGCCACGTTTTCACGGGACTCCTCGGCGTCACGCATGGTTTTGCCAGTGTACTCTAAGTAGACATCGTTTAGGGTTGGCTTGTTTAGGAAAAGCTTTGTAACGACATACCCATTCTTACGTAGCGCTTCGATGATTAGGGGTGCAGTGGCTTCGCCGTTTGCAGTTTTTATCAAGTAGGAGCCGTTTTCTTTTTTGACTTCTTTGACATGCTCAAGTTTGCTGATGAGGTCAGTTATGTCGGCGTCGTTTTGGATGGCTAAGGTTATGATGTCTCCGCCTAGGCTGTCTTTAAGCTCAGCGGGAGTGCCGGTTACTATAATTTTGCCGTGGTCAATTATGGCGATGCGGTCACAGAGAGCGTCAGCTTCCTCTAAGTAGTGCGTGGTCAAGAACAGCGTCATGCCAAACTGTTGCTTAAGCATCTTGACGTAGTTCCATGTGGCAGCGCGAGTCTGCACATCCAACCCCAAGGTGGGTTCGTCAAGAAAGAGCACGTTGGGCCTGTTGATTAAGCCGCATGCAAGTTCCAGTCTACGCCGCATGCCACCCGAGTACGTCTGGACCCGTTTATCCTTAAATGCCGTCAACTCGACCAGCTGCAATAGGTCCATGGCGCGTTTTTTGGAGACGGAACGGGGAATACCGTAGAGGTCGGCGCAGAGCAGGATGTTTTCGTAGCCGGTGAGGTCTTCGTCAGCGGTGTATTCTTGGGGAACCACGCCTATGGCGCTTCGGACCTTGAGGCTTTGGTTGGCTATGTCGCCGCCCAGAATGGTGGCTTTGCCGCTGGTTGGCTTAAGCACGGTGATGAGCATGCTGATGGTGGTGGTTTTGCCTGCGCCGTTTGGACCTAAAAAGCCAAAGATTTCGCCGCGTTTAACGCTGAAGTCTATGTGGTCAACGGCTGTGAAGGTTTTGTTGAAGACTTTGGTTAAGCCTTCAACTTTAATTACGTCTTCAGCGGAGTCAACTTGTGTTTGGCTCATGTTTTGGTTCGCCTTTTATGGTACTGTTGATTTGTTCCAGTTTCGCTGAGGCACCATCAATTATCCGCAAAGCTTCCTCCAATGCTTGCTCGGAATAGGTCTCTTTGAGGTTGTGAGCCAAGTTGAAGGTGGAATTTGCAAGGCGTTTTATGGACTTTTGGACTTGTTCGGTTTTTTCGTCGGGCATCCCCGTGAAGAAGCGGTCAAAGAAGGGCTCTAAGAAGAAGCCACCGTCCTCACGGAATTTGCTTCTCACCTGAACTTGTTCTTCAAGAAGAACTTTGCCGCTTGGGGTCAGCTCGTAGCGTTTGAGCCCGTTTTCAGTGGGGAGTTCTTTTATGTATCCGTTGTCTTGGAGCCATGAAAGCAAGGGGTAGATTGAGCCGGGGCTTGGTTTCCATCTTCCGCCGGTGTTTTTTTCGATGTGCTCCATGAGTTCGGAGCCGGACATGGGTTTCTCGTTGAGGGCTTCAAGGACGTGGTATCGTATGAAGCCTTTGGGAACCATGGCGTTGTGTCGCATCCAGTTTCTTTTATGAGGGAACATTTCACATCACTATTGATATTACATTAGATATCAAAGGCGATATCGCAAGTGATATTTAAGGTTGTTGCCGCCAAGAAACAAAACTGCAATAAAAAAGACTATTTAGTCGACGACAGTTCCGACTTTTTCGCCATTAACCGCCGCCAAAACGTTTTCAGGTTTAAACCCGTTAACCACCATAAGCTTGACGTGTTTGCGTTTAAGAATTTTCGCGGCTTCAGGGTCGATGATTTGGTGAATCCCCGCCGTGTGAACCGTCTCCGAGAGCACACCCTGCAAATCCTCAAACTGCATATGATCCAGCTTCACTGCGTCGGCGAATTTTCGGGGGTCTTTATCGTAGATGCCATCTTGGTCGGTGCCCTTAAGCAGCAAATCTGCCTTAACATGCTCCGCGACCATAGCGGCGACGGCGTCCGTTGTGATGCCAGGTTTTAATCCACCCATAACCATGATTTTCCCCGTGTCTAAACACGCCGCTGCTTCCTCTAAGGACACAGCCACTTTGCCGCATGCCAAGCCACCAAGCTTCTTCAAAAAAAGCTGCGCAAACAACCGAGAAACGCTTATGGCAACTTCATCCTGCGCCTGCATTTCTAAACCCAAGTTTTTAGCGATTTGAATGAACTCCCGAGCCATTTGTCCTCCGCCTGTAACCACGGCAACCTCGTGACCCTGCATTTTCAGGGTTCGAAGCAGGTCAGCGTATTTGTTGATAAGGTCAGTGTTAATGGGTGATGCGACAACTGAGCCGCCTATTCTGAGCACTATACGCATGAATTTGTCTCCGTAGACGCGTAGGCGCAGAGAAATATAAAGCGACTGATGTTTTGCAGAGAAAACAGGTTTTGAGCGTTAAAACAAAAAAAGAAAGAAAGGGTTGGTTGTTGGTTTATTTGCGTCTTCTTAGGACGAGTGCTGCGGCTGCGATGACTACGACTATGACGACTGCGGCGATTGCAATGTAAACTTCAAAGGCAGGCGCATTACCAGGCGAAGTTGCAGTTGTAGGGGAAGCTTCAGGAGTTGCAGAGACAACGGGGGATGAAGATTGACTGGGGGTTGCAGTTGGATTCACAATGGGAGCAGCAGCAGTAACGCCTAGAGCTGTCTGAGCAGAAGAAGGACCATAAGAGTTAGTGCCAGCAAACTCTGCAGTGATAACAAACTCACCTTCCGCCGGAGGAGTCCACAAATAGTGGAAAACACCACCCGTACCAGTGCTAGTCACCTGAGCAATTTCAGCAGTAACACCATTACAGTCAGTAGCAAACAAAGTCACCGGAACACCAGCAATGTCAGTTGGCTTATCAACACTGTGCTGAACCAAATACTCCATCTGAACACCTTGATCCGCATCCGAAACAGCAGGAGTACCCATCAAAGCCTCAAGCGGAGTCTGATCAGTAACTGTTCCGACGATTTCAACACTGCTACCTAAGGAGACAACGTTGTTAGTTATGTCAACGGTGGTTGCGCTAGGACCAGGACCCATAGCATAAATCTGCATGTCATTGTAGTTTAGCCAAGTATAGTAACCATCAGCAACCGCACTGCTCTGCCAAGAACTAACACCATAAATATCCCACAGCAACTCACCAGTAAACGCATCAATACAACGAGTCTTAGCCCCACGATACGCAGGCGAATCCAAAGAATGCTCTTCCTCAACCAAGTACACCTTGCCATCAGCAACAGCAGCCACCTGAGTGGGATAAACGCCGTAGACAGTTTCTGCAGTAAAAGTACTATTATTAGGGTCATTGATGTCATTACCGAAAGTAAAGTCCACATTACCCGTCTTCAGATCATACGCATAAACCGTACCGCCGTAGCCAGCAACATACATGTGACCATAGCCCACACCAATCGGACCAGTCAAACCAGTAGTACCAGTGTAAAAGTTCCACTGATTCTCAGAATCCGTAGGACCCCAAAGCTGCTCACCAGTCAACAAGTCATAACCAACCCACTGACGAGTCTGCTTATAGTACAACGTAAAAACGTTATTCTCACCATCAGCAGGACCAATGTTCACCGTAATGTTACCCTCCGGAGCAGGATAATCCTTAAGCCACAAAACCTCACCCACATCACCACGTGAAGGATCAAGATTAATCGCCCACAAAGTGAACGGATTAGGAGTGCCAAGAATACCCGCAGAAGTACCAGGAGTCTGCTGCAAACCAGAACTCTGACCAAGAATAACATTACCCGGAAACACACGAACAATCGCAGGAGGCGCAGTATAAAGACCAGTAGCCGCATCATAATAGGTGGTCACACCAAAACCGCTACCACCAATCGGAGAAGTCCTAGAAGGTAGAGTCTCAGACAAAGTCACGTTATAGTCATAAGCAGTGCTCATGTTCCAGTTTCGGTTGCCAGGCATCCATTGGGTTACGCCGCCGCTTGCGTCGTTGCCGGGTAGTTTAGTGTTGTTCCATTGCCAGAGGTAGGAAGCTGAGCCGTCTTCGCCGCCGATGTTATAGATAAGCCACTCACCGTGAGGTCCATATGCTTGCGTGCCAGAAGGAACATTAGTCAAATTGAAAAGCACTTTACCAGTCTGAGGGTCAAGAGCAACCCAAGCAGCAGCATCAACTTTGGCGGTGCTGTTGGTGACTGCAGGGGTTATTGCTAGGTTTGTGCCGACGGGGTAGTTGTCGCTTAAGGCTGCAACTGCATCAGCGCCAGGATTAGTGATTCCAGTGCCAACAGCCCGGCCACTAGCCCACAAGTAAATACCTGTGACACCGTGCTGGTTAGGCGACTCAAAATCATAAAGCTGACCCATCATAACCGTACTAAAGTCAGGATTCACCCACAAAGTCTCACCAGTACGCAAACTAACACAAGCAACACCATTACCGCTGATTGCGTTGTTAACTGGGAGGCTGAAGTAGACGTTGCCATACATGATGATTGGATAGCTGAATTTTAGTTGGTATTGTGTGCCTGAGTAGAAGCCGATGTCAGAGACAATTGCGTTGCCGCCTCCGACGATGCCGCCCCACGAAAGTGGGTAAGTCATGGAGACGTGAGCAGTGCTTGGTGCCCAGCCGTAGGGGTTGTATTTAAGGTAAGTAGCGCCAAAAATACCGCCGTTGCCAGTTGAGCCTAGCCAGGCTGAACCAACCTGAGCCCAGTTACGGTTGTTCTCGTTGATTGGCCGCGTCCAGTAGCTTACAGGCAACTGTGCTTCTTCGAAGTGAGGCACTGCATCAGGCTGAACAGTGAATGTAGTTGTCACATGTCCGGCAGAGAAGGTATCGCCGATGTAAACGCTGTTTGAACCATCAAGACCAGTATAACCTGCCCGCTCCAAAACCTGAGCAGGAAAACTAAACTCAACAGTATAAACACCAGTCATGTCCGGAGTATAAAGCGCATAACTCGAACCCACAGGATCCGAAACACCATCACTCAAAACATTAACCGTCGTACCATCAGGCTTAGTGACGTCAACCTTAAAACCAGTCCAACGATCACCAGCATTACCCGACGCCGTAGGCGGAGGGATATCTGCCCAAATAACAATAGCAACCGGCTGATTCACACCGACAGGATTAGGAGCAGCAGAAGCAAAAGCATACCGAGTAATATTCCAAGAAGGCGAATGCGCACTGGCGGTCTGCAGTGAGAATGCGGGGAAAGCGATTATAGCTAATAGCAGAAGCGAAAGCGTAGCTAACTTAATCTTACTCATCGAAATTTTCATTCTTATCATTTTCTCCTATTTAGGGTAAAAACGGAGTAACTACAAGACATATATAAGAATTGCCGTAATTAGAGCTGAACGAAGCAAAAATTTTCTAACAAGACATTAAAGTTTATTTGAAAAAATATAAGCAGACAGCACAGCTTTTTAGATGCTTGTATGCTTCGGAACCATAAACTTGAAGGTCACCAGAACCTTGGCAGAAGGGGTTTTAGATTTAAAACTCAAGGTTGCATGAATACTAACATAAGAAAGTCATCAAACTTTTTTCCCATGAAAGGGGAATTGAGAAAAACGGGTTCTTGGCTAAGGTTTAAACTCTCCCGTTGACAATACCTCAAGTCACCTGAAGAGAGAAAAGGTTCAATGTCGCTTCCTCAACGTGCGCGTGGCGTAAAAGTTCTCAAAGCTGTTTCTTCACCGTTGAGGCTGCAAATCCTAAACCTGCTCTTTGACAAAGGCGAATTAAGCTACACCGAACTTATGAACCAGTTAAAGATGAATCCAAGCCGCGACGCAGGAAGATTTGCGTATCACCTAAAGTTCCTGCTGAAAGCAAACTTGGTGGAAGTGGATTCAGAGGCAAAAAAATACTTCCTCACAGACCTTGGCAAGATGGTCATCGACGTAGCTGACCGCGTAGAGAAAAAAGCAGTCAAACCCAAAGGCATGCTGGTGCGCACATCCCATTTCACGTTTGAAGAGTTTGACGCAAACAAAATCGCCAACAGCCTCATACGTGAAAGCAAAATGCCCGCGGACTTGGCTCAAAAAACTGCCAAAGAAACCGAAAAACTCCTCGTCAAATCCAAAATCAAATACTTAACTGCCGCGCTTATCCGCGAAATCGTAAACGTCCTCTTAATCGAGAAAGGCCTTGAGGATTATCGTCATAAGCTTACACGGTTAGGGTTGCCCGTTCACGAAGTTGCTGCCTTGATTGACGCAAAAACGCCTCAGGAGGCGGGGTCAGTTTTGGCTATGGCGGGGAAAACCGTTTTCCGCGAATACACATTACTTAATGTGTTACCCCGAGACATTTCAGATGCACATTTGTCTGGGGCACTGCACATTAACGGTTTAAGCACTTGGATTCTTAAGCCCAGCGAAATCATGCATGACTTACGGTTCTTTCTCCAAAACGGGATGCGTCTGGACGACTTTAACCCACAACAGCAATCCAAGAAGCCGCCCAAAAGCTTTGAAGCCGCCTTGGCAACCACCTTTGACATGCTATTGTTCACGCAGCAAGAAGTTAACGAAACCCAAACTATAGACCACTTCAACGTGTTTTTGGCGCCGTTCATTACAGGTTTAGACCCAACTCAGGTGAAGGAAAACCTGCGCTTGTTCATTTTAAACCTTAACCAGCACGCAGACGTATCGTTGGGGTTAGAACCTCAAATGCCAAGTTTTTTGGCAAATAAACCAGCTGTAGGTCCAAACGGAAAAACCGCAGGCAACTACAGCCAATACACAGAAGAAGCCAAACTTTTAGCGGAATTAACCGTAGATATCTTCACCGAAGAAAGCGTTTTTAAACCAATCGTCAACCCCAAACTCATCCTGAAAGTTACCCCCCAAACAGCAACTGAACAAGAAACACCGATTTTTCAAAAAGCCACCCAGTTAGCATTTGACAAAAGCCCCATCTTATTTGCCAATGAACTTTTAAACGGAGAAACCGCCTCGTTTTCTGCTTCAGGAATAAAGTTGAAAGCGAACTTAACTGGCGACTGGGAAACCGACACCATGCGAACTGGCTGCCTTGGCTGCGTCACCATAAATTTGCCAAGGATTGTGCGTGAATGCGAAAAAGACAAAACCAAATTCTTCAATTTACTCAAAGAAAGAGCAGAGATGGCAGTACGCGCGTTAGGCATAAAGCAGCGAGCGCTGAAGCAGTTTGGGAAAACGGTGTTGCCGTTTCTTATGCATGGCGCCAACGGAGACACATACTTCAGGTTGGAAAACTGCAGCGGGATAGTTAACGTGGCAGGGTTTGAAAGCTCAATTGAAAGCTTCACGTCCAAACCCCTCGGGGACAAAGAAAGCATCCAGTTTGCGGTGGAGTTGCTACAGAACATGCAGGGATACATCAGTAAACTGGGCAGAAAACATGGAAAACGTATCTCACTGGCCATTGTACGCAGCCCCGAATCTTCGGGGAGGTTAGCTCAGTTGGATGTGGAGAAGTACGGGTTAGCTAAGGTTAATTTTTTGGGAACCCGCGAGAAACCCTACTACACCACTGCCCAAAGAATGACCCTGCAAACAGGCAACAAAGTTCTTTCGGTGCCCACCGAGCAGTTAGAGTTGCATGAGAAAACTAAAGGGTTAAGCGCGGGTGCAAACTTGACCATCATCGACATTGATGCTTCAGAGGAAAACCCCGACGAACTCATGAAATTGACCCTTCGCTTAATGCAGAATCACGGCGTTGAATTATTAACGTATAACCGCTCCGTGACCTACTGCAAGAACTGCCAGAAAAGCTGGTTTGGCAACCTACACCGATGCCCCTCATGCGGCGCCATTGGAACCCTGGTCGAGTTCAACAGGTTCAGCAACACCTAACAGCGCTATTTGACTTGACCTAAAACCAAAGCTAACAAAGCCATCCGAATTACAATCCCGTTCCACACTTGCTTAAAGTAACAGGCTTGGGGGGTAGCGTCAACTTCAGGCGCAATTTCGTCAACCCTAGGCAGCGGATGGAGAATAATCAGGTCTTTTTTAGCGTTAGAAAGCGTTTTGAGGTCAATTCGGTAGGTGCCCTTGACTTTGGCGAATTCAGCTTGGTCGGGAAACCGCTCCTTTTGAATACGGGTAACGTATAACACGTCGGTTTGGGGAATTATGTCCTCCAAGTTTTGGGTTTCTGAAACCGAAATCTTGTTTTGGATGCTGCGCAAAACTTCCCGGCGCATCTTGAGCGCTTCAGGAGAAACCAGCGTCAACTCGATGTTGTAGAGGGAAAGCGCGTACGCCAACGAATGAACTGTTCTGCCATAACGAAGGTCACCCACCAAAGCTATTTTTAAGCCATCGATGGTGTGGCGTTCCTTCTGGATGGTGTAGAGGTCCACCAACGCTTGGGTCGGATGCTCTTCTGCTCCGCTGCCAGCGTTGATTATTGGGATTTTTGAGAACTCCGCCGCGAGCTTGGCGGCGCCCTCCAGCGGATGCCTGATGGTGATTATGTCGGCGTAGTTTTCAACTGTGCGGACTGTGTCGGCTAAATTTTCGCCTTTCTTCACTGAAGTGTTTTCGGCGTCGGCAAAGCCGATTGTGCTGCCTCCGAGTTTAAGCATCGCCGCTTCAAAACTTAACCGTGTACGTGTGGAGGGTTCAAAGAATATGTTGGCAAGAATTTTGCCTTTAAGCATATCTGAACCCTTCTCCGCGAGGGGCTCCATGAGTTTTGCAGTGTTAAGTAAGTAGTCAATTTCTTCGCGTGTGAAGTCTTCAATTGAGGTTATGTCTCTTCCTTGGAACTCCAAGTGCCGCACCTGAAAATGGTTAGCTTTGCTGGTAGATAACACTTGTCATGGTTCATCGCGTTTAACGCCAAACACAGACAACCTAACAGCCAGTTGCAAGTTGTAGTAGTACAGTGTATGCAACACAGTTTTAATAACATCCTCAATCAAATGACCTAACAACGAATTTTGAGGTGCTCAAATGGGAGCAGTTTTAAACAAAATTTCTAAACAGGACAAACCCAAAAACCGCTCAATCCAAAGCACGTACACCTACAAGCGACGCGTCCACGAAGTCCGTTCACCATGCCAATGGCTAAACCACTGCTATGACGGAAAATGCCCCGCTTTCATGTGCATAAACGGCAACTTTTACTGTATTCGAGAAGGAATACCGTGATGAGTGTTTCAGCTTCATTTTGGAACCATGCTGGGGTGGCGCGGTTTTCCAGAAGGAAGCTTGCTTTGTGTATGCACGTTTTTTCCCGTTGGGAGAAAAGAAATCCACGCGGACAGGAGGTGAAGGTGTTATGCCCAGAGCGTTGGTTTTCATAAACGCCACTTCTGACGGCGCGGAGGTGGTTGAAAGTTTAAGGAAGGTTGAAGGCGTAAGTGAAGCTCATTCTTCCCGCGGGATGTATGATGCGGTGGCTTTAATTCAAGCTGAATCATTTGGAGCCGTCAAAGAAATCGTGTCTAAACGTATCCGCGGGTTGGATAACATTAAATCGACTTTAACGCTAACTTTGATTGAATCACAATCAACCTAACAACCAGGAATATACTTGTAAAAGCGTAGAGGGAATAGGGGTTGGTTGCAGAATAGGTCTACTACCAACATCGACTACGGCATCGAAACCCCCAGCGAAAGGGAAAACGCCCACAAAGACCCTGTGGGCACCATTAAACTTTCGGCGCAGAGAAACGGCGACCACGTCATAATTGTGGTGGAAGACGACGGATTTGGCATTGACCCTGAAAAAATCAAAAAATCCGCCCTCAAAAAAGGGTTCGAAACTGAAGCCGACATAGAAAAAAGGACCAATGACAGTTGATTAACCTGATTTTCCAACCAGGTTCCTCTACCGCCAATGGGGTCACGGACAACAGCGGCAGAGGCGTAGGCATGCTGCGAAGGGAATCAATCAGCTCCTGAACTGTAATGGGTTTCTTTTCAGCGACCGCGGCAGAAGGGACGGCTGGGGTTTGGGTGGGGGTTTCCTGAGACATACCTAATCAACCCTAAACAGTCCAGCGACAAACAAAAGCACTATCACGTCACAAAACCAACACACAACCGCCATGCTCCACATTCGCCCCTTCCCTCTACGGGTTCTGCATTGAATTGCTAATTGGATGCTAATAGGCGGCTATAGATTCATGTTAGGGGGTGTTTTTGGTGGACACGTTTAGGGCATCAATTTTGAATTTTACGCAGACGGTGTCGCCTTCAATTAACCCCAAATCGCCCAGTGAACTTAGTGTGAGTTTGGAGCGTATTTGAAAGCCTACATCAACCGTTACGCGGGCGATGGAACGCATCAGGGTAATCTCGACGATGGTGCCTTTAAGGAAGTTGCATCTGCAGCAGATAGATTTGGGTTCCTTAAGGCTGGATTGAGACGACAAAATGACGTCTTCAGGCTTAATGGTAACCAGAACAGGTTCCCCGTCAGGAACCTCCAAGTTAGGCGCCATAAGCACCACACCGTTAATGTCTAAGTCCGTTTTGCCTTTAGGCTTCTGGACTGCTTTTGCCGTGAACACGTTTAGCCCCAAAAACTCCGCCACGTACCGAGAGTTAGGCTTGCCCAAAATGTCATCCCGATTCCCCACCTGCTCAATACGTCCATTACCCATGACCGCCACGCGGCTAGACATCACCAGTGCCTCCGTCAAATCATGCGTAACATACACTGCTGTAATGTTGAGCTTACGCAGCAGACTCTTAAACTCAAACCGTAAAGTTTCCCGCATCTTCACATCAACCGCCGACAACGGCTCATCCAACAAAAGCACCTCAGGGTCCGTAGCCACCGACCGCGCCAACGCCACCAACTGTTTTTGTCCACCGCTGATCTGATGCGGAAAATGTTCAGCGTACTCACCCATACCCACAAACTGCAACAGGGAACGGGTTTTTTCCGCGATTTCCTGCTTGGATAGGCGCTTTGCCTTCAACCCGTAGGCGACGTTGTCTTTTACTTTCATGTGGGGAAACAGCGCTGCAGTCTGAAAAACGTAGCCGATTTTTCGTTCACAAGGCGTAAGACAAACCATCTTGTTGCCCAGAGCTCCGTAGACCAAGGTGTCGTCGATGTAGATTTTGCCTGTGTCGGGGTTGCTTAAGCCTGAGGTTACGTTTAGGGTGGTGGTTTTTCCGCATCCGTTAGGTCCCAGCAAGGAAAAGATTTCGCTTTTCTGCACGTCTAAGGTCAGGTCTTTGAGGATGGTTTTTTGTCCGAAGGATTTGCTGACGGATTCAAGTTTTATCATTTTTTGGCTCCATACTTTTTTTGCTCCAACAATTTGACGGCTATCAACACCGCAAACGAGACAGCCACCATAATTGCCGAGAGCACAATTGCCGCGAACGGGTCCTGAGCCAGCAGCAGGTAAATCGCAAGGGGCATGGTCTGGGTTATGCCTGGGAGGTTTCCTGCAAACATCAATGTGGCGCCAAATTCACCCATGGAACGCGTCCAAGTCATCATGAGCCCCGAAAGGATTGGGCGGCTGGAAAGCGGCAAAGTAACCGTGAAAAAAACACGCAGAGGTGACTCCGTTAGGATTTTTGCGCTGTTGATTACGTCGGGGTTTAGGTTTTCGAAGGCGGTTTTTGCTGACCGCAAAATCAGCGGAGAAGCCACAAACGTCTGCGCCATAACCACGGCTATTGTGCTGCCGGGGATGGTTAAGCCGAAAGCAGTGAACACGGGTCCCAGAAGCCCTTTTGGTGCAAACGCCAAAAGCAAAGCAACACCTGCCACGGCGGGCGGAAGAACGATGGGCAGGTCCATTAAGGTGTCGAGGGCGGCTTTTCCCGGGAAATCGCGGGTAGCCAGCAGGTAAGCGGTTGGCACGGCAAAAATAAACGCGGCTACCGTTGCCACTGAAGAAGCCCCAAGCCCCAGCACGATGGCGTTTATGATTGTTGGGTTCTGAAGCTGCTTTATGGCTTGGGCGGGGTCCATTTTGAGGAACACCGCAAGGATGGGGAGGGAAATGAATAGAACAAAGAGCAGGATGATGGCGCCTAAAACTGCGAGTACCAGCTTGTTTGATATGCAGCTAAAGGGGGTACGGGTCAGGTTCAGGCACCACTCTAAAAGTTACGCTCAAAGAAAAAGGAAAGTTGAGTAGGGGTCATGCTTAGGTTCCAAACCCGTAAGTCTTCAAGGTTGCCTGACCTTCGGTGGAGAGCCAGAAGCCAACGTATTTAGCGGCAAGTTCAGCGTGTGCAGTGTCTGCCATGACCGCGATGCCATAGGTGCCCTGAGTGTTCACTTCAGCGGGAATCTCGATGTACTGAAGCTGTGCCCCAGTCATGGCGCCATAGGTTGCGTCGGAAATGAAAGCCACGCCCGCATCCACAGTACCCAACCCGAGAGAGACTTTGCCCACTACATCCTGCACCTTTGTTTCATAGGAAACTACGTTTGCGAGCACCTTTGCACGAAAGGTTTCCCATTCAGGACCCTTGTACAGTGGGCTGCTTGTGTTTCCCCAAGTGGCATCGATTTTTGTCAGCGTCTTGTTAAGGTAGGAGCCTACGGGAACGGTCAAATCTGCGATGACAAGCTTCACTTTGGGTTTTGCGAGGTCTAAGAGTGTGGTTAGGTTTGCGGGGTTATCTTTTGGGGTGAGCACTTCCAGGGTGTTTGAGGTGAAGTTTTGGTAAACGTCGTTGTAGAGCCAGCTGGACGCGTTAAGTTGGTTGGTCCATTTGAAGTCCGCAGACATGAAAACATCGCAGGGTGCTCCCGCAATTATCTGCTGATACAACCCGTTGGAGCCGCCGATGTTAACCACTACTTTGCAGTTGTTATCCTGTTCGAACTGGGGGTTTGCGTCTTCCACGGCGTTGATGAGACTAGAGGCGACGAAAACACGCAGTTCCTCAACAGAAGCGGCATTTGGCGACGGCGAAGCTGGAGGACATGAGCTTGACGCAAAGGGGTCGGTGTTACTGTACCCCAGGTACACCGCGCTGGCAACCAAGGCAGCTATCACAATCAGCGTCAAACTTATAGGCACAATTTTCTTCAATCAAATCTCCTCCTCACGCGGGAACATCCAGACACACTTCCCGTTGCGTCTCGCCCCTGCCGCCCAGCAAGTTTTCTAAGGGCAGCAGATGAAGGTCTTGCAGAATTTTCTTAAACTCACTCTCTTTAAGAGATTCCTGCTTTCCCTCGGCGTAAACCTCTTTGACTTTTTTAACAGCCGCTGCGAGGGCTTCGTCGTTTGGGCAAGTTCCAGTTACTTCAATGATTTTGTGTTGGATGGCGTTTTTGCCGGATTGCTTGCCGATTGTCAGGTGCCGTTGGTTGCCTACCAGTTCAGGCGGGTAAGGCTCATACGTCCAAGGGTCACTGAGCACGCCGTAAGCGTGAATACCAGACTCATGCGTAAACCCATACTCACCCACGATGGCTTGGTTAAGCGGAACCGCAAACCCGATGGCTTTACCAATGAAGTCCGTGGTTTGTTTGAGCTTTTGGATTTTGTCAGCATATTTTTTGACGCCATAGTGCAAGTAGAGGTTAAGCAGGATTTTCTCCGTCTCCGCGTTTCCCGCTCGTTCCCCCACGCCAAGGCAGGTGGTGTTAACGTAGATTTTTTCCCAAAGCCCCGAAGCAGCCCGAATCGCAGCGATAGTGTTGGAGACAGCGTTTCCAAAGTCGTCATGCATATGAACCTCCAACGCAGAAATCCGCGTCTCCGCCTTAAGCGCCTTAACTTTTGCAGGAATACCCACAGGCAAAGGCGCATCCAACTCTGGAAGCCCAATGCCAACAGTGTCACAGAAGCGGTAGCATTCTGCACCCGCATCCGCGGCGGCGTTCACAAGGCGTTTCTCAAATTCCCAGTCAGCCCGAGTGCCGTCTTCGCCGTGGATAAACGTGCGCAACCCATGGGTTTTGGCGGCGTATTCGACTACGTCCACCAAGTTAGCCAAGAGCTCCTCGCATGTTTTGCGGGGCCATTTTGCCCGAAGATGCACGTTGGAAACTGGATGAGAAATGCCTACCTCGTCAAAGCCTGCGTCCACTGCGCTGTCGATGTCTTCTTTGAGGGCACGACACCAGCCTGCGATGCGGCAGGGCAGCTTCATGCCAAGGATGAGCTTGGCGGCGCGGCGGTCGGGTTCCTGATAGTGGAACAGCTCGATGCGTTCGGCGCCGATTTGGCAGAGTAGCTGGGCGATTTTGGCTGCGTCTTGGGGGCGGGCTGCTAAGCCGGGCATTTGCATGCCGTCGCGTAGGGTGGTGTCGTCGATTATGGGGTCGGTTTTGAGGGCAGGCATTTTGAAGAGGAAGTCATCCAGCTTCATGTCTGGGCATCTCCAGGGTCTAGTCATCTTTGCGGTCCATGATTGTGTTGACCATTGTGTCCAGCAAGTCCAAGGAGCCTCTGTAGCCAATCATGCGTTTTCGTTGGTAGCCGAAGCGGTCAGCCTGTGGGAACCCTACCCGTACCAGCGGGATGCCTTCGTCTTTGGAGATGTATTTGCCTTTGTAGTCGCCGATTATCAGGTCCACGGGGGTTTCCTTGATTTTCTGGCTCAAATCGTACAGGTCGCCGCCCACGATGATGTTCTGCTTTTCCGCGTCCGCGCCGTAGTCGGTGTCCAGCGCCTGCATGTCCTTCGCAAACTGCGGGTTCTCAAGCGTCGTCAACACGTGCAAAGGTTTCATGCCTAACTCGTATGCAAACCGCGTCAACCCCAGCACAATGTCGGGGTCACCAAAGATGGCAACTTTCACGCCGAAGGTAAGCTGGCTTGCATCCACCATTGCATCCACTAGCAAGTCGCGTTCATCCCGCAGGGACTCAGGCATCTTTTTGCCTGTCATTTGGGTAACGTTTCCAAGGAACGCCTCGGTTGCTTCGACCCCGATGGGCAGCTCACCTAAAAAGGCGGGCATACCGTACTTGTCCTTTAGGACGTTGGCTCCACTTTGCCCCTCATGTTTGCACAGGGTTATGGTGCCCAGGGAGTTGGCTGAGTCAGCGATTTCCTCGGTTGTGGTTCCGCCCTCAGGGAAGTGAGGCTTAGGCAACCGCAGGGGCGCGTTAAGGGTTCGGGAAATGTCGGTAAGATAGATGGCTTCCACACCCATTTCCTTAAGCATATGCTTCACTTCCAAAACGTCACCTGGGTTAAGCATGCCGGGGATGATGTTGATTTTACCGTTGGGCTCGGTTTTCTCTGAAAGCTGCGAGACCATGGCTTTGATGGCGTTGTCGTAGCCTAACACGTGAGTGCCAACGTAGCTGGGGGTATTTATGGTGACGATTTTTGTACTGTCATCGTAAACGGGGTTTTCCGCCTTGAAACTCTTCACAATACCATGGATGTCGTCGCCTGTGGTTTCGCTAAGGCAAGTGGTGATGACGGTTATGAGTTTGGGGTGCTGACGCTTGATGATGTGCGTAAGTGCCTGCTTTAGGTTTGGGGCGCCTCCGAATATTGTGGCTTTTTCGTGCAGCGAGGTGATGGCGACTTCAACGGGTTCGCGGAAGTGGCGGCACATCAAGTTTCGGGGGTACGTTGAGCATCCTTGGGAGCCGTGAACCAAGGGTACGCTGGCATGGACACCCAGAGATGCCCAGATGGCTCCGATGGGTTGGCACATTTTAGGGGGGTTGATTGTGACGCTTCGGGTTCGGTTAATGACCACCATGTTACTGCGCCTCCGCTGCTGTTTCTTGGGTTCGGACAAACTTCCACGAGGGCGAGTAAAGCGACTTGTACATGTCTCGGGCAAACCGGACCAGCCCCTTAAAGACCATGTAGCCGCCGCTGCTTTCGTAGGTGTGCCCATTGAGGAAGGGAACGCCGTATTTGTGGGAGAGGTATTTCTCTTTGGTTCCGGAAATGAACAAGTCAGGCTTGTACTTGAGCATGGCTTCTTCAAGCTCAGGCGCGTTCGGGTTGTCAATCACTAACGTGCCGTTCTTTACGCGTTTCACGATTTTCTCGTAGTCATCTTCATGCCCAAACGTAGTGGCCACCACAACAACGTCTACGCCAAGCTCCGCCATGGTTTCAGGCCAGTGCCAGCTGCGGGGTCCACCCTGATAGATCATCACTTTTTTGCCTTTGAGTTTCTCACGGTAAAAGTCCAGTTCCTCCTTGATTTCCGCCAGTTCCTTTGTGATGACTTCTTCAGCTTTCTCTTCCAACCCAAAGTACTGGGCAACCTTGCGCAGGTCGTTGGCAGTTTGGGTTATCCCGTAGAGGTCAACTTCCATAAATGGGGTTCCGTATTTTTCCTGCATCATTTCCGCGATATATTTGGCAGAACGAGCGCACCGGATGACGTTTAGCTTGGCTGCATGCATCTTGGCTATGTCATGGATGGAGGCATCACCAGTGAAGGTGCAAACTACTCTTAGCCCGATTGATTCAAGAAGGGGCACGATGAGCCAGTCGTCGCCTTTAATGTTGTATTCTCCGATGAGGTTTATGTCGTAGGGAGTTTTCTCTTCAAGCTCTTCAGTTCCGACGATGGTGTCAAAGAGAACTTGGTTGCCTACGTGGTGTCCCAAGCTTTGGCTTACGCCTCGGAATCCAGGGCAGTTAAACGCCACCACAGGTTTGCCTATGGCTTTGCTGGCACGTTTAGCTACTGCAGTGATGTCGTCGCCTATCAAGCCCGCCACGCAAGTCGCGTAAACAAATACGCCTTGAGCGTTGGGGAAAGCTTCGCTGGCTTCAACGATGGAGTTGTAGAGTTTCTTTTCGCCCCCAAACACGATGTTGGATTCACGCAGGTCCGTGGAGAACGCGTTTGCCAGATGGAAGTTTGTTCCTGTGGCTACGTGTGGACGCGCTGCCCATGGATAGTAGCAGCACCCAATGGGTCCGTGTTGAAGCTGGATGACGTCTTTCACTGGTCCTCCAACGACCCCTCTGCAACCCGCGTAGGTACAGCCGCGTTCAGTCAAGTCACCCGGAGTGGTGGCTATGTTGCACGCGGGGATAGCGAATTCATCTTTTTCATCTTTTAAGTAGATGTGCTTTTTTCTTTCTGGTACATCTTTATCACATTCAGGTAATACAAATGGCATCTTTATGGCACCCTCAAATTTTCATTTTTTCTCTAATCTTTCAGTTTCTGTTAGCCGTGAACCGCAGCCCTCTTCACCGGGCACGCCTACGGCGTCGGCTCGGCATTGACGGCAGTGATGAAATTGGAACATGGTGTCTTCGCAAACATTGCGTATTTGTTGAATGTCGTGTACTGTTGGGGCAGGTATGTTTGCGAATTTTGCCTGCGGAATCAACGGCATAATATTCATTATGTAAGCCCCCTGTTGGCGCACTTTTTTTGCGACATCAATTAAGTGGTCGTCGTTGATGCCGGGAATGAAAACGGAGTTCACTTTGACCACGATACCGGCGTCGACTGCTGCCCGGAGGCCTTCAAGCTGTTTTTTGCTTAAGACTTCAAAGGCTTCTTTGCCTCGAAGCGTCTGATTATTGTAACGGACGAAGGAGTAAATTTTGGAGCCTATGTCTGGGTCTACTGCGTTTATGGTTACCGTGAGTGTGTTTAAGCCAACTTCTTTGAGTAGATCCAGTTTGTCAGGGAGCATTAGCCCGTTGGTAGAGAGACATCGAGTTAAATGGGGAAACTCTTTTTGGACAAGACGAAAAGTCTCAAACGTAACGTCACTGCTTAGGGGGTCACCGGGTCCAGAAATGCCGACAACGCGCAGCCGTGAGTCTGCACGCGCGGCTTCACGAACGGTCTCGATGGCTTGTTGGGGGGTTAGGAGTTTGCTGGTGACTCCGGGTCGGCTTTCGTTTACACAATCAAACTTTCTTATGCAATAGTTGCACCCAATGTTACAGGTTGAAACAACAGGCAAATGCACTCGACCATACTTGAAGTGCGCCTTAGCCCCGTAACACGGGTGCTCCATGACCTTTTGACTGCATATTTCCTTATGATCAGCTGTTTCAAAACATCCAGTCATTATCTCACTAATCCACGATGCCGAATTCACGCATCAAGTTTTCCAACTCGTCAAGTGTGATTGGAGTTGGTATTGTGAAGGTTGTGTTGTCAACGATTTTTTTGGCTAAACTTCGATAGATATCAGCTTGCGCTGTGTGGGGGTCGTAGTCGATGACGGTTTTTCGGTTAATTTCTGCTCTTTGAACAATGTTATCCCTAGGAATGAACTGAATCAGTTGACTGTTAATACGCTTGGCAAACTCTGCCACTAGGGCTTCTTCGTTTTCGACTTTGCGGGAGTTGCAGATAATTCCGCCCAGACGGGTTTGCCCTTGGTCGGCAAATTTTTTGATGCCTTTGCAGATGTTGTTTGCTGCATAAAGCGCCATGTATTCTCCTGAAGCTACGATGTAGATTTCCTGTGCGTAGCCTTCTCGAATGGGCATGGCGAAGCCTCCGCAGACGACATCTCCCAGCACATCGTAGAACACGAAGTCCAAGTCTTCAGTGTACATGCCTAGGTCGTGCAGGGTCTGGATTGAGGTTATGATTCCTCTGCCTCCGCATCCGACGCCGGGTTCAGGTCCGCCTGATTCGACGCACATGACGCCGCCAAAGCCGTTGGTGCAGATTTGTTCTGGAGAGACATCTCCGCCGCCGTCCCTTAGGACATCGAGCACGGTTGACTGCCGTTTTCCGTGGAGCAGTAACCTTGTGCAGTCTGCTTTGGGGTCGCAGCCTAGGAGCATGATTTTTTTACCCATTTCAGCGAGTGCTGAGACGGTGTTTTGGGTTGTTGTGCTTTTTCCTATTCCACCTTTTCCGTATATGGCGATTTGTCGCATGTTCCATACCTCGTATTACCTGATGGCATGGCTTCCGCTTTTTAAAAAACTATTTGTGATAACTTCACAATTGTTCATACTTTTTGAGATTTACTCTATGAACGTCCATTCATTTTATTTTGCACAGAACAAATGAACACATAAACCAGACAACACAACCAACAAACCAATTTTAAGCACCCAAAAAGTTAATTTTGATAAACTCAACCCACCAAATGCACAGATACGATTAAATAACCAAAAAAGACAGCCCGACATGACCATTCAATCACAACAGACAAAAAACCACCCTACACTCAACAAAAACCAACAAACCAAAAACCGACTTAAGGACAGAAAAGAGGTTACGGGGCAGCCAGCCAACTGCTAAACTGCGATTCCGTTAACCCACGCCCCAACTGGCAGTCAAGCCGCCTAGAAACCTGTCCACCCTCAAACAAAATAACCGAGGGCACAGCCTCAAAACCATAAATATCCCACAGCGGATTCTCATCCTCATCAACACGCACCTTAAGGTAAACCACCCCATTGGGGACTGCAGCGTAGCGGTCAAAAACAGACAAAAATTTTTGGCAGAAAGGACACCAAGAAGAATAAAACAGGGCAAGTACCTTGGGGTTTGCTGTCACTTCTTTTTTAAGACCAGCATCATCAATAACTTCAATCATAGTAATCTTTCGTTTATAGGGCACGGTTCGGTTTAAATTTGACGCTAACTCGGGGTTTCTTAAAAAGAGAAGCAACCTGCCAGCGCTGATATGCCTACGTTTTGGTGATTGTGATGACGCTGACGGGGCAGGCGTCCGCGGCTGCTTGCGCCTCTGCTTCTTTGCCGTCGTTAAAGCCCCCAACGGATTTGCCGTTTGTAGAGCCGCCCAGAACGTTGGATTTGCCTTCGGAGTCGCTTTCGAAGTGGTCGGGGTCCATACTGTAACAGCTAGAGCAAGCAATGCAGTCTTCGCGGTTAATTTCAATTTGGTACTTCATTTTTGAAATTCTCCTTTTTGAGTTTTTGTTTGATTAAAACGCTACATGTTTTATGGAGCATCGATGGGTTTATGCGTTTCGAAAGCCTTGAGGACTCATAACATTGGACCGTTTTAGTCTAGAAGGCGGAAATCCCGTAGCTTTTCGGGTAAAAGCTTATGCCAATCAACCACACATGAAACAGGCAGGGAGCAACCTTGGAAACTCAACAAGCAAAACCTGAACATCCACGCATAACCCGCGAAAAGAAAACCATCGACGCCATGATACACATCTACTGCAAAGCCCACCACAACACCCATGATGGACTCTGCCCTGAATGCACCGAATTCCGGGCCTACGCTTTTGTGCGGTTGGAGAAGTGCCCCTTCCAAGAGAAGAAGAGTACCTGCGGCAAATGCCTCGTTCACTGCTACCGCCCCGACATGAAGCAGAAAGTCAAGAAGGTCATGCGGTACTCGGGACCACGCATGATGCTACATCACCCAGGGTTGGCGTTGCATCACGTTTGGGACGGACGCACAAAACCGCCTAAATTGGAGAAGAAAAAAGAGAAGTAGCCTAAAAGGCTGTTTAGACTTCGGCTTTTGTGAACAACTCTTTTGCGTTGCCAATTGCCAGCTTGTAGAAAATCACCGTCAGCACCGCCGCGATGACACCACTAACTATGAGCGCCGGATACAGGTCCAAGAAGAAGCCTATGTTCATGCCTACAAAGGACATGATGACGTGAGGTGCAAGCGGCAGCAACACAACCAAGGCGATGACACCGCAGGTCAGCATGTTTATGATGCTCCACTCCCCGCGTATCATGCGTGGTCGGGGCACCTCGTTGAAGTCGGCGCCTTTAATGCCGTTAGCCAAGGACAAGGAGCCTGCTGCAAACGCCACAAAAATGGATTCCACAATCAACACAACGATTGTGTTTATGGAAGGCTGGTAAATGAAGTAGCCCACCATGCCCGTTATTGGCAGCACCACTAAGGCAAAGAACAGCATGAAGGCGAACTTGCTTTTGACAAAGTTTTTGGCGGAAACGGGGGACATGTAAAGTCGCCACATGTTTTGTCCCTCTTCGCCAGTCATGAAGTTGCCAAGGCTTATGGCCATGAGCCCAACAGGGAAAAGCGAAGTGAAGGCAAAGCCCATTTGTGGTGGGAAGCCTTCGGAGGGGCTTGAGGCGTTTAGGCTGGACATAACGGGAATTATTAGGAACACTATGGGCAGGATGAAGGCGGAAATGAGTTCGCGTCGGCGGGTGAAGGCTTTGAGGTCTTTGCGTATGAGGGCGGCTTCAACCGAGGAGAAGCCTAATTTGCCCAGCATGCCCGTTTTGGGTGTGTAGACGCCGCGGCTGATGGTTATGGCTGGGGGTTCGTAGAGTCCAAATCTTGCGTTGAGTTTGGTGCCTAAAACAAACAAGCCCAAAATGAACAAGACGGACAGCCCCAAAAACGCAATCCCGTTGACAAGTAGCCCGTTGGCTATGGAGTAGAGCATTATGCCCAGCCAAACAAAGGGTACAAACCAGAGGGTGTTTTGGGCTGAAGCAACGGATTGGATGAAGTTTAGGGAGTTTGCGCCGTAGGTGAAGGAGAAGTAGATGATGTAGAAGACCACAAAGAACAGAATTGAACTGATGAAGCGCACCCAAACTGCCGCGCGTCCCGTGGACTTATAGACGGCGCCTGTGAAACGTACCTGTAGGATACGAAAGATTTCGGTGGTTGCGCTTGCCATGAATGCTGCGGCAAGCATTGCCAGAATTGCGCAGATGGTTGAGGGAATTGCCCCGATGGAGGCGGAGACTATGAGGACCGCAGGCGATATGACCAAGATGCCAAGCATGGGCAAACCTAAAACGTCGGAGATGATTCCCGCCAAGGTGTGTTCTTGCCAAGTGACGGGCAGCCAGTAAGGAGCCTGACGAACAAAGTTTGCGCCGCTACGCTGGATTTGCTGCATCATCGAGAAGACGAAGGTGAAAATCAGAATCAACGTTGGAAGGGCATACTGGAAGTTTATGAACCCCAAATTAAACAGGGCTTGAAAGGTGGGTTCGGTTGCAGCCAAAGTGTCGTAAATGAAAAGCGCCAAAGCCCCAGCGGCAATGCCGATTATGGTGGCAATTATGTAGCCGAGGGAACTGTATATGCGGTTCTTTTTCACGTTATAGTTGGACCGATCTTGCCCACGCATTAGCCTGCCCGACTTCATGTCCACGCGGACAAGCTGCAGGACATTTTTCCAGTTCATTTCACAAGTTCCTCGACCACAGCTTTAATGTCACTTGTACCTGTGAGCTTTAGGAAAATGTCTTCTAACTCTGAATCGGGCAAACTTGCCATCTTTCGCAGTTCAGCCATGTTGCCCAACGCCAAAAGCTGCCCTTGATACATGATGCCGATACGGTCACAAACAGCCTGCGCAATCTCCAAAATATGCGTGGACATGATGGTGGTTACGCCTTGCTGTTTGAGGCTGTGCAGGAAATCTTTAACGATGCGGGCAGAGCGGGGATCCAAAGCGTTTAGCGGTTCGTCAAGGATGAGCAGTTTGGGTTTGTGCAGAAACGCGGAGATGAGGGCAATTTTCTGTTTCATGCCTTCGCTGTAGCTGCTTATCATGTCACCTTCGCGACCTTCCAACTGCAGGGCTTTGAGGTACTCGTTTATGCGGCTGCGTTTCTCGTTGGGCTGCATTCCGTATATATCGCCGATGAAGTCCAGAAACTCTATGCCCGTGAGGAACTCGTACAGACGGGGGGATTCAGGCGCGTAACCAACCTGCCGTTTGATGCCGACGGGGTCACGTTTTGCGTCTATGCCCAGTACGTGGATGCTACCTTGGTCAGGCTGGAGCAAGCCCATGAGCATTTTCAGGGTGGTGGATTTTCCTGAGCCGTTTGGTCCCAGAAGCCCGAAAATTTCGCCTTGCCCGATGTTTAGGTTGAGGTTGTTTACGGCTACGAGTTCACTGTAGCGTTTAACGACGTTTTGGAGTTCAACAGCGTAAGTAGGATTTGACATTATTTGCCCCCGAGATTTAATGAATAGATGTCGATATTTAAAAATACCGTAAAAACCTAATGTTTAGAACAAAGAATTTTTCAATGCTCAAAAACGGTCATGCCTCAGAAAGCATGGGGGTTTCTAACGGTTTCGTCTAGCCGTTCATTAACTAACAGGTCAGCTTCCTGAATGAACCTGTTGCTTCGGGGAACATTAACAAACTGAACCTTCCTAAACAGCCTCACCAGCGCCTGCGCAGTTGACCAAAGCCTAAACAGCTCAGCGTTCTTAACCCGATATTCGCCTGTCATGTGTTTACAAACCAGCTCGCTGTCCAAATGAAAAACCGCTTCCGCAGCATCCAGCTTGGAACCCGCCTTAAGAGCATCAATTAACGCTTCGTACTCTGCTTGGTTGTTGGTACGTTTTCCTAAAAAACGCGACCCCGACTCAACTACAACGTCGTTTTCGTTAAGAATCAGGTACGCTGCCGCCGCAGGACCCGGGTTTCCGCGGGCGCCTCCGTCTGAGTAAATTTTAAGCCTCAATGTGCATCATCTGCCAGTGCTTGTAGTTTGCTTGGTTTCTTTTTGGGTTTGTGGTTGTGTGCTGACAGCCACAAAAAATTATATTCATTTTAGCCGATACCCCTAAGCATGAGGTTTTTGAGGGGAATGACTTGAGGAGCAGAATTTTTGAGGAAGCATTAGTTAATGTCAAGCTTCAAAGGGTCATTTTTGGTGTGAACAACAGAACCTACTACATGAATCTCCTTGAAGACCCATGCTGGACAGCGGAAAGGGCGCTAAGCAAAGAGAGCATCAAAGTAATCTCCGACGTCTTGAACCTGTGCACTTTGCCTCAATCCAAAGCCAAAATCATTCGCAACCTTAACCCTGAACTTGTCAATGGCTGCATACATTACTTAGTGGCGCAGGGTTTGCTTAACGAGTCAGACGACAAATTGTTGACAACAAAAAAAGGCAAAGAACTCATAGAGCTGCTAACCAAGCTACAGGGGTTTTTTGGAGTTGACCCCTTAGAGTAACACGAGTTGACTCCTTAGAGTAACACAAAAGGCGGGTTACTGTTTACGCCAAGCTTCTTTGAGCTGCAAAACAAAGCCGGCTTCATCTTGCGCCAAGTGCTTTTTAACTTCACGCCAAGTAGCCGAACAATCCTTGTATTGGACGCCCACCAAACGGTGAATCACTTGGTCAAGCTGTTTCTTATTGGCAGGCGTAACGGAGATTTCCGCTTCTTGAAAGACACCGCTCATGTGCCTAAAGTAACAAGTCAAACAAACACACCAGTATTGAAATGTGCCTTGAACAAAATAAGGTTATCCAGAATACTCTGGGGCACCGTTCTGAATGCGTATTCTTTTTTCGTAAGAAAAATTAAATACCCCGAAACCGTCGATAGTCCCTTGTAAGCTAAACTGAGAGAGTGTGAAACTTTGCTCGTTACAAACAAAGATTTGATGGTTCCAGCCAGAAAAAACGGTTATGCAATCCCCGCCTTGAATGTCCAGAACCTTGAAAGTTTAACTGCAGTGGCTCAGGCCGCAGCTGAAGAAAAGTCCCCGGTCATTATAGCCATAAGCCCCAGCGTCGTCAAATATGCAGGGCTTCCTTACATCAGCGGCATGGCTAAAACGGCTGCAGAGTTGGCGCCGGTGCCCGTGAGCATCCACTTAGACCACGGCGAAGACTTTGAAATCACCCAAAAATGTGTTGAAGCCGGGTTCACATCCGTCATGATTGATGGCTCCTTTTTGAAGCTGGAAGAAAATATTGCAGTCACCAAAAAAGTCGTAGAAATGGCACACCCAAAAGGTGTCAGCGTGGAAGCCGAGCTAGGAAGATTGGCGGGCGTGGAGGAGCGCAGCGTGGAAGAAAAAGACGCCATCTTAACTGACCCTGAAAACGCCAAAACTTTTGTTGAAGAAACTGGAGTGGACACATTAGCCGTTGCCATCGGCACCTCCCATGGCGCGTATAAATTCAAAAGCGAAGCTAAACTCGACATTGAACGGTTAAGGCTTATCAACCAGAAAGTTCAAGTTCCGCTGGTGCTGCACGGGGCATCCAGTGTCCCGTCGTGGCTTATCGAGAAAGCCGACAAATACGGTGCGCAACTATCCAACGCAAAAGGTATCCCTGAAACCGAAATCAAAAAAGCCATTGGTTTAGGCATCGCTAAAGTCAATGTGGACACCGACTTGCGTTTAGCGTTTACGGGTTCGGTGCGGGAAGTTCTCACAACCTCACCTAAAGAGTTTGACCCCCGCAAGATTTTAGGTCCCGCCCGAGAAACCATGAAGCAAGTTGCCAAAAGCAAAATGCAACTGTTTGGAAGCTCAGGAAAAGCATAACAAAAGGGCTTGCACGCCCACCCGCCTACTCTTTTCGCCTCTTAGTCTTCCTGTCAGCAACTCTTCTTCGCGTCTTTGACTGTTAGGTTGATTGTTGTTCTTCTTTGAGTCTGCGGTATTCCTGCTCAACCATTCTGTCAGATACTCCGGTGCGCAAGAAAACCGTAAGGTAATGTGCTACTAACCCGATGCCCCAGCCAAAGAGCGGAAATACAAACCAGGGAAACACGCCCTGATAGCCGCCTGTGAACCACCAGACGGCAATGAGAAAGGCGTTGACAATTGAGAACACGGCTAAGTGAATGTAAAAGGCGATTTTGGCTTCAGCTCTCTGACGAGCTTTTCTTCGCAGTTCTTCATCTGTTGACAAGTTTCCACTCCACCAGTTCTGCTAACTTATAGTCGGCTTTAGTAGTATTTAAAACCAAACCACGTTTTCCATATAGAAAAATAAAACAAAAACCCCACAAAAACACCTTATCCAACATGAACCCTGTTTTCTTTATTAGGAGCAAATCTTCGAAAACGCCACCAAAACGTGGCATACAAAGCTGTTCCCACAGTGAAGGCACCTATGGCTGCTATGGCAGTGGCTTCTGCAATTGCAGGAGAAGCAGACGAAGAGGATGAAGGGGACGGAAATGGCACTACGGCACTGTTAGGTAAAGGACGCGTTCCTAACACTACGGGGACATCCATTGTTTCGCCGTTTCGGATAACGGTAACCGTTATGGTTTGGTTTGGCAAAGTGTTTTCCTCAAGATACGCGGATAACCCGTCGGAGTTGATGATGCGGGAACCGTTAATGGCTACAATGAGGTCGCCGCCCACGATGACATTCACGCCGTTTATGGTGATTTGGGTGGTGCCTGCCCTAAGCCCCGCATCGTCGGCTGGTCCGCCGGCGGTCACTTGCTGGAGTAAAATGCCGTAGGTGACGTTAAGTCCTGTCTGGTTTGCAAGGTCGTAGGTGTTGTCTACGCCAATGATGCCCAAGTAAGGATGCTGCGTGTAGGTCCCCGTGGTTATCAGGTCATTGATTTCCCGCAGAATTGTGTCAGAGGGGATAGCAAACCCGACCCCAGTGGCTCCAGAAACTCCCGCGGTGTTTATGCCTACAACTTGTCCTTCACCATTAAGCAGGGGACCGCCCGAGTTTCCAGGGTTAATGGGCGCATCTGTTTGAATCACGTTAGCTATGGGAAAGCCCCCTGAGGTTGTTTCGGTTATGGTTCTGCCCAGTTGGCTAACGATGCCCACGGTTATTGACCCTGACAAACCAAAAGGGCTTCCCAACGCCGCCACAAAGTCACCCACTTCAAGCGATGAAGAACTGGCTATTTCGATAGGGTGATATGCGTCGGGGGGTGCAGCGGTAGAGAGCACCGCAAGGTCCGCGTAGGGGTCTGAACCTAAAACTGTTGCGGCATAGCCGTTTCCGTTACGAAAAGTGACGCTGATGTTTACCCCTTCCTGAACAACATGGTAGTTCGTAACTACGACCATGGTTTCGTTATTGTCGTAGATAAAGCCCGAGCCCTGAACTTGACTGTAAGCTTGCCCAAACATCGTCAAGGTGGGCTGTAAACAAGTTATAACAACCACTGAGTCCTCAACGTTTTGGTAAAGCTGCGAAAGCGAAGTGGACGGGGAGGTTACTTGAGGCTGAACAGTAGATTCTTGGGCGTAAACTGCGGCTGTTCCCGCTGAAAAAGCAAGCGCCAAAACGGCAATTAACGCCAAAACTATGACACGTGTCGAGATACGCGCAGAAAGCTCAAACTTGAAAGGGAAATTATGAAAAGAAGCACTCATGGATAATCCTTCCAAAATCTAAGCTTATGCAAGCAGAGTTTGTGTAATAAGATTTTGTTGGCATAAAACGACAACCACAAACCCAAGAAGACCCTGCGGATTCAAAGCCTAAAGTGGTGTAAGTAAACAAAAAAGAGGGGCGGCAAAGCACAGACGATTATGCGCTATTTGCCTTTGCCGTGTTTTGCCGGAAGGGCAACCTTTTTTCGCTCTTTGCGCTTCTGGTCTTTTTCCCGCTGAAGCTTTTTGTGTTGCTCTAAGCCCTCAGCTTTTTTAGCCTTTTTAGACAATCCATCCACCCTATCAAAAATAAAAAGAAACAGTACAAATACTTTGCCGTACGTTGGTGAGTGCAGTCGCAAGCTTTATCCAAACTGCCACACTTAAAATAACGAGAAACCTTGCCCACCAATATACGCTGCCCCAAATGCCAAAGTTTGGAAGTGGAGAAAAATAAAAATCAAGAGTTCCACTGCCGCCAATGTGGCGAAACCTTCTATTTTGTTACGCCCAAATGCGGCTCCCAGATGGATTCATCAAGGTATGAACTCTAACGGCGCCTATTTGGCTTTGTTGGCTTTTTTGGCGCAGGCATCGCTGCAGTATTTTTTCTTGCTGTCAAAGGTCATAAAAGGTTTCTTGCATACAGGGCATTTTTTGTCCAAATCTATCCCTCAAGGTTACTTATGTAAATACGACCTAAAACTGTTTGGGGTGTCACTTCTTCAGTTTAACTGCAGTTCCGTACGCCGTCACGATTATGAAGCCTTCGAGGATTTCGGTGGTTTCAAAATCGATAGCCAGCACACCGTTGGCGCCGAGCTTGCGGGCTTCATTTTTCAGTTCTTCCACCGCTTCTCTTCGAGCTTTTTCGATTTCTTCTTCGTAAGCGGTGCCTTTGCCGCCCGTCATGGATTGGATACCTGAAACAAACCTGCCGCCTATGCCGCGGGTTCGGGTGCTGGAGCCGTAAACTAGTCCAAGGACTTCTTCAACGTCATATTTTGGGATTAAAGGCATTGTTGCCAAAATGATGTCTTCAACCATTTCACTCACTTCTCCTACGTAGGATGGGCGGATTTGTTTAAAGAAGTTGTGGAGAAAAAACAGAATTTGAACCACCACCACACAGGAATGGGTACGAATTTGTTTTTGAAAAAAAGGCCAGCCACAAGTTTTTGTAGACCAATATAGAGGTAAAAATGCGTCATCAACTATAAAGGCAAAACCCAAAAGGAACAACCCCTTTGTTTGTATGCTTTCACCACGGATGCCTGCTTTGCACGCATAAATCCCATGTCACGCATCTCATGGCGAGAGAGCCAAAACAGAAAACCATTGGGTGGCGTGGTACAGGCTCTGGTGAAAGCACCCTTAAAATTTAAGCAAGAGGTGTTTTTTGCTCTGCAGTTTTCTACGCCTTCAATTTAAGACTGCCAACAGACACAAGAAGGTACAGCTACTTCCACCAGCGTTCCAGCCGCGGCAACATCAGCGACAGTTCAGCTTTTGCCTGCTCGTAGGTGATGTTAGGGTCATTATCTGACCAGCCCTTGGCGGAAATTTCTATCATCTGCTCAAGCGTAGCCTCAGGGGTAGTGAATTTGCCATCCTTGTAGCAGTAGGCGCAGTACTTTTCGGTTTTTGAGCCATCAGATTCTGTTCCAAACAGTTCAGACTGATTTAGGGGCATTCCACAACTTTGACAAAACTTGAAATCTGGTTGCATAATCATTCCTCAATCAGAAATGCGTATTGTGAATATTTAAAATTTTAGAACAACAACACCGCAACACACATAACAGCTACAAATATGAATCAAAACCCCAGCGTTAACCACAATTAAGGTTCATCCGCAAACAACCATAGCCCAGCCGCACCTCATTTAACAATAACCTACGCGTATCGAAATCGTATATTGAAAAGAAAAAACGATTTCCGCAGCCGAACAACGGAACGCCAAGAATGAAATATTGCTTGGTGGTTCCGTCTTTGTTCATCGCGGATTTATCTTGCGGAAAGAGGGGGTGGGTTATGTTTTTCTTCGTCGGCTTGAGATGTATTTTCCGGTTTCCAACGCAGCGAAGACTATGCCTGCAAATAGTGCCGCGATTGCCCAGTCAATGAGTTCGGGTGAACGCACATCGAACAGCGCCTGAATTCCAGGGACGTAAAGGATGACGAGCTGCAGGGCAAACGATGAGAGTATCGCGTACCAGAGGTACTTGTTCTTGAACACGCCCACTTTGAACACGGGGTACTTAAGCGAACGCGAAGACAGCGCAATGGCTAACTCAATCATTATCATAGCAGTCAGCAGTTGAGTTCGGGCTTCCAACAGTTGATATTCACCCAGCCATGGGGAATGCGCGAAATACGCTCCCAGCAGCAGAGTCGTTGTCAGCAGAGGGGTAGCAATCAGGAACGTCAGAACATCACGTGAGAATATGCTCTCTTTGGGTTTGCGAGGTTTGCGTTCCATGAGGTCGGGGTCGCCTGGGTCTACGCCTAATGCGATAGCAGGTAAGCCGTCAGTGACAAGGTTCATCCACAGAATCTGCACCGCAGTCAACGCAATAGCTGCATTGTTGATGGAGTTTTGACCCGTAAGTGTAGAGGAAAGCCCAGGAACCAGCATGCTTGCAATGTAGGGCACTGTGACGACGGCGATGAACATGACTAGGATTTCCATGATGTTGCACTGCAACAGGAAGGTGAGGTATTTTTTGATGTTGTCATAGATTTCCCTGCCTTCTTTGACTGCTTTGACGATGCTGGCAAAGTTGTCGTCCGCCAGAACCATGGAGGCTGCTTCTTTGCTGACTTCTGTGCCGGTGATGCCCATGGCAATGCCTATGTCTGCTTTTTTAAGCGCGGGTGCATCGTTGACGCCGTCGCCAGTCATGGCCACAACTTGGTCCCGCTGCTTCCATGCCTTAACTATGCGCACTTTATGTTCAGGAGCAACGCGGGCATAGATGGCAACGTTTTCCACTACGTCATACAGTTGCTGGTCATCCATTGCTTCAAGCTCAACGCCTGTGAGAACTTTGCCCTCCTCGTTTTCGCCGATGAGGTTAAGCTCTTTGGCAACGGCGGTGGCGGTGAGTTTGTGGTCGCCTGTTATCATGACCACGCGGATGCCTGCTTTTCTGCAGATGGCGATGGCGTCTTTAACTTCGCTGCGGGGCGGGTCAATCATACCCATAATGCCTACGAAAACAAAGCCCTCTTCAATTGTCTCATCAAAGACTGCCTTGTTTGAGGGAAGTTCTTTGTAGGCAAAACCCAAGTTGCGCAAAGCCTGCAAAGCCATCGCTTCAGTAACCTTTTGCAGTTCAACACGCTGCTCGCTGGTCAGCTTCTGCACGGTACCGTTGAGCAGAATTTGGCTGCATTTCTCCAGCACAATTTCTGGTGCGCCTTTCATGTATGCCATGCGTGTGTTGCCGACTTGGTGGATGGTGGTCATGCGTTTGCGTTCGCTGCTGAAGGGAATCTCTGCGATGCGGGGTTCTTGCTGGTCAAGCTCCTGCTTTTGTAGGTCGGCTTTGGCGGCTGCAACAATGAGGGCGCCTTCAGTGGGGTCCCCTTTTACAGTCCACTTTTTGGTTTGGTCGTCTTTTTCAAGGGCGGAGTCGTTGCAGAGGCAGGAGACTTTCAGGAGTTTGGTGAGTTGCGCGTCAGGGGTTATTTGTTTGTTTTCAAATTCGAAGTTGCCTTCGGGAGCGTATCCGATGCCTGTGACTTTTATGGCGGAGTTGTTGGTGTAGACCCGCTGGACGGTCATTTCGCCTTTGGTCATTGTACCAGTTTTGTCGCTGCAGATAACGCTGGTGCAGCCCAAAGTCTCTACGGCAGGAAGCCGCTTCACGACAGCGTTAACTTTGGTCATGCGGTACATGCCGATGGCTAAGGCGCCTGTGACAATCGCGGGAAGCGCTTCGGGCACCGCAGCTACTGCGAGGCTGACTGCCCAGAGGACCATCTCAAGAATTGGACGCCCCTCGATAACTATGCCCACTACTGCTACGCTGGCAGCTATAACCACAGCCAGAATGCCTATCCATTTGCCTACTGATGCCATTCGTTTTTCGAGTGGTGTTGTTTCGGTTTCGGTGCTTTGGACCATTTGGGCAATTTTGCCAAACTCAGTGTTCATACCAGTTTCGGTAACAACGGCTTTTGCTCTACCGTAAGCGATGATGGTGCCGGTGTATATCATGTTGTTGCGGTCGTTTAACTGGGCACCTTCCGCGAGGGTGGTGATGGCTTTGTCTACTGCGGCAGATTCTCCTGTGAGGGCGGCTTCTTCAACTTTAAGGTTATGTGCTTCAATCAGCCGGGCGTCAGCGGGGACCTTGTCACCCGTGTAAAGCAGCATGATGTCGCCGGGAACAAGTTGGCTGGCGGGAATTTTTGCTTCTTTGCCGTCGCGGATGACGATGGCGTTGGGGGAGGTCATTTTTTTGAGGGCTTCGACGGCTTTTTCGCTACGATACTCTTGCGTAAAGCCCAGAGTGGCGCTTGCGATGACGATGACGAGTATGATTATGGCGTCTACGGTTTCGCCGACTGCAAGTGAAAGCCCTGTGGCGATGAGAAGAATAATCATAAGCACGTCTGTGAATTGGGAGAGGAAGAGTTTGATGGGGGATTTGCCTTTTTCTTTTTTGAGCTCGTTTAGGCCGTACTTGGTGAGTCGGCTTTGAGCGTCTTGCTGTGTTATGCCTTCGTTTTCTTTGACGTCTAGCTCTGTGAGTGATTCTTCGACTGTTAATGCATGCCATGACTTGGATTTTGACAATTATGTCGCCTCCAGTCGGGTTGTTGAGTTTGCTCTTTTGTTTTGTTTCAAGCTGTTAATCTCCATTAGGTGTGTTAGATGCTAATTTGCTGGATAAGGTATAGCAATTCTTAAATTCGTTTTGTCACTGATGTTTTTTCTCAGTGGTGAAAAACATGAAAGGTGTAGAAATCCAGCAGGCACTTGAAACATTAGGATTAACCGAATACGAAGCAAAAGCCTACATCAGCCTCGTCGAAAAAGGCACCTCAAGCGCCGGCGACCTTAGCAAAATAACCGAAATCCCCCACTCCAAAATCTACGAAGTCCTCATGCGCCTCGAAAAAAGAAAACTCATCGAAACTCAAAAAGGCAGACCCATACTCTTCAAAGCAATAAAACCCTCCACCTCAATGGAAGGAATCGAGAACCAGCTAAAAAGCACTGTAGAAAAAGAATACATAGAAAGAAAAAGCGCTCTGGAAGGCAGCTACAAAAAGAAAATCAACGAAATTTCAGAAGCACAAAAAGCAGTTTTGGAGGAACTGGAGTATCTTTTTGGGAAGAACGAATCGGTGGAGCCTTCAGAGGACATTGTATGGACAATACGGGGAAAAACCAACCTAAACACCCAAGCAAAAGACATCATTTTGTCAGCCACAAACGAGGCGCGCCTAAGAATTCCCTACGATGATTTCTCCGAGTTTGAATCAACAATCAAGGCGGCGCACTCAAAAGGCGTAAAAGTCCAACTCTTAGTGCACCGGTTAACTCCGAGCGCACGAAACCTTAAAGAAAACGCCGAAATCTTTATCGAAGAATCCCCCCTGCCCACAAACTGCGGCATAATTCTAGCTGACCACAAGAAAGGGATGTTTATCTCCGAAAACTACGCGCAGGGCTTTAAGACAGCGGGCAAAAGTGTGCTGATGGTTCTGAATCACTTCTATGACCACGAACTGGAAGAATCAATAAAAGTAGAAAACTAAAGCAACCAGGATGAAGTAGAAAAGTGAGTTCACATGATGCACTGGCTTTAACCACGTTGCCCAGCTCTGACCCCTAAAAGCCAAATTGTACAATGGTCTCCACTTCTGAGCGGTGCAGGTCAGTACCCTTTTCTGCTGCAGGCAGCCATGCAGTGGTGAAGGGACGCGTGTTAAAGAACATAGTTTGTTCTATTACTCAGGGTATGTTTGTTAAAGTCGATGACTAGCCTATCGCGTTAAGCGTTATTAAAAGTTGAAAACAAAAAAAGTTTGAGTTTTTTGATAGTTGGTGTTATTGTTTTCTTGTGGTCATTGGCTTGCTGAGTGGGCTTAATTGGTCCTTGATTGCGATTCGTTTTGTCATCAGCGAAGTTACTGCAAGCATTCCCATCCATGTAGCAGATATGGCTAAAGTCATTGACCCCCCAACGCTAGCAATCTCGGACAACATCACAGCAGTGTCAGCAGGGGAGGACATTGCTGTTAGGTATGGTGCCCACGCGGTTATTTCACCGTGAAAGACGTGTTCTGCAGCGAGCAAGCCTACGCCTCCCCAGAGCATTGCATTAAATGCTGTTAGTTTTAGTTTATTGGGGATATCGCTATGTCTCGTTATTACTTGAACGATTGTCACTACAATTGCAAGAGTCATCGGAGCTAGGAAGCACGCCATCACATTTTTCCTCCAGTAACACTAAATTTAAATAAAGTAACACTCGCTAATAAGCGTAACGGAGGATGAGAAAATATGTGGCTAATAATACTCGCATTCGCCGCGACAATTGCAACTGCAATATGGTATACCCAAGCTGAGAACGACAAGTACCTATTGAAGTATCTTAGTTTAATTCTCTGGGGGACAACAATAATGGTGCTTGTTGACCACGTAGTGCCCTTCATTTTAGAAGGGGGCGGAGAATTCTTTGAGGTATCAATTGAAGCAACAGTTCTCAGCGGCGTTATGCTTGTTGTGGGGCTTGTGTTGTGGGAGGGCATTTTATTACTCAAAGACCCCAAAGGCATACTATACAGAAAAAAACCAGCAGCGACAGACGCGTAAACTATCACTAATTCACTTTCTCTTTTTCTCATATCTAACTGCTCTTAGATTGTCGGAAAACCGCCTGGAGATAGGTGGTCCGTTTGCCCAATTTTCAAAATTTGGAAAGTTAGAAGACAAAACCGCGGGGTTCTTTTTGGGGTCGGACTGATTCGGACCAGAGACCTTCGGTACATCAAATAGCAGCTTTTTATGGTTTCCTGATGATTTCATTAATTCATTTTGTTTTTTATACAGTAACCTATACAATTTGACATAACTTTTTTAAAAAAGACAAGCGGTGGAGTCTAAAGTGTAGTCGTCTATCCAAAAACAGCATTTTAGGAAACAAACCAAACACTGAAAAGGGTATGAGCAGAAAGATTGTCATTTCAGTATCGTTTTAATTCACTTCAAAAATGGGTTAGTATTAACTATATTTTTTTAGCAATACATATGAAGTAATTTTCGTCATCCCTTTCAAACGTAACATCAAAACCGCTCTCCTTCATCATCTGCCTAAGAAGCCCCATACGGGGCAGAAAATCGTTCCCGACCTCCACACCACCATTCATGTGAACCCCATTAATTTTCTTAGCAGAATCAGAATGCGCCACCGCTATTCGCCCGCCTTTCCGTAGCGCCTTAGATAGTATTTTGAGGGCTAAAGGCTGGTCAACAAAATGAGGAAAGCAGGAATAGCACACTACCAAGTCAAATTCGGCATCATAGTTCAGGTCATAGACATCAGAAACTAAAAATGAAACCCGCGGATGCTCCTTTTGGGGATATTTCAAGCGGGCTACCTCAATCATCTTCTCCGAATAATCCACTGCAACCACGCTTCCATAAACCAGATATTTCTCGTAGAAAGGAATCATAATTCCTGTCCCAGCGCCAACATCCAGAATCCTATCGTCAGGTTGAATTTCTAGTAGTTCGGTGATGTATTGTACTTTTTGGAGGTTGTGGATTGTGATTTTGTCCCAGATTTCAGCTTTCTCGTTGAAGAATTCTCTTTTTTTCGGATTGACCTTTTTTGAGTTCATGTTCATGTTTTTGCCTTCTTATATGGGGATGACTACGGGGATTCCTCGGACGCACTCCACGTAGGCATCGATGTTATATACTGCCTTGATGCTCTCGGGGGTGATGACTTCATGACCGCCCACGGAGTAAACCATTTTGTCCTTCATTAGAACAAATTTGTCTGAATGACGAATAGCCAAGTTGAGGTCGTGAATAACCATAATCGCAGCCATATGGTTTTTCTTAACAATGTTCCGGATTAGATGCATTATCATGTGCTGGTTGGCTAAGTCAAGACTGCTTGTGGGCTCATCTAAAAGAATAACCTTTGGCTGCTGAACTATGACCCTTGCGATTTGCACCAATTGGTATTCTCCACCACTGATTTCGTCGACGTATTTTAGCGCCAGCCCATCTAAGCCTAAAAGATGGAGCACTCTTCCCGCCAAACGTATGTCCTTTTCGGTGATGTCCCATTCAAAGTGCGGTTTCCTGCCCAAAAGCACCGAATCAAAAACCGTGGTTCGGGATGTCTCGCTTCGTTGTGCCACGTACCCTATTTTTTTGGCAATTTCTTTTTTGTTCATTTGATGAAGGTCTGACCCCTCAATAATCACTGAACCAGCTGCTGGTGTGAGCACCTTACTTATGCATTTAATCAGGGTGGTTTTTCCTACACCGTTGGGTCCTAGGACAGAGACGACATCATCCTTTGTAACGGTAAACGACACGCCGTCCAGAACTGACTTGCTACGGTAGGAGAAACTTAGGTCATTTACCTCGAAGAACATCATTTTCGGTATCTCCTGATTAGCAGGTAGATGAATAGGGGTCCGCCAAGCATTGAGGTGATGATGCCTACTGGTATGACGGAGGGGTACAAGATGACTTGCCCAACCCCATCTGCAATAATTAGGATAATGGCTCCGAGGATAACCGAAAGAGGGATGAGGTACCGATGGTCGCTGCCGATAATCATCCGGGCGATGTGTGGCCCCAGCAGACCTATGAAAGCGATGATACCAAAGAAGGAGACAATAACTGCTGAAAGAACGGAGGTCAAAACCATGCCCACGAGCCGCTCGCGTTCCGTGTTGACGCCCAACCCTTTAGCGGTGTCTTCCCCAGCGTCTAAGGCATTATAATCCCACCGTTTGTAGAAGAAGTAGAAAACAATCGGAAGAAGCACCACAAGAATTATGGCGTTCCATGACCAAGTGGCTTTACCTAAGTCACCGAAGGTCCAAGCAACAATGTTACCCAACTGCGAATCGGTGGCTATATACTGCATAAAGGAAAGCCCAGCGGAGAACATGACACTGATAGCCACACCTGCCAGGATCATCGTCTCAGCGCTGACCCGGGTAATCTTAGTAAGCAGCAGTATAGAACCGGTTGCCAGCAGGGAGAAGAAAAACGCGCATATCGTCGTAACATAGGGATTATTGATGGAGACGATGGAGGTCATGCTGCTGCCCGCGCCCATAAAAATGATGGCGAAAGAAGCCCCAAAAGCTGCGGCGCTTGATATGCCTAAGGTGAACGGTGAAGCGAGGGGATTACGGAGGATACACTGCATCACTACCCCAGCAACTGCCAAACCGACGCCTGCTAAGAGAGCGCCGACAATTCTGACCATGCGGATGTTCCAGACAACGCTGCCTGCTCCGCTGGTGTCAAAGGTAAAGATGTACCTGATGACGTCTCCAAACGGTATGTCAATAGGTCCACTCTGAGCGGCTACGACCACACATAAAACCAGCACTATTAAGCCTACAATTAGGAAAAGGCGCTTGCGTTTTACAAATCCACTGTATGTCTTTGAGACCTGGTTGCTGTCCTTTTCATCGTCTTCATAGATGTCAAACGCTTCGGGTCCGCCGTGGTCGTGATCGCTTGGTTTTCTACTCGCCCTTAACACCACCATTGAAAAAAAAGAGTGAAAAGAGGTTTAAAAGCCTCACAACGTGACTTTGGCACATCCGCTGCCTGTCTGCCCAGCAGCGATGTCGGCATAGGTTATGGTGGTTTCTGGATAGAATAGCTGTATGACTTGGTTTGCTTTGTCCTCGAAGTTCCATGAGTACAGGTTCCCGTTCATTATGGAGGCGACGTAGTATACATTTACGAGTTGGTTGTCCCAATTGGTGCCGTAGCATTTGTAGACCATGGTGGAGTAGAGGTTGTTGTTTTCCACTGCTGAAACATCACTTAGCCCAGTATTGGTATCTATGTATTCGTTGATTGAGTCGATGCAGCTGCTTAGGCCTATGCTGTCTATGAAGATGTAGTCAGGGTTATCGGCTATCAAGGTTTCCAAGGTGATGACGTACGGTTGGCCGTTAGCGGCGGGTTCGATTGCGTTGGTGACATTTGAATAGTCGAAGGGCAGATAATTGCCGGAGCCCTTCAGAAATGAAGCCCCACCGTAGTAGAACATGCCACAGGCGTATGCGCTCTCGACGCTTGCGGTGGTAGCTTTGGAGGTAACTTCGTTAATCATATCGGCAATGCCGGTATTGAGTTCAGCAGCCCTAGTCGGTTCACCAAACAAAGTGCCTAAAGAGGTTATTTGGTCATAGAAAGCCTGCCCGAATTCAAGGTCGGCGTTAATGACGTACACTGGGATGCTTGTTTGGGATTGTAGGGTGTCAGCGGTTGCTACATCGGATGCTGTGGAGGTGATGATGACGCTGGGGTTTAGAGCTAAAATGGCTTCTGGAGTAGTGGCTACTTGGGGCAGGGCGGAGAATTTTGCTTTGTTCACGAGATAGTATGTTTGGTCATCCCGTGTGTTGAAGGTGCCGGCGGTTTCAATCGCTTGGACCTTGTCAACTGCATCAAAATAGGACACCAACCTCAGGGAGCATGCACCAATACAATAGATGGAGTCCATCTGTTGGGGAACATTCACTGTTCGTCCTAAGGCATCGGTGACGGTTGTCGCGGAAACTTCGTTATCTCCATTGCTGGTTGTTAGAATGTAAGCAACGCCTACGGCGGCGATTACAACTATAGCTATGGCAACGATGGCAAAAACTTTGGTTCTGTCCATTCAAACACTTCCATTAATACCCAACTATTATACGTATTACCAATTTTTGGTTTAGTAACACTATAGAGTTAATAAAGATTTCGAGAAACAAACAACAAGACAAACACCAAATTCACCAACTAATAACCATAGAAAAATTAGTTTTTGTGGTGGGCCGGACCGGATTCGGACCGGTGACCTTCTGCACGTCAAGCAGATGTCCTAACCAGGCTAGACGACCGGCCCACGTTTTTGCTGTGCTACAAGTTGTCGGCATCCGACGTATTTATGGGTTTTGCGTGGTGCCTGCATGGTTTACCGCCCGCCGCCACCCGAGGCGAAGAGTTAGAGGGGAACGGTTTTTTCGCCAATGCCTTGAGAGAAGCAGGTTGGATAGGATTTCAAAAAAGGCAAATTGAGCCATTTTCTGCCTTTCCGCGTCGTGCCGCGCCGTTTCAAGCCGCAGCATAAACGTAAAACAAGCGTAAAATCAAAAAATAAGCCCAAAACGGGCACATCAAAAACATACGGGGAGGGGAGGTTTGGAGCATTCAAGAATAAACAGCGAACGTGTAAAGCCCGTTAGGGTGGAAGCATGCTGGCTTGCTCGCCGTGTATGCCCCAGTTTGTTTTGGGCACGTCGTGAATGATTACTTGCACTTGGTTTGCTGTTACGCCGACATCCTCAAACGCGCGTGTAATGCCCTTTATCAATTTGGCTTTCTGCTCGTTGCTTTTTCCAGCCCAAGTTTCAACTATGACCACTGGCATTTTGTGGGTTCACCTCCACCGCGTAACCTCCCATATCATTGCGTATGTAGGCTTTAACGTTTTCTTAGGACGTCAGCCCAAAAAGGGAATATGTCAAAAAACGCAAGCTTGCTCTTAAAGTCTAACCGCCAAAGAAGGCGTGTATTGGGAGACAAATGGGGAAAATATGACATGATGAAAATGACAGGTTACCCAACAGTGTTCCTTGCTTTCATGGGATCCATGGATTGCTTAACCACCGTAATTGGCATACTTTATTTTGGCGCAGTCGAACTCAACCCGCTCATTGCAGGCGTGGTCAGCACAAACATACCCGCCTTTGTGGTTCTTAAAATGACAACAACCGTTTTCGTATGCTTAATTTTTGTTCAAGCCGAAAAAATCCTCATGAAAACCGAAGACAAAAACTGCAAAGCCTTCACCTGCACCAACAAACTACTCAAAATCGCCTACGTTGGGGTTATCCTGTTCTTGGTTGTGGTGGTTGTAAACAACCTGATGGTTCTCGCAAACGCCCTCTAAGAGGCAGAACACCTTTTAGGCAGAAAAACCCCTGAAAACTCATGCCCCAACAAAACCCCACCCAACCAAACTTTAAACCCGCCATTGTTCAGTTAATTTTAAGCAGGCAAACCGAACAAGCCTTGGAGCTACTTGCAAAAACCTACGGCGTAGAAGCCCCCAAGCTTAAAGTGGGGTTGCCAAAAGGGCATGTGCGAAACGCGTATGGGACCTACAGCGCCAAAAACCAAACCATCAGTGTGCTGGACAGCGACACCCTCTGGAACCCCTTTGTTGTACTGCACGAGTTTTATCATCATCTGCGCAGCAAAAGCGTGGACAGGGTACATCGGGGAACGGAAAAAAACGCTGATAAATTTGCCCTTGACTTCATGCGGGAATATCAAATTGCCGCCGCGAAAGCCGCTGCAGAGCAAGCATCAAACGCGGATGCTACTTAACGGGTTCATCGGTTATTTGGATGGGTAACCGCTGGCCGCTAGAGCCGTACGCGGCAACACAGTTTTTGCCCTGAAATGGGTACCCCACAATCATGAGGATTCTGCCAAAAAAGTAGTTTAAGTCGGTGTCGCTTGGGTTGATGTTGCCTGAAGGGTGACTGTGCACAGTGCCAACCAGCGAGAAGTCACCGGAAAACATGTAGGGGTTAAAGTGAGCAAACCCTTCGCCGTGAACAGCAAACGGAGCCAAAACCAAATCCGAAATGTGAACCACACCTTTTTTCTTTTTGCCCCGCAGTAACAAGAAGCTTTCGCGTGGGTAAAGCTGCTTTGCTCCCGCATAGATGGCGTCCAGAATCTCATAGGAAATTTGAACCACAGTTGCAGTACTCATACATGCTCACAATGTTTTTGGCTTAATAGGTTTATTTCATTCGACCAAAACAAAGGTTCCTATACCAGAGTATGCCCGCAACAAAAGTGTTATAACGCAGAAGCATGGCTGTTTTTCTTAAGCAGAAAGCCTTCGTGGTTTATTTCGCCGCGTCGGATTCGTGTGGTGGATATGGGTTTGCTGTTCTGGGCAGGAACCATTTGGACCGTTATAATTGCTAATGGAGGCAACCCGTTTTTGCGGCGTTGTTGATTGATTTTTTCCGCGGTAGGTTTAGTTTCTTCGCTAACAACCAACGCTTCCAAATCCAAGTCCTTTACACTTGACCCATAGGCGTCAAACAACGGGACCACTTTTGCCCGCTGCATAACACCCAAATTGGTCATCCATGCGTTTAAGCCCTGTTTTCTCTGCTCAAAATTGGCGGTTATGTGGGGTTTGCCCAGTTTAGAAACAAGCGCGTCCGAAGATAAACCGATAACTACGTGTTCGCCAATCTCAAAGGCTTTGTTAAGAAGAATTTTGTGCCCTCGGTGAAGTTCATCAAAGGTTCCGCCAACTGCCACTTTCCTAAACTGTGTCACTTGTAGTTAACCAGCCTTGCGCCTTGGAAGCCGAGTTTACTTACGAGGATGTTTTCTTTAGGTAGAACCAGCTTAAAAGCTTCCGCTACTTCAGCGGCTTTTTCTGCAACCGTAACGGCATGAACTGCTTCGCCAACCATGTTCTGTGCCGCCCCGATGGCTCCAGCCTTCAAAGCTAAATCAACCAGTTGTCGTACCCGTGAAGTAGCAAACCCAGCATCCTGAGCAAACTGCCAGCAACAACCCAAAAAATTCTCCAACGACGGCTCAGCCAAAATGGCATCCAGCGTTTTGCGACCAAACCGATTCACTTCGTTTCGCCGCTCAGGAGAAGACAAAACAGACGTTTTAGACACGCCCTGAAAAACCCCCGCAACAACCACATATTCACGAGCCAACAAAATATGGTCAATGACGCAGACTCCAGGTGCCCCGGGCTCCACAACCAAAATACATCCGCCGCCAGAAGCCAAAGAACTCACCGTTCCAAGCCCCGTTTGGCATTTTATCTCGGCAACGTGTGCTGCTTGCGCGACCTGATTAAGCGTTAGGGGCAAATTCAACGCCGCCTTAAGCGCTAACCCAGCCGTTAAAGCGCCGCCGGCACTGGTTCCAAAACCGGCGCCAATGGGCACATCGATTTTATGTTCGACCACCACGTTGTAGCGGTCTGCTGTTGCTTCAAGCAGTGTTTGTAAAACGTTAATGGTGGTGTGGGCTTCAGGTGCAAGCACCCCGTTGAGGTAAACAAGAAAATGGTTTGACGCTTCTGCCGTGGTGACGGATATTGTGGTGTGTACGCCTTTTTGAAGCCCAAACCCGCCACCGCGGGCACCTACACGCGCCAAATCGGTCAAAGGGTTGCCTTGACTGTCTTGGTCGCAAATTTCAAAAAAACTGGAGATGGCGGCAGGTGCAAAGGCGTTAGCGGTTTGGGTCAATGGGTTCCGCCTTTCCCTGGTTTTATCCGCATCTTTAAAGAGGGAAATGCCTTGTAGCAGGCTCTGATTACGGGGGGAGCGACAAGCAGAACAAAAGGTATCTCTGTGACGAAAGTCCAAATGAACAGTACAGGTATGAATGAGGCTGCCACTGGCGCCGTGACGTATCCAGTTGGGTCAAAGAATAATTGGCTGTAACCCCAGTAAGCAACGGAAAGCAAGGCTGCTCCTGAAATCAGTCCCAGAACCGAACCAACCGCAAAACTTCGCCACTCGCGCCACCGCCAAGAAACCAGCACAATCACTACTAAACTAAAGATTACAGTTGAAGCAAAGATGGTAACAATTTCATTTGTTGGAAGCCCAGTTGCGGCAACGAATTCTGCAGGGTAAATTACCGTGGGAACCAGCACGCCAGCTGCCACAACTATGCAAGCTAAAACTCCGGTTGTGACTATTTTTTTGACATCTATGTGTCTGCTTGATAGGTACCCGAGTATAAAGAAGACCAGAAAGTTTGGTAGAACACCCGCCGTTAAGCTTAGGAAGGGGTTTCCGTGGAATAGCATGTCACGTATGAATATGCCTATGGCTGCGCCGATGCCGCCAACCCAGGGTCCGAACAGCACCGCAAAAACTGCGGGCACAGCCACAGCGGGGTAAAATGCTACCCCAAGGAAGTTTAAGCCAAAATCTGTTAAGCGTCCAACTACAGCATAAACTGCTGCACATATACCAATTACCGCAATAGTTTGAGCTTTCAAGGTTAGTCCCTACATTAAGTTAAACACTGAAAACTCGGCTGACAATTAAGTATTCCGTATGAACAGTTTAAACATGTTTAAACAAATATATCCAAAAAAACTGAAGAACCAAACAAAAGGTCAAGCTGTTTCTCTCAAAATTCAGCCGCAGGTTTTTATGGAAAATTAATTATATAGCCACTATTGAGTATATAGTTTCAAATAAAAATGATGAGGGAGAATAATCTGGAAACAAAAGAGCTAGTCGTCCGAATCGAAAGGCTCACAGCCATGCCTGCAGCGTACGCCTGCTCATTTGCTGCGACACCTGAAGAAGAAGCCATGAAAAAAATCAAAGAGTGGGCTAAAAACCAAGGACTGCTTGAAAAAGCGGGGGCACGGTTGTTTGGCAGAAACACCTACCCAACTGATAAGCCAGCTTCACGCGGATACGAATTGTACCTGACCACAAGTATGGAACCCACCAACTTTTGTGACATCGAAACCGCAGAAATTCCAAGCGGGCTGTACGCAGTTTTAAGGTTCAAAAGTCTAGAAAATATGCAGTTTGGATGGAAAAAACTTTGGAACTGGATAGAAGCAAGCGGATACGAACATGCAGGGTGGCAAAGAGGAAAATACGGTTGGGTCAACGGATTTGAAGAGCAAGTCAACTGGCAAGAAGACAAACCGCCAACAGAATGGCTCTTTGACTTATGGGTTCCACTCAAAGAATAAAAAACCCAACCAAAGGGCAAATCAGATGGATCATAAAGAAAAAGCAGAATAAAGGGAAACTATGAATCAACCAAATTAGTACCGTCGGGGCGGTCTTCGTTTGGCGTAGCACTCACGACAGTAAACTGGCCTACTACCATCAGGCTTAAAAGGAACCTCACATTCCTTCCCACAGTCAGAACAAGTCGCCTTGTGCATCTCTTTTCTATACACTCGTTATCAACTCCTATATCGCTGTTTATGCAAAGGATGGTTTTGCACAAGCTCTTGTATGTTGCAACTACCGTTTAAATTTATCCATCAAACTAAGCTGCGATGCCTCAAAAAAAATAAACCACAAAGAAAATGAGAAGAATCATAAATAAAAAACAAACTATTTTTTATGACGCCTTATCCGGTCTTGGCGTTGAGATTTCATCCGCCAATCTTTTTTCCGCTGTGTCTGTACTGTAAATCGGTCACGTCGACGTTCAGAAGCAGAATTCCCACGGTAGCGAGAAACGTTTCGATAAAACGATTCTGGACTTATGCGGTTATCTTTAAGGTCTTCAATGTTTAGGTTAAGGTCACGTTTAGCATCTTCCTCGTGGGTATTATCAAAAAGTTCAGCATAAACCATGTATGCCGCATGGAACTGAAAATTTGAGGGGTCATCAATTTGCAGTTTTTCGGGTGTTGGCTCTTGATTGTTTGGTGGTTGTTCTGTCATGTGCTCAATCTTCTGCATCGGTAAGATGTGGCTTTGACTTCTTTATAGCTTTTGCATTTAACGTACACATGAAAAACAGGAAAGCGAACATAACTAAGGCAGAAAAGTCAAATTACTGAAAATGTAGCATACAGGACCGCAGTTAATTAACATTTAACCGCAGCTATTCATAGCCCTGAAATGAGCCGTGTTCAAGGCTTCCATGGATTTTTTTAAATTGAGAAGCATGCTCTGCTTTTAAGATTCCGTAACGTGTCATGTGACTTTTAAGGTCAGCGGCAGTGCAAAAACAGCACGCACAATGAGGACATTTGAAAAGGTTGGAATTTTCTTGGGGGCTTGTTTCTTCCACGTGGCAACGCCTGTGTTTCTGATACGGCAAAGAGTGCGGGAATGCTATAAAAGGTTTGAGAAGAAAGACGTAACAATCGCAAGCCAAAAAGAAGGTTTAAGCACCAAAAAACGAATTGACAGGTTAGTAATGCTAACTTTGAAGGAAGTTAAACGTAAACCTCATATGAAAGGAACAGCTTCAACAGACAAAAACTTCGAGCATTCCCAAATGACTAAACCAAAACTTGCTGTAAAAGGAATCATGCTGGATTTAGATGGTACAATACTTGACACCAAGCCAGCGTATTTGGAAACAGGGAGAATCGCCTTTGAAAAATTGGGGCAACAAAGCCCTGAAGCGGTGCAGCTGCTTGAGATTCCAAAACGGATAGAGCAAAAACAACCTTTCACAGACATAACCAAAACGGTGGATTACCACAAATTTCTGACCGTGTATCTTGAAACGTTTTACTCGATTTCCGCCGCTAAAACAAAACCAATGCCGCAAGTAGAAAAAACTCTGGAAGCGTTATCCAAAAATGCGCCGCTTGCGGTTATCACCATGCGGTTCATGTCGAAAGAGAACATTTTTGCTGAGCTTAAACAGTATAACCTTGACGGCTACTTCTCGCATGTTGTTACGGCACTTGATACCGCTAAGCCAAAGCCATCTCCTGAAGCTTTGATTAAAGCCGCAGGGGCTATGGGTGTTCAAATGTGCGACTGCGTCATCGTTGGCGACTCAATTGTTGATGTTCTGGCAGGGAAGGCGGCGGGCGCCAAAACCGTTGCCGTGCTAAGTGGCCTTTATTCCCATGTGGAACTTTCAAAAACTGAACCAAACTTTATAATAAACGATATTTCTGAGCTACCAACTCTTTTGGAGTAAAATCGAATCGTTTTCTAAGATATTCTGAGCCTTGAAATGTTGCGGGAATCGTCTTAAAGCAGTTATAATGGCACGGAAAATAAAGTTTAATACAAACAACAAACGGTTAAATATAATGAGAAGGCTCGGAGCGGAAACTGTAAAATGAACTTTGTTGAGATTGTCCTAACTGAGAAACTCAAAGACGCAGACCCCGCGTTAGACATTTTGGGTTCGGATCGAAAAGTGCTGCAGGTTGCCTGCCAGGACTTCACCAATTACCTCAAGTTTCAGTGGGGTCTTATCGGGAAAGAGGCAAACAACTTTGAGCTCGTCGAAAGGATGGAGCGGTTATTTAAAGACAATCCGCCTGAGCTTGAAGAGTTCCTTACAGTGTGGGTGGGTATTTGGCTGAAAAAGTGGAAGGAACGCGTCAAACTGCTGATTGGGAACCAAAACCAGAACAAATGGGATAAAGTTACCAAAACTCTTTCCGTTGCGGAACCCCTGTGGCGCAAAATGATGCACAAACAAGAAATCACGGAAATCGTGGTGGGTACGCTCATTAAGAACGGCGAAATCTGCGGCACGGAAATTCTGGCCGAGAACCTGCTGAAAATGGAACTTGGCGAAAAAGCGAATCACAGTCTAAACGAGAAGGAGCAAACGTTTACTGTGCTCAACAGTTCTTTGCGGAAAGCTCGTGAAATGTCTCAAAGCCGTGGACCGCTAATTTTCGTTAAAATCGACAAGGGCTACTTTAACGCGGATAACGAGTAAACTCGTTTTCCTTTTTCTTATTTTTTTCGTAAGCCTATTTTTAGCTTTAGGCGTTAAAAAGATTGAAAAATTAAGTTTAATTAATTGTGGGTGGCTGTTTAGGCGATTCTTTGCCGCAACAGCGTTTTTGTTTGCCAGTGATAGCTGCGTATGGTTTTGGATTCGCCATAACCGCAAGCTGCACACCGCTTGTGACGTACGTGGTATGCACGTCTGCCGCATCGCCGACACATTATGTGAACGACTTTGCCTTGGCGTTTACCCATTGATGGAGTGCCTTTACCCATAAGTCGTCACCTATCGTGGAGGCGGAGAAATCAGGACCACGTTGTCTCCGCGGACAATTATCAAGCCGAGTCTTCTTTGGCTTTCAATATTTGTGGTATCTTCGGTTTCTTCTAAGACTAAGTTAAGGTGTTGGTCAAAACCCTTCAGTCTACCTCTAAGGCTTTTGCCCCCTTTTAGCCGAACGAGGACTATTTTGCCAATGTTCTGCTCAAGGATTTCTGTGGTCATTTCGCTCATAATAGACCCTTCGTAAATGTTATTCTTCCTTCTATACTTAAACTTAACCAATTTAAACCTTGTCTAATTGATGTCTGTCATAGCACCGTCTGGAGTCATATTACGAGACCGCACAAAATTTTGGGGCGGGCGGCTTGTGGGCGTTGCAGTCACCGTTTCAGCTTATACATTCTCCTTGCGTTTTGGGTTTGATTTGGGTTGCTTTTCAAATTTGAGGTGTTTCTGAAGGGGTTAGGTTGCGATGCATAAAGCCAAAGAAAATAAGGGAAGGAAAGTTTGTTGGGTGCGGTACGCACACAATTAGAAGAGACGCATAACCTAACCCACATTTATGATAATAATCCATTGTCCCAACTGCGGCGCCAAAATCGACATCGAAGAAAAAATTCCGTGGAACACCGCCTTCTGCCGAAGCTGCAAAACTGATTTGGTAGTGCACCTCACCCGCGACCACATCTACGTCAAATACAACCCTGCAAAAACGCAACGAAAAATAAACTTAGCCACCTAACGCGTTCATACAAAAGCACAGGCATTTTAGCGTCAGGTGTAGCCGCAAATAAACATTATTAATTAGAATGCCCCAGTGTAACCACTCATGTCTGGGTGCTGAGGCGACTTTGCTTGAACAACTGCTCCAAACCCTAATTCTGGGATTAATCCAAGGAATATCCGAGTGGCTGCCCATCAGCAGCACCGCGCACCTCAAGCTTGCAGGCGAATTTCTGGGTTTAACCGTAACTCCCTTCCTTAACATCATTCTACACATGGGCACCCTTACGGTTTTGCTCTTCTTTTTCAGACGGGAAATCAAATCGATCCTTGTAGCGTTGGTGCATCGAGACTTCAAGTCTGAAGACGGCATGCTGATTCCTCGCATCGTCGTCGCCACCATACCAACAGCCATAATCGCGCTCACCTATGGCACGTATTTGCAGGACAGTTTTGGAACCATCCCCATAATCGCCGCCACTTTTCTTGTCGGCGGAACCTTTGTTTACTCAACAAAGTTCGCCAAAGAAACTCAGGAAACCTTTCCCTACAAGGTTGCACTTTTGATGGGGATGGCGCAGGGATTCGCGATTTTTCCAGGGCTAAGCCGGAGCGGTATAACCATCTCAGCAGCCCTGTTATTGGGGTTGAAGCGACCAAAGGCGTTCAAGTTTTCTTTTCTGCTGTCCATTCCCGCTATTGTGGGCGACTTTGTTGTGGAGGCTTACAGCGAGTGGGGTATGCTTTCTGCTTCAGGATTGGCTGTGTTTAACGTGTTGGCGGGAGTTGCAGCTGCAGCCATTGTGGGTTACTTTGCCCTGAAGCTGCTGTCGAGGCTTGTCAGAGGAAGAAAATTTTATTACTTCGCATTCTACACTTGGGCGCTGGGCACCGTTTTACTCATCTGGACATACCTAACTGCCTAAAAGCAAAAGGAATATCGGCTTTGCGGTACACGTACACTTATAAATTCGGTTTTCGCTTAAACCCTAAAGTGCGGGACCACGGGAATGACATCAATCATTGAGTTGCTGATTGTTTTGCTAAGTTCATTCGGCTTAGGAATGATTCCCTTCGCTGGACCCTCCAACCTGTTTATTGCCTCCAACTGGGCAATAATTTTAGGCACAACCGACCCTGTAACGCTTGTCGCGGTAGGTTTTCTTGTCGCCCTCGGAGCCTCACTGGCAAAAAGCGTGCACTACATGGTAACGTTTTTTGTTAGCAAACACCTCAGCGAAGAACGCCAACAGCGTTTAGGCAGAGATGCTGAAAAGGTTCGGCGGTGGGCATTTCTTTTGTTATTTGTTGCTGCGGCCTCGCCAATTCCCGATGAACCCATCGTTATACCGTTGGGGTTGATGAAGTATAATCCAGTCAAGTTCTTTTCCGCGTTCTTCTTCGGCAAACTTGCCATAACGGTGGCGGGAGCATTTCTAGGGGCATGGACAGGGGAGAGACTATCTGAGGTTGCAAGCCCTGAGGTCACAATAGCAATTTCCATCGCTCTGACGGTGGTTATCACGGTGATTTTGTTAAAGGTGGATATAGGTAAGCTGCTGGAGAGAATTGCTGCGATATTTCGGCGAAAAAAGCCGCTGAATCAGTAAAAGACGAAACAAACATTTGTTCGACGTAACCCTTCTGTTTTGAGCCCGTTACACAAAAGCTACCTTTTCTAAGAGTGCTTTGGTTAAGGTAAAGCAGTCGGTTTATCCTTTGGCATCAAGCTGCCTTGGACAGGTTTGTTTTATCAGGGTGCAATCACATATTCTTAAATCATCTCCGCGAGCAACCTATAGTGGGTTGGGTTTCTAAACAACATGCCGCATTCCAAAAACTGACCCCGCTGTTTCTTCCTTTTGGAAAGAGGGTTTAGATGAAAACATCAGAAATGAAAGAGGGCAACTGGATTATAGGCGCGGGCGGCGCAGGAGTTGCCATAGCAGCTGAGGTTTCCGCTAGACTTCGCGAGTTAGCTGACAACCGGGAAAACGTGAGGGTTGACGCGTTTGACATGTCTGGCGACTCTATAGCTGAGGCACTACGGAATAGTTTGCTGGCGCGAAATGAATCTTTTCAACCCATCGGCATTGACAGGTACCGTGATGAATACCCCAAAATCGCGCGGGAACTGGGAATTTTTTCAGATAACGACGTTGGCTTTTCCGAGTTAAGCAACACCGTTAGCGGTGAAGGTGCCCGCAGGGACCGCCGAAAAGCCATGGTGTACATGCGGCACCCACGGATTTGGGACCAATTTCACGGCAGGATAATGGAGGGCTGCAGGTTCTTTCGAGACTACTTCAACTACACTTTAAGCGATTCCGCACGGGTGCCTACGGTCAATGTGGTTTTTGTTTCCAGCGCGGGCGGCGGCTTTGGAAGCGGCGTAATCAACGAGCTGTCCAAGATGACCAAGAAGGGGCTTCAAGAACGTGAATTAAGTGTACGCCAATGGCTGATTTTGGTTGGCGCCCCAAGAAACATCGATTTAGCCGACAAAGAATTAGTGCATTCGCAGCTAAACGAGTTTTTTATGTTGCGGGATGTCCTGTTTTTGCAGTCAAACCACAATAACCAGCCAGAAATTGACCCCAACGGCAGAACGCTGATGGTGGGACCTTCCTACAACGCAGTGTACATTTACCCTTTAATTGAAATGAGCCCGCAAGAGTACAAACGGGCAGACCAGCACATCAGGGACTTTATTCTTTCCAAGATTCTTTTGCCCTCAGAGCTTTTCCGAGGCGGAGGAACCCGCGTGTTGCCGCTGGAAAACCTTGACAACGCAATACGGCAAGCGGAAATTAATTACTGCAGGGGCGAACGTTTCAGCTTTGGAAGTTTCCAAGTTTGCCACCTGTCTGTTCCATCTATGGGTTTGGAGAGATGGAACCAGCTAAAAGACCGCGAGCAGAAATTGGAGGGCACTCTTGTTCAGGATGCCCAAACCACTGATTTGGTCAATCAAAGAATTGCTGAGTTGGCTTCTGCTGACTACATGAACCTTGAAACCAAAGACATCGACGCATGGTTTTCTGCACTAAAACTTGACACCCAAAATCGTATCCCACCCTTAAAGGAGGCAGTTGCGGGCGTAATTGCAAGTTTTCAAACTAAACTGGACCAGAGCCGAAGTGAACACGAAGCTGTAAACGTAGATAAAGCCCGATACGACGAGGAAATTCAGAAAGCACGAGAGCAACTAGCACTTAAAAGCGAGCTGAACATTTTAGGCAAACGGCGCCTGCACCGAGCAATTGACAACTACCAAGCGATTCTCAGACCACTGCAGGATGACGTACTGGAAAAAAAAGAGCACCTCAACAAACTGCAACTTCTGATAAACAGATTCATTGAGCTCCGTGACCAAATTGGAAAAGACCAAGACCAACAAAAAAATGAACTCTCAACCTTAAAAGAAGAAATCTACAAGCTTCAACATGAACTTGAACGAACCCAAAGCCCAAGTGGACTTGCCGGGTTTCAGTTACCATTCAAAGAAGACGAGCTTGACCGTTTCCGTGAAACTTTCTGGATTCCGGGGCAGCGTAAAATTAACTTATTGCCGCTTTCCGAGATAGGTATGAAGATTTACGGCGAAAACAGGTTTCTAAACATCATCAATGGAGCCTTCCGAAAAGCAGCGGATGCACCCATCTACGTGGATTTCATCAATGTGGGTGATGGAGGACCTAAGAAGTATCCGGTGCAGATGATAAATTTGGTTTCTGGGGAAGCCAACAACTTGACGTATCTGCAGAATGTGTTTCAAGCTGAACTGGGGCTGCATGGCACAGGGGAATACGGTATCGGCTGGTACATTGCTCAAGCGCAGAATTTGGGGTCAAGCATTTATCTTGCCATCGAATTTGACGGCATACCCCCAACCCAAATAAAGGACCTGCGCAAACTTGAGGAACTGCATGAAACCCTTAAGGAACACATCCAAAACGGTCAATGTTACCCGATGGCATCAACAATTTCTCTAACTAACCCCACTCAACCCCTTTTAAAGGAGATTAATCCAAACGTTAAGTATCCTAATCCTTGACTGCTCCCGTTCCATGAACGACAAACTTTATGACGAACCCAAAATCAACACCACCAAAAAAGCCTTAACCAAACTTCTTACCAGCCGCGAAGGCTTTGACGCCAAAGACCGCATCGCAGTGGTTGTTTACCCGTGGAGCAACATGATGGCGTACCTGTTGTATCCGCCGTTTTCTGCATCTATGAAGCCGTTTGTCAGCCGCATCGAAGAACTGAAAGCCAAAGGGGCTTCCCCTATGGGTGAGGGGTTAAAACTTGCGTTTGAAACCGCAAAGAAAACCGGCAGCAACACCAAATGCAACATGGCTCTGGTTTACGATGGCGAGTATAATCAGGGGATTAGCCCCTATGAAGTTGCGGCTGAACTCACAAAAAGCGGTGTGCACCTGCAGAAAACATACTTGGGGGATGTGGGCAAGTCCGTGAACAACAAAGTGATAAGGGCACTGGATGACGCAACACATTCAAGAACCAGCATTGTTCAGACAGCTGACCAGTTGTATAGGGAAGTAAGGATACAGATGCAGCGCAACAAAATCACGGTCTAACTTGTGACAGTTTTCTGCAGAACAATTGTCTGTTGAGAAAAACCTAAAAACAAACCAAGCTTTAAATAAATGTAGATACGTTTAACTTTTGGGGTTTTTCATGAGTGACAACAATAAAAAAAACCTTAGAACGAATTTTGGACGAAAAATTGATGATGACCAAAACTCGGTTACTGGAGGCTCACGCGGTCCAGCCCTGTTGCAGGACATCCACCTAATTGAGAAGCTGGCTCATTTTAACCGTGAACGCATACCCGAACGTATCGTGCACGCTAAAGGCGCTGGTGCAGGCGGCTACTTTGAAGTCACAAGCGACGTAACAAAATACACCAAGGCAAATTTTCTCTCGCAAGTCGGTCAACGCACTGAAGTCTTTGTGAGGTTCTCTACAGTCGGTGGTGAAAAAGGCTCTGCAGACGCAGAACGTGACCCCCGCGGATTCGCAGTTAAATTCTACACCAAAGAAGGCAACTACGACTTAGTGGGCAACAACACACCCGTATTCTTCATCCGCGACCCCATAAAGTTCCCTGACTTCATCCACACCCAAAAACGCAACCCAGAAACCAACCTCAAAGACGCCAACATGTTCTGGGACTTCCTCTCCCTCACGCCAGAATCACTACATCAAGTGACCATCCTGTTCTCAGACAGAGGAACACCCAAATCATACCGCAACATGAACGGCTACAGCAGCCACACCTACAAATGGTACAACGACAAAGGCGAATACGTCTGGGTCAAATACCACTTCAAAACGGATCAAGGCATCCAAAACCTGACCCGCCAAGAAGCGGAACACCTCAAAGGCACCGACCCTGACCACGCCACCCGCGACTTGCACAACGCCATCGCCCGAGGCGAATACCCCTCTTGGACGCTACAAGTGCAGATAATGCCCCCTGAAGACGCTGACAAATACCGTTTTGACATCTTTGACGTGACTAAAGTTTGGCCCCACAGCGACTACCCGCCAATAAACATTGGACGCATGGTGCTAAACCGCAACCCCGACAACTACTTCGCCGAAGTCGAACAAGCCGCGTTCTCGCCAGGCAACTTTGTACCGGGCATCGCTGCCTCACCAGACAAAATGTTGCAGGGCAGACTGTTTGCTTACTATGACGCCCACCGATACCGCCTCGGACCCAACTACCATCTGTTGCCTGTAAACCGCCCCAAAGCAGTTGAAGCCGCAAACTACCAACGCGACGGCTACATGCGTTTTGACGCAAACGGCGGCAAAGGACCCAACTACTACCCGAACAGCTTTGCGGGTCCAGAACCCGATATTCAAGCCGCTGAGCCACAATTCAAAGTTGAAGGCAACGCCGCCCGCCAACCCTACACCTACCCCCACGATGACTTCGTGCAACCAGGTGACCTTTTCCGCAAAGTCATGACGGAGCAAGACCGCGAAAACCTCATAGGCAACATCGTCACGCATCTGTGCAATGCAAACAAGGAAATCCAGATACGGCAAACCAAACTCTTCTACAAAGCCGACCCCGAATACGGGCGCCGCGTAGCTGAAGGCTTAGGACTCAAAATCTAACCCGAAAACTAAAACTCAACCCGAAACGGTTACAATCTGCCGCGACGGGAACCTTTATTATTTCTTCTTTTTTTCTTTCGTGTCATTAGGTGTAGCGTCTTGAAGTTTGGCACATTCACTTTAGAACCTAAAAAAGCTGAGGGCTTTGACTTTGATGTTTTGCGCGTTAAAACCGAAATGGGCATCCGCATTCCTCCGCAGCCCGACATGGCAGCGAACGTGGCAGTTTTCGGCGACAACGTAGCCATTCGCGAGCATCCTGACTGGCTGTCCCAGTCACCTTTGGGTCCTGCAAAGATGGGGAACAGCAACTATAACATCTATTGGAACATCGTTTGCGCCACGCAACCTGAGCACCGCGCCGAACAACTCAGCTACATGGAAGACGTAGACCGCCACTCAATGGGGGTTTGGCCTAACAGCCAATACTTTGCTGACCATGGACACTGCAACTGCCCCCGATGCAAGGAACGCTGGCAGAAAAGTGGGCTGGGCTGGCTGGAGTGGCGCCGAAAAGAAGTCACCGACTACATCGCCCAAATCCGTGAGCACACCAAAAAAGAACTTGTCATGTGCATCCAGCCTGACCCCGTGACGAGTCTTGAGCGGTACGGCGTAGACTTTGGGGAACTTGCAAAGTACTGTGACGCCTTTAACGTGGTCATGTTCAGCAAAAGCTACGCGACCCCATGGTACTTTGAAATGCTTGCACGCGCCTTCAAAAAATTGCTCCAGAAACCCTTCTACGTCAGCCTCTACGTTTACGGTCCAGGCGACACCCCAAACGATGTGCCCCCACCAACAGAATTGCTCACAGTCAGCACACGAATTGCGCGGGCAGGCGCCGACGGATTCCTCTTCCTGACGGAGAAGACCAGTCAAATGGCGGAGTTCCAGAAAGCTGTGGTTGAGCAGGTGGAGCTGCGGGAGCGGTTGAGAACTTACGGTGGAAAGCCAGTTAAGGAACTTCTTGACCGGGTTTCGGACTGGGAAAAAATCGTGCAGTGAGCCAGCTGTTGGTTGGCGGCACCCACACACTCTCTTATTTTATCAGCCTGCTCATCTAACAGGAACACTGAGTGCTAGGTGGAGGTGAGTTCTTGAGTTTGTTCAGAAGAAAAGAAAAACCGAAAGTTGAATTATCCAAAGACGTGCTCATGAAATGCCAATGTGCCAAATGCCCTGTGCAAGCAGAAAGCGCTTGTAGCCGACCTAAAATACAGAAAGCCATGGAGTTAATGAGCAAAATATCTGCCACCGGAAGCATGAGTGGTAGTGGAATGCCCGCGGGAAGCATTGCGATGCAGGCTAGTCCGCCTGAAGTCTCAATGCCCAACCCAGAAGAACTCCCCGGACCCTACTGCGCAATAGGCACTGCCGCATGCAAGGATTTGGACAACAGGAAAGCATGCATATGTGTCACTTGCCAAGTTTACAAGGATTTAATCTTGCATCAGGAAAGGGTGGAGCACTTTAACGGTAAAGCTCAGTAATACTTAAAGAGCCAATGGGTTTCTTCACTGTACCTTATAGGCAGTTATGGCAGCATTTTTGGTTGGAAAGGCTTATTGCTTTGCGTGGGCTTCTTTTCTTGGAGGCTTTTATGCCCATCTACATTCTTCTGTCCACTCTTACTTCGGAAGGCAGGAAAACCATCAAGGAAAGGCCAGAAAGAATCAAAGAAGTCAACAAGGAAATCGAAGCTTTTGGCGCCAAAGTTTTGCAGCAGTACTCCGTGATTGGACGCTACGACTTTGTCAACATCGTGGAAGCACCCAACAACGACGCCATCACACGTGTGTCGATTGAGTTGGGTTCACGGGGAACCGTCCACATCATGAGTATGCCTGCTATGTCCATTGATGAGTTTCTGGCGGTACTTAAAAAATAACTGCACTCAAAGGTCTGGCTCTGGCTCTAAAACAATATTGTAGCGTGAAGCATAAAGCATAAACAGGTAGCTTTGTGGCTTTGGAAGTTGCAGAAATAGGTTTACCCCTGTGAAGGGTTGTTTGTTCTGCGTATAGCCCTTTTGGAGGCTTAGACGTTTTTCCTTGGCATTTTTGAATGAATGCCCAAAAAAGAAGGATAAACGACGGTTTTTGCGCTTTATTTCAAAAGTTTTAAACCATCCAATGGTGACATATACTTCAAGGAGCAAAATGTGATTCGGTTTGCCTTCAAAGTATCATTACATGCAGCTTCCTCGCGAAGTCATCGTCGGAAAAGGAACGCTTTACCGCATTCCTGAAGTTGTGAAACGGTTGGGCATACAAGGACCCGCGCTGATTATTGCAGGGCAACGAAGTTGTGAAATTGCAGGAAACACCGTGCGGGACTTGCTGGTGCAGTCAGACATCACGGTAGATACGCTTCTGGTTCAAACAGCCACTTTAAGAGATGTGTTAACCATTGAGGAACGCATTGCAGAGTTGAAGCCGCAGGTGCTTTTCGGCGTGGGTGGCGGAACCAAAATTGACGCGGCTAAACTCAGTTCTGCGCATCAGGAAATTCCGTTCGTTAGCGTGCCAACAACCCTTAGTCATGATGGCATTGCCAGTCCCCTTGCCAGCATCAAAGGCTTTGACAAACCTTACTCCGCAATGTCACAGGCGCCGTTGGCTATAATCGCGGACACCCAGATTATTGGGTTGGAGCCGTGGAGGTTTGTTGTTAGCGGCTGCGGGGACGTTTTAGCCAAGTTTACGGCGGTGAAGGATTGGCGGCTTGCCCATACGGAATGTCACGAGTACTATGGGGAGTACGCTGCGAGTTTGGCGCTTATGAGTGCCACGTTGGTTGAAGAAAACGCGGAGCTGATGCATCCGGGCAATGAGGAGGGCACGGCGCTTCTGCTTGAAGCTTTAATCAGTTGTGGGGTTGCCATGAGCATCGCGGGGAGCAGTCGCCCGTGTAGTGGTTCGGAGCATTTGTTTAGTCATGCTTTGTCTATGGTTAAGTCTTCGGGGGCGATGCATGGGGAGCAGTGTGGTGTGGGCTCGATTTTGATGGCTTATTTGTATGGGGCGAATTGGAGGCGGATACGGGATACGTTGAGGCGTTTGGAGGCGCCCACTAACGCGGAGGAGCTCGGGGTTTCTGATGAGGACATTGTGAAGGCGTTGGAGTTGGCGGTCACTATACGCCCCGACCGGTACACCATACTGCACAAGCTGAAGTTGGATGCGGATAGCTGCCGCAAAGTGGCTAAAGTTACTGAAGTTATAAAATAGGCAGAGTTAAGAAAGAAGTTAGGAAGAAAGGGTTAGTTTTGGGTTTCTTCGGGTTTTGCTGGCTGCTCTGTTGAGGATTCTGCGGGGGCGGCGGGTTGGGGCTGTGATGCTTCGGGTGTTGTCTGTGCTGTTTCTGCGGGTGCTGCTGGGGTTGTTTCTTCAGGTTTAGGTTCGGTGGTTTCTGCTGGTGGTGTGGCGGGTTTTGGTGGTGCTTTGAAGGTGTCGATGAATTTGGTTTCTTCTAGGTCGGGGAAGAATTTTTGGATGTCAAAGGCGATGCCGCGTTTGGCGATTTGGACGCCTTCAAGGTAGAAGGTGTCTTCGGGCATGTCGATGGTTAAGGCTTTGTCGGTGATTGCGTATTTGAATTTGCCTTCTTCCACGACGGGGATTCTGCGGTGGATGAGGGCGCCGACTTTTTCTTCGAGTGTTTCGAGTTTTTTGTTGATGGTGACGTCGTAGATGAGGGTTTTTCCTGCGAGGGGCGGGTTAAAGTCGAGGAGTGCGCGTCCTGCGCCGATGCTGCGTATGATGGCGTTTTTGCCGCCGAATTCGATGCGCATGCCGACGGCGGGGTTGATGCCTTTTTCGGCGAGTTTTTTGAGGTGGACTTGTTTGACTTTTTCGGGGTCGCGGGGTCCGAAGGCTTGTTCAGGGGGGATTTCGACGGTTTGGGGGGCGCCTACGTCCATGTTGAGTAGACCCTCGTCGAGTGTTTTGAGGACCCAGCCTTCGCCTACGACTATAAGTTTGGGCTCGTAGATTTCGCCTTCTTTTTGGAGGCGTTCTTTCTTTGCGGTTTCGTCCACTGTGGTGTCGAAAACTTCGTTAGTTTCCTTCACTTTGGCAGTGTAGTCGATTAGGATGAAGTCTCCTTTTTGAAGTGCCATACCGGTTCACTCTGCTTGCGGTTCGAACTAAGTTTAACCCGCAAATAAATACATTATGCCTAGAGCAACGAATATACAGAGATTGTTTCCAAGCATCGATTTATACTGATTGGTTTTGAAGTTTATTTGGCAGCTATTTTTCGTTTCTCTGCCACGTTTGCGTCAAATTAATACGGCAAAAACAACAGGCCAAACCAGAATACCCTTTCAGAAGTGAAAACTCGAACGAAGAAAACAAGTTACGTTTCTGGTTCTGATTCACAAGAAAGCCGTTCGCGATATTTCTCAAGGACCCAACGACGCAGTAACATGGTAGGGCTTCTAATTTGTTCAAGCTTAAGTTCCGTTTCATGCTTCTGGTAATAATCAACGATCAATTTCCACTCATCGTATGGAATGCTTATTTTTCCTTGACTCAATTCCAGTTAACCTCTATCTGTTAGTTGAAGCCAGTGAGCGGCGGCACGGTCGTATATTTGTAAATAGTAGATGTTATTTAATAGTTTTGTAGGAGTATGACCCGCGGTTAAAAAAAGGCAACACGTTTGCGACTATCCTGCTTAGGATTTTCGCATATAGTTCAATCGTCATACATATTTCTTCAAAGAAGCCGTTTGTCTGACGGAATAAGTTTCGTTTGCAGCATCTTTAAAAATAAGCTAGTACACAGAGGTCGATATATTCAAATCGTGAGTCTGCCTTAGCCCTGTTGACGCGGTATGCCTCAGAAACAGCGCATAATCTTTCATTTAGATATGGATCATTTTTATACGGCAGTGGAGACTCGTGAGCGTCCTGAGCTTGCGGGTAAGCCTGTGGTGGTTGGGGCCGACCCTAAAGGTGGCTTGGGCAGAGGCGTCGTGTCCACAAGCAATTATGAGGCACGTGAGGTGGGGGTGCGTTCGGGGATTCCGATTTCGCGGGCGTGGAAGCTTTGCCCCAACGCCGTTTATTTGCCGCCCAATTTTCCCCTATACATCCGCGTCTCCAACCAGATCATGGCAATTGCACGGGGTTACGGGGATAGGTTTGAGCAGTGGGGTATTGATGAGGCGTTTTTGGATGTTTCGGGGCGCGTCAAGGACTTTGGGGAGGCGAAGGCGTTGGCTAAGCGGCTTAAGCAGGAAATCGTCGATAAGGAGCGTCTCACGTGCTCGATTGGGGTGGGTCCCAACAAGCTTCTCGCCAAAATCGCCAGCGATTTTCAAAAGCCCGACGGCTTAACCGTGGTCAAGGAAGAAGAGGCGGAGGAATTTTTGCGCCCGTTGCCCGTGCGTAAGCTTCTGTGGGTGGGCAAAAAAACTGAACCCAAACTCAAGGCAGTGGGCATCGAAACGGTTGGTGACCTTGCACGGTTTGACCCCGCGGTGTTGGTGGAGCTTTTTGGGGTGGCAGGCAGGCAAATGTACCTGATGGCGCACGGGGTAGATCGCAGCGAAGTACAGGAGCGGGAGGGTGTGAAGTCCATAAGTCACGAAACCACCTTTGAGGAAGATACCGCCAACGCCCCCACAATCCTCGAAGCCCTTGAAGCCTTAGCCGAGGAAGTCAGCAAGGAGGCGCAGATGCAGCGGCTGTTCTTTAAAACCGTCACCATCAAAATCCGCTACCAAAACTTCGAAACCCACACCCGCAGCAAAACCCTGCAGTTCATGATCAACCGCCCCCAAGACCTCAAAAAAACCTCCCGCGAACTCCTAACGCCATACCTGCAGGGGGAACGCAAAATTAGGTTGATTGGGGTGCGGGTTTCCAGTTTTGTTTCAGGCGCAAAACAACAGACGCTACTTTAGGCTGGGGAAGGGAAGTTGCCTTTGGGTTGGCGGCGGCGGGGACGCAGAGACTCAGCAAGCAGCAGCGAAGAAGCCACCACCGTAACCACCGTCAGAATTGCAAAGGACTCATCGATGGGCGAGCCCGCCGTGAGGTGAAACACCAGAATCGCGATGAACGCCACGGTGAGCACCACAAATGAGCATGCGAACAGAATGGAGGTGGACAGCAAGGTTTTGCCCAGCCAAACGTAGCCTTTAAAGCCCACCTTCTTTTTGATGAGGTAGCGCCCGTAGGCGTCTTTGCAGACCCAGCCCCAGTCGGCGAGTTTTTGCAGATGCCGATGCACCACGCCAGGACTGCTGATGTTCATCGCCCGCATAATGTCGCGTGGCCCAGCAGGCTCCTTCGCCTTAACCAAGTACAGGTAAATCTGAAAGGTGGTCACGTTCAACTCTTCCTCAGGACGCTGCACCAAGCATTCACCGTTCGCATACTTTACACTGCAACTTTAAATAAACTAATCCCCAAACCCAAACAAAACCAACAACAAAACAGGTTAAAGCGGATATTTCTCTTTAATCTTCGCATCCGCAACCTTCGCAATCATCGCGCTGCTGACCAAAACGCATCGGACACCCGTCAACTCCGCCAACTCAGAAGGCTTCAAATCCTGAGTAACCAAAACCAAACCCCGCTCCCCCGCGTACTTCACCACATCGCGGTCTTTGGCGCCCTGCAACCCCGCCTCCTGCGCCGTCACCACCTCATAACCCAACGTCTCAAAATACTCCTTCAAACCCGCATACATCTCATCAAGCAGCAACTTCACTTTCCGCTGCCGCCTTTGCCGTCAAATTTGCCCCCGTAAACCTCCCAACTGGAAATTTCGCCAAGGGTTTTGCGTCGACGCAGAAACTGAATCACTTTCGCCGTTATGCTAACCTTCTCTTTTGCGTACCCCACCGCCAGCAGGGCAACCACCCGCATATCCGCCGGAACCCCCAAAAGCCGCCTCACATCGTTTTCCTCAAAACTGCCCACCCAACAGGTCTCCAGACCTTCAGCCGTCGCGGCAAGAACCATGTTTTCACCCGCCAAAGCCACATCAACCACGTACCAGTCAGGCGAAGCTTGCTGGTCACCACACAAAACAATGACGGCGGGAACATCTTTGAGGAATTTGGCGTACATGCCTTTGGAGAGGGTTTTACGTTTTTTGGGGTCAGTCACCACAATAAAGTGCCAAGGCTGAATGTTTTTCGCCGAGGGCGAAAGCCTTCCCGCCTCCAAAAGCTTCTCTAAAATTTCAGGCGGCACAGGCGTCGATTTGTAGCTGCGTTGCGATTTGCGTTTCTGCACCGCTTCAAAGACATCCATCAGACCACACCGTGTAACCATAATATTCGCTTTGAGAAGATAAGCTTTGGGTTAATCAATAAGCAACAACGCAAACGATTCAGGATTCTTAGGAAACGGAAAGAGAAATTCGATGCCAGCGTTCTGCGCGGTTTTCTTCACGTTCACACCCAGCGCGTCCTCACTCATCCGCGCCATCTCCGGATGCGCACAAATACCCGTCTCGGTGTTACATTTGTCACAGAGCTGACAGGACCCCGAAACAAAACCCACCGCCAACGAGTAACCACTACGCATCGCAGCTTTTTCCAGCTTCACCACAGAAGCAAGCATTTCTTTTTTGTCCGCTTTCCAAGAAGCCCAGAACCGGTCAATTTTGGCTTTTTCGTCTTCTGTGGGGGATGCACCGGAGGTTTTGGAGAGGGCTTTTTGCAGGTCAGCGTCAGCTTCGGCTTTGGAGGCAAACTTCATGAACAAGGCGTAGCTGTATTCGGAGACGATTTTGCGGAACTGCTCTGCCGAGGGCGTGTAGGGGGGGCAGGCGAGGGTTTTGCCGTAGTTGTTGCAGCCAACTTTGCATTTGAGCACAACACGGTCTTCAACCACAACTTTGCTTGCGGGGATGATTTTGGCGTCTTTGGCGCCTAACTCTAAAGCGAGTTTTTTGAGGAAATCAAATTTTTCAAGTTCAACTTGATTAGCCAATGAAATCGAACCTTTTCAGGTTTGACGCGTTTTGTTGATATAAACGTTTGGCAAGCTTTAACGCCGTTTAGGGGCTGGCTGTTCAGCTACCGTTATGTTTAGCGATGCATGTTGAACAGATTTAAAGTTTATTTTCCACTTGTCGAGCACAAGAATAATATAGCAAAACAAAGACAACATCATGGACTGGGGTCACTTTGGCAAATAAATGTAAAATAAGCTGCATCGGCTACGTAAACCGAGTCAGAGATAACATTTTAAGCGTAAACAAAAAAAGTTTAGCACCACTTTATGAAGACCTGCGCGCGGCAGACTGCGTCGTCTGCGGAGGCTCAGGCAGATCGCTTTATTCGTTGAACGCTGCCATGAGCCAAATCGCACTTAGCGAAGTCGGCTGGAGAAACAAGGTTGTAATCACCCCTGACGACCCAGGGTTTCCAGGAAAGAACATGTATGACGCCGCCGCCGACCTTGACCGACGCTACAAAAAGGTTCTGCTGCTCATGAACAGCGGCAGCGGCTACTCAGACGACCCACTTGTTATGGCTAATGATTTAGCCCGATATATTGACGAAACCAAAACCAGCAAGTTCCGCATGGGTCTGCTCACCAGCGCCCCTGATTCACCACTGGCCGAAGTAACCAGCAAGTACGGCAACGCTGTGGTAATCAAAGGACGCGGCAAACTCAAGCCATCGCTGGACTACAGCGAAACGGGCATGATGGGCGACATCTTTGAGTTGGGCACACTTGAGCTTTTGTGCATGATGATTGAAGCCATCTTCCGCAACATGGAAGTTGACGACGTTTTCCAACTCTGCGAAGAAGAATTTGACAAAATCGGCGCCTTAATCGACGCCAACGTCCAATCAGAAACATACAACAAACTCGTGGACCAACTGGAGAAACGCACCAACGTGTTTCTAGGCGGCAGAGGCACCGCAAACGAAATCGCCAAAATGACGGGTGTGCGGCTGTTCCACATGAAAACATTCCTTGGCGACAACGTTTTCATGACTCGCGGCGTAAACACCCCTCACCCACGCGCTGGCGACCTTGAAATTCTCATGTCTTACTCGGGCGAAAGCAAACCCGTCATCCTCTGGTGCGACGTGCTTAAACAGTTTAACGGAACGGTACTGGCGATAACGGGCAAAAAAGATTCTACGCTGGCGAAACGTTCAGATATGCAGATAATTCTTGAAGAAGAGGTTAAACCAGGCGCGCCCCGACGGTTCTACACAAGAGCCGCCTTCGTGCTCAGCCCTCTGCCCGTTAGGCTGGTTGAAAGGCTGGGTGAAAGAGGCTTGAAGTTGCCTGAGTACATAATCAGCTGGTACCACAGCGTAACCCAATAACCAGCCCCCTTTGCCCCTACAAACGTGACCCGGCTCAGCAGGGGTTATCCCTGCGGTTTTTCTTACCCAACAGAGAATCTTTCTTAAAAACCTCTTCCGCCTGCTTTCGCGTCAACAACTTCTTTTCCAGCGCGATTTCTTTGACGCTGCGTTTTTCTTGGAGAGCTTGCGTGGCAATTTTTGCGGCGTCTAAGTAACCGATGCAAGGGGAAAGGTAAACTGCCAGCGAAGGATTCAAAGCCACATAGCCAGCACAACGTTTAGTGTCAACGGTGATGCCTTCGACGCATTTTTTGGTGAACACGGGCAGGTAACTGCTTAAAAGCTGAATTGACTGCAGCAGGTTATGCATCATGAGCGGCATCATCACATTTAACTCCAGCTGCCCCGCCTGAACCGCCATGGAAACCGCCAAGTCGTTTCCCACTACCTGATATGCCACCATGTCAAGGCACTCCGCCATCACGGGGTTAACTTTGCCAGGCATGATGGAGGAGCCAGGCTGCACGTCGGGCAACGAAATCTCGGCTAACCCCGTTGTGGGACCTGAAGAGAGCAACCGCAGGTCATTGGCTACTCGGATTAGTTCGAGGGACAACTCTTTGAGGGCACTTGAGACGGCGGCTACTGCGCTGCGGCTTTGAAGCGCCTCAAACAGATTTGGCGCAACATTTAACGGGAATCCTGTTAAACGCGAAAGCTCGGCAACTGCAAGTTCAGCAAAATCCACGTGGGCACTTGCGCCTGTGCCGACGGCTGTTCCGCCTAACGCTACCTCCAACAGAAGCCGACTGCGCCCCTGAAGCCGTAGTTGCGCCTTGTTTATTGCTGAAGCGTAGGCGCCTAACTCCTGCCCCACAGTCAAGGGTAACGCATCCTGCAAGTGAGTCCGCCCAGATTTGACTGCGTCGGCGTAGTTGCAGCTGAGCTGCTCAAACGCCGTAGACAAATCCTCCAACGCTACTCCCAAAGGCTCCAAAGCCAGCAACGCGGCAACATGCAATGCAGTGGGGAAGGTGTCGTTGGTGGATTGCGCCATGTTGACATGGTCGTTTGGGCTGAGCGTTGTGTAGTCGCCTTTCTGTTTACCTAAAAGCTCCAACGCACGGTTACAAAGAACCTCGTTTACGTTCATGTTAAAGGACGTGCCTGCTCCTGCCTGAAACACATCAACCACAAACTGGTCTAACAGTTTGCCTTCCAGAACTTCGTCGCAGGCTTGGATTATTGCAGTCCCGACCTTTTGGTCTAGCCAGCCCACTTGCATGTTCGCAGTAGCCGCCGCTCTCTTCACCATCACGTAAGCGTAAACAAAAACTGGAGGCGCTTTTAAGCCGCTGACAGGAAAATTCTCCACCGCCCGAACCGTTTGAACCCCGTAGTAGGCGTCTTTAGGAACCTGTCTTTCGCCCAAGGAATCCGTTTCTGTTCGAGTGCCCACAAGCAACCATCCAACAAGCAATACTTGGCGGTGTGCGCTTATAAGATGTTTCTTTCAAGAGCCAAAACAAGCACAGTTAGTGCAGAGTTCCGTAGGCAAGAAAAGGAAACTGGGATGGAGTCTTTAGTTTTGGTTGGGTAGAGTGGAAGGCGGAGGGGTTAGGTTTGCCGCGATTTTTCGTTTCCCGTTCTCGAAGAGACGGAAGTAGTGGACCTTCAAGAAGTCTGTTATTATGAACTCCAACAGAGCGTAACCCCAAACCAGCCCAGCTAAACCCCAGCCCAAAGGCGCCATCAGGATGCCCACCGCAGCAATCACTGTAGCAAACACCTGCGTGCTTTCTGCTGCAAGAACCAAAATTCCCGCGGGTAGGGGACGCGCCCAGAAGTGGTTGGTGTGTGTGCGTGCAAGGTACAGCGTCATGTGTCCCGCCACCGTCATCTTCAGGAACATCAGGGTCTGTATGGTGGCGTCGTTTAGGTGGAGCACGTTAATGCCTATAAGAAACAGACCAAAGCTCGCCACCAAACCCGTCACCCCAAGCAACGTGGCAACAACTATGACTTCACGCATGTTCCATCGGACAGGTTTGCCGTGAATTTTCACGTTGTCGTAAGCAATCATCATGATGGGCAAATCGTTAAGCAAGGCTAAGATGACAATCATGACGGGCGTAAGGGGATAGAAGTTGAATATGATAATCGCCAAAGACAAGAAGAACAGGACACGCATGGTTTCAGCGATGCGGTAGATGGCGTAGTTGTTCATGCGGGCAAAAATCTTGCGACTTTCCCGAATCGTATCAATGATAACCGAAAGCCCGCTCTTGGTGAGAACCACATCTGCAGCCGACTTCGCCGCGTCCGTAGCCCCCGCAACAGCCACCCCAGCATCAGCTTTCTTCAAAGCAGGCGCATCGTTAACACCGTCACCAGTCATGCCCACAATGTGACCCGCACGCTGAAGCAACTCAACAATACGGTACTTGTGCTCAGGAAACACCTGCGCAAAACCATCCGCCTTCTCCACAAGGCTCATGGATTCACTTTCAGGTTTATTGATGAGCTCAGAAGAGGAAAGGATGTCTGTGCCCAAGTTCACTTCCTTGGAAATCTCTTTGGCGATAGCGATGTGGTCGCCAGTAACCATTTTGACGTCTATACCCATGTTTTGGGCTGTCTTTATGGTTTGAGCGGAATCCTCACGCGGCGGGTCATAAATAGCCAAAAGCCCAACAAATTGCCAGTTGCCTTGCGCGTCGCCTCTGCTTATGCCCAACGCCCGCTGCCCCTTACTGGCAAAAGCGTCTACGGTTTGGTTTATGGTGGCTTCAAGCTCATCTTTGTTCTTAGACAACGCCAAAACAACCTGAGGCGCACCCTTGGAAACTTTGAAAGTTGACCCGTCGGAGGCTTTAACTGTGGCTTCAGTCCGCTTTGAGACGGGGTCAAACGGCTTAAAAGCCTCCACCTCATACTTGCCCAAGACGTCCGTGACGGCTTTCATCGTTTTAGCCTTAGCAATAACAGCATCGTCGATGGGGTCATGATTCTCTTCCCGCGACGCCAAAGTCCCATACAACATCGCATCCTGCTCTGGGAACTGCCCAAAAACCCGTAGCTCCGCCACCGTAAGCTCATTCTTAGTTATCGTACCCGTCTTGTCTGAACACAAAACGTCCACGCCAGCCATTTCCTCAATTGAAACCAGCTTGCTCACTATGGCTTCTTTTTTGGCTAACGCGACCGCGCCAATAGCCATGGTAACAGTCAAAACCGCAGGCAACGCAACTGGAATTGCGGCAACAACCAAAACCAACGCAAACTGCAAAAGCTCCAACGGATTAGCCTGCCGGATAAGCGCTGCCACAAACACCGCCGAAACCATCACGGCGGCAAGGATGATGAGGTAGTTGCCGATGCGTATGACGGCTTTTTGGAAGTGGCTGCCCGTTTTGGCTTCCGCAACCAGTTTGGTGGTTTTGCCAAAGAAGCTGCTGATGCCTGTTGCCACGACGTAGGCGTCCATTTCACCCTGCCGCACAACCGCCCCAGAATAGGCAAGGTCAGAAACATGCTTCTCCACAGGAAGCGACTCCCCAGTCAAAGCGGACTCATCCGCCAGCAAGAAATCGCCTTTCATGAGCTTCACGTCAGCGGGCACAATGTCACCTAACCGAACGCGTACCACATCGCCAGGCACCAGTTGCTTGGAGGGAATTTCCTGCCAGTTACCGTCGCGTAGCACCCGCGCCTTGGGGGCTAAGCGTTTTTTGAGCATTTCGATGGCGTTGTCAGCTTTGCGTTCCTGCCAAAAACCCACCACAGCATTAGCTAGTAGCAAGGTGGAGATTATGGCAAAATCTTCATAGTGCTGGATAAGGATGGATAAAACCGCGGCGATTTCAATCATCCACGGGATAGGACCCCAGAAGTAACTCACGAATTTGCGTAACGGACTAACCTTTTTCTCAGGAATTTCGTTCAATCCGTACTGTTGTAGCTTTTGGGATGCCTCTTGAGAGGATAAACCGGTTTTAGCGTAAACCGAAAACGGTGTTTCATCCGCAGAATTATGTTTTTGTTCCTCGGCGACCACTAACAAGCCTTCTGACAAATGCCGACCAGCAAGCTTTACGGGGGTCATTGCTTTTTAATTTTTCGCTACAAAATTCATGAAACACGTTTATTTTGCCCCCTTAAAGTTTTAAGAAAAAATTAATGCCCAATGCAAGTTTGTATGATAATTCAGTCGTTAACTTTCATTTTAAGCAGTTTCTAAGCCCGTCTAGGATAAGGCAACAGTATCCACCAGGTTTGCGTGAGGGGCTTCTGAAAAGAAAAACAACAAAAGGAAGCGTTTATGGTACGCATACAGGTTATCCTATCAGGTTTTGGGCTGTTTAATTAAAAAACTGTAGCGGTTTCTACAGGCGGATTGCTTTATTTTAGGCAAAAAAGAGAGCAAATCTTTGGAAGCGCGCTGTTTATTGCCATGGTTTTTTGGCAGAAGGTTTTTCACCTCCAAACCATATAATAACCTGAGGGAATAGCCTTGAGCATCAACAAAGAAGTTGAGAAAGCAAAAACTGCAGTCAAAGCGCTATACGAGCTAAGCGAGGCAAAACAAGATGCATCCAAGGCACTAAAAAACACATGCATTGTCGGCGAGTCCACCGAGAAGCTTTGGCGTCAGGGAAACAAGTCCAAGCTTTTCGAAATCGGAATGACTTCAGTAGCGATTCCTGAACCGACCCAAATTAGCGTGATTATAGGAGCAGGCCTCATAGCGGCTGGAGCCGTGCAAAGGGGAATTCAAAGCCGCACCATGTTCCTGGAAGACACCCAGAAAAACTTCACAGACATGCTCAAAGAAATCAGAGAAACAAAATACACCCTGCAACTCTAAAAAAACACAACAAAAATAACGAAAAGAATGCTTTTCTTTCTGTGGGCAACTATTTAGATATATTTTTGTTTGAGAGTAAGAATTAAAAGTTACCTTGCGGTATTTAATTCAAGGAATTGGTAGGATTATGCGATTATGGGAGATATTATCAGTTATCAGTTCCAAATTACGTAAGCTCAATTTAACAGGTAAATCTTCATTAAGTGTTGCCTGCGGGCCCCTACTTCTGCATCTCGGTTGTCCCAATTAGCGTAGCTCAAGCCGCCACCATTCAAGGCTGGGAAATCTCAGACGAGGCGGATACGGATACTGTAATTTCTCTAACGGCGTTTTCACACTTGTCGGCAACGTAGAAGGCGGATGTTTTGAATGTTCAGCAACTACATTTATCAGCCTGTTGCGGGTTTACCAGAGATTATGGTTATGTTTTTTGTGATGTCACTGTTTATGGCGAGGCTGGTTTCAGAGAAGCTTTTGCCAGAACTGGATGAGCCATGGATATACAAGGAGTAGGTTCCAGCTGGAACAACGCCGTAGTAGTAGCCTGAAGAATCGGACCACCGTCCCGCTGAAAAAGTGAAACCCGCACTGTTAATTAACAAAGTAGACAAACCAACAACTGGCTCACCTGAAGGGTAATGCAAGTAACCTGAAAGCTTAAACCCTGAATCCAAAACTACATTGTAGGTCATATCAGAGCAAACAGTGAAGTTGCGGTTTTGAAAATTCACCAGACTTGAATTATAGGGTGGCCAAATGACGAAGGTGTAGGTTCCAGCAGGCAGGTACACAGCATAGAAGCCAGAATTGCCTGTTGTGACGGATGGAACCGTCCAAGTGGAATTAAAGATGAAAGTGGCAGAACCCGCAAGACCTTTACCTGCAGAATCAACAACGTACCCCGAAACCTTAAACCCAGGCACCAAAGTGATGTTCTTATTGAGGTCGCGGTCAACCACAATTTGTGTTTCAGAGAAACTTGTACCTGAATCATTGGGTCCGCGAGCGACAAAAGTGTAAGTTCCAGCGGGGGCAACTAAACAGTAAAGTCCATTAGGAGACACCCAAACATCTGAGCCAAAGCTTGAACCCGCACTGTTGATTAGATAAGCATACGTACCTGACGCGGGGTTGCCACAAGAATCAAACACGTAACCTGAGATAGCGAACAAATTCGGATTTCTTTGAGCGACATTAATATTTACGGCACTAGCCAAGAACAGACCAGCAATAAGTATGTTAACTAAAAATGGAGCGGAGAACAGTTTCCTTTTCAAACATATCCCCCAGTAATATAAGTTATTTATTCATTCTTAAACCTTATCACCAACAAAGTCCGTGAATGCAACAAACCGCAGTTAAAATAAAATGAAAACATCAAGAAGGAAGTAAATTTGGGTTCTTTTCACTTTTGCTGGCTACTTCCATTTTGTCAGAATTTCTTCTCTCTTGAACGTGCCTCTACTGGTGAAGAAGAGGAGCAGGTCAATTACTAAGATTGTCGCTGAGATTAACAGAAGGTTGGTTGTGTTAAGCGATAACATGCCAATTTCGCCTGCCACATAGATTGCCACAAACGGAAACACCAAGATTCCCCCGAACTGTTGAGCGGCGCGTACGTCATTAGCTTTGGCAGAGACCAAGATGATTGTTTCGACACTTAAAAGACACACAAGAGGCACCAGAACAAAGAGAATGACTGCCATGCTTATGTTTGGAAAGTACAAGTAACCTAGCCGATTGCTGGTTAAGGCATTTATGAATACAGTAAATATCGTGGCTCCCACGTAGGTTGCAAGCAGAGGGGGAAGAAACGCGGCTAGGCTTTTTCCTAACAGTATTTCGCCATCTGTTAGGGGCGTTGCCAAAAGCGGTTCAAGGCTTTTTTCCACTTTTTCTCCGACTAAACTGTAAGCAGCTATACCGACGGGAAGAGAAGCGGCGCCTATGATGAAAAAGAACAGGAAAGAGTTAATCACTCCTGGAAGCACATCAGGTGGAATCCCGCCTACACTTTGCCCAACGAATTCAATAACTATGGGAAGAGCAATGGCGGCTATGAGAGGAAACAGGATAGTTGAATACAGGATACTCTTTTTCTTCACGAAAATATCCAAATCCTTGCTTGCGACTGTCCAAACATTCTGTAGGTCCATGGTTTTAGCTCCTTACCAGTTTTAGGTATACATCCTCTAAGGAGGGAGTAGTTTGAGTAATGAATTGAATTCGCCCACCAGCCTTGCCAATAGCGTCCACAATATTGGGGTTGTCCTGTTCGGGGTCGCTAACGGTTATGATGAGCTTATTGCCTACAACCTCAATTTGCCACGAACCAAGCCGTTTCACTGCCTCCACAATCGCATCGCTAACATTTTCCAGTCCAATCACCGTTTTTGTATCCAAAAGCGACTTCCGCAGGCTTTCAGGAGTGCCAACAGTTAAGAGCTTAGTTTTGAGGATGCCAACACGGTCACAGACTCGTTCTGCCTCGTCAAGCAAATGGGTGTTAAGAAAGATGGTACGTTTCTCTTTTTTGAGTTCAAGAATGAAGTCGCGGACAGTTTTTGAGGCTTCAGGGTCCAAGTTCGCGGTGGGTTCATCAAGAAACAGCACCTGAGGGTCGTGGATAAGGGCACGAGCGATGGCAAGTTTCTGCTTCATGCCTTTGCTGAGGCTGCCGGCTGGACGGTCTCTTTTTTCCCATAAGCCAAGCATTTTGAGAAAGTGTTCGATGCGGGCTTGGCGTTGAGTTTGGGGGAGTTTGTAGATTTTTCCGTAGAAGTCCAGGTTTTTGTAGGTGCTCAGGTCCTCGTATATGCCGACGTTCTCGGGTAGTAGCCCGATGATTTTTCTGATTTTGGGGATGTCGGAGGGGTTTGCGATTTCGTAGTCGCCTACTTTTGCGGTGCCGTGTGTTTTGCTTATGAGGCAGCAGAGCATGCGAACGGTGGTGGTTTTGCCTGCGCCGTTGGGGCCTAAAAAACCGAAAACCTCGCCTTCGTCTATGTGTAGGGTGAGGCTGTCTACTGCGGTTGTGTCGCCGAATGTTCTTGTTAGGTTTTGGGTATCTATCACTCAAACATACCCCAAATATTTACCAATATATAGTAAAAATTTACTTAAAAATTTTGTGCTGTCAAGTACAAAACCAACCCCAAAAAGAAAAAAAGCAAAAAAGAGAAAACTACTCAGTCTTATCCCTAAGAATATCCCGGATTTCCCGCAGAGTAGCAAGCACCTCATCGTCCCGAGCACCCGCCATTTTTTGAACAGGTTTTTCAGTTGGATGGATTACCTCAGTACCCGTCACATAAGGTTCCTTGAACTTTCGAAGCTCTTTAAGAACGAAATCGCGCACCTCTTCATAGAACACGATTCCGCTTAGGTTTTCTTCAGGACCTTTCTGGTTTGCTCCAGAGTACCCCGCAGTTTCAATGTGAACGGAACCTATTTTGAACAGCCTGTCAAAGGGGCCTGCTTGGCTGGAGATGTTGGTTATGGTTCTGAAGGGTACATGGCGGCGGGTGATGGTGAAGATGCCTCGGCGTGAGTAGATTTCGGGCATGGTGTCTCCGGTGTCTGCTTTCACGGAATACTCAATGCTTTGGACGTAACGCGGTATGATAATGACGGCGGGGGTGAACCAGCATAGGTTCAAGATTATTGTCCAAAGGTTAACCTCTCCAAAATAATCGTTGATTATCTGCATTGCACTTGGGTTAACAGGGTCTAATGCCGTCATTGCAGCAACAAACACGAAAGAGAGAATTACAGTTAGCCAAATCAACACGAAGACAATAGCATTTTTCAACAGCAGCTTGTAAACCAAGGCGCGTGAAGGTCGAAATATAGTTCCGCTTGTGATTGATTTCACGGGGGGTCGGATAACTTTCTCGTCGGTTTTTTTCGCCACTTAGTCACCTCCTTTCCGTTTGTATCGCGGCGTTTCTTTTGCAGCAAGTTTGTTAAAGACTGCAACCGCTTGTTTGGTCATGCACAACTCTTCTTCGTCGGGTCGCAGTGAGATATTGTATTCTTGGATTATTGTGTCCAAGGTTTCTCTGCAGTCGGCTTCTTTTGGGCATTGAGGGCAGAGCTTTCCTGCATAGGAATCGTGGTTATACCAAACAATGACTCCAAGTCTTTGGGTGTAGATTATGTAGACTTGGCTACTTGTTTGATAGTCAAAGCCGATTAAGAGCCCCTTGTAGTCGAGGAGAGTTTCTATGTCTAGGCGGTGGCTGGTGGCGTGTTCTTTTAGGGTTTTAGTTATTTTTTCTCTTGCCCGGTTGAGGACACGGGAGACGTATGCGGGGCTCCATTGTTGGGTTTGGTGTTCTTGGGCGATTGCGCTGGTGGTTTTGCCTTTTTGGAATTCTTGCCAGACTATGGATTCGTCGTTGGAGAGCGTGTCCATTCGCACCACCAAATTAGTTTACCAAAATAAAGTAAAGATTTCCTTTAAAATTGTTTCGGTACACACAATTACAAACCTTAAACCACACTCGAAAGACAACGCCCCCTTAATCTTTTAACATTGCCTTATCCAGACCCCGCCAGTTATTTCCAGTTGGCTTTATGCCTAAGTAGGTACCATGCAACCATGCCACCAAGAACTCCAGAAAGCACATCACCAGTTATGTTAAACAAGGATTCCCCGCCGATTCTAAACACATTCACGGGCGAAATAAAATGAACAGTTCTTTCAAACACTTCCCAGATAAGAGCAACAACTACACAGCTAAACAGCGTAAACTCCGCGGTGGCGTGTTTACGTTCAACTTTGAATGTACGAAACCCGCTAAGGTGAAAATAAGAGGCTAAACGACCATACCCAAAATGCCCAACACCTGTTAGATAAGCCTTCAAGGCCAAAGCGCCAATTCCAAAACCCGACAGAGCATGCATTACCCAATCGGCTCCGAACACTTCATAAAGTAAAGACCCCCCAGTGAGAACTTGAAGTGATAAAGGTATTCTTGACAGCAGAGCAATTCTATAATCGGTGAAAGTTGACTTAGCGCATATTTTGAAAAGGTTATTGAAAGTCAGTTCTTGAGGTTGTCCAGCTCCCATCGGTGCACCGTTTTTTGCACTGTTCATGTAGAGGGGAGAAGCTATCAGAATGTAGGCAAAAATGGAGAGAAAACACCAGAAAAAATCGACAGCTATAAAATTCAGGTAGAAGGAAAGCAAAGTGATTACTTGCAGACCTGCAAAGAGAAAGCCCCATTTCAGAGGCATTAAATTGTGAAAAGCGTTCACAGTGAAAGGGGCAAACGGAACAAACGCTGAAAGAGGCGAAACGCCACCTTTAACATTCCCGTAATTGTCGGTCACGACGCTCTCACCTCAACTGCCCCAAGTTCTTTGGGGATCCAGCTTCTGCTTGGGACCTTATTTGCAACTGGAAAACCCTTTTTGTCGATAGAAAAAACGCCCAGTTAGACCAGGTTTCACCAGTAAACGATGTATCTTTTTTGTTTTGCACTGACTTGAAAAAATGCTGCTCAGTAAGGCTTGTCTGACAGGGTCTTAATCCTTGCGTAACAAGTGAGTATAACTCTTCATTTTTAGATGGAAGGTTGGGAATTAGGTACACAGGTTCATTCAAGGGCATTACTATCGCTATATCCGAAAACCTTCAACAGGATAACCACTTAAAAAGGGAACTCATTCCGAGGGAGTAACAAATAAACCGAAAAGGCATCTAAGTTCTTAAGCGCAGCCTTGGAAACTTCAGTTGACCTACATACTTCAGTATCCACTGCACCAAATCATCGTATGCTTCAGAGCCTTCGTCAGTCAAAGCCACCAAGCCATTTTCGTCAACTGCAATGAAGCCCTTTTCAGACATCCAAGCCAAATATTTAATCAGTTTATCATAGGCTAACCCCGTGGAAGTAGCAAGGGCAGTTTTATTCATCCTGTTTTTCTCTTTCAACGCCTTGATAATACGAGCGATGACGTAGAGGTCAGGTTTAGAATTCTGCTCGCCTAAGCTCAACGCTAAACCACCGCAACTCCCAAAGGAGCTTATCTAATGCCATAATCTGAGCAAAACGCTTTGAAAAGTCATTCCGGACTAGCAAGTAAACTATCACAAGCGAAATAAGAATTAAAACAGGACCGGAGAATAACTCTTGACGTAGCACTATAAAGGTAATAAGGTTTCCAACTAGACGCAACGCAAAAAAGGTTATGATCCAGTAGGCAATTGCTTTCAACACACCATACAGCGCATAACTAAACCGCCCTCTTGAAATCCTATCAAACGTATCATCCCAATCCAACTCCATCAGAATTTTTAAGGCAGAAGGAAAACCCTGCGAAAGCTCCTCTTTCCATTCTCCCGTTCGGGTTGAATTTACTCTTTTTCTAATAAAAAAAACGCCTGTCACAACCCCTGAAACAGGAATAAGCAATAACAGGATATATGCAAAAAAAACTTGCACTCTATTAAAGGTCACAAGCAAGTTTAAGAAGCCAAGTAAGCCGCCAACTGCAAGGAAAACGGCGACGGAGCTGACTATAATCAGGGCAAAATGTTTTAAAGAGCTTGAGAGTGCATTGTATTTTTTAACTTGGTCAAGAGTTTCCATTAATTCAGCGACTTTTGCAACTACATCGGATTCTGTTAATGCTGGGGGAGTTTCAACATTTTTTTTGGACATGCTATGGTCGTGGACTCCTGTTAAGACCGCTGAATTAACTCATTGAAATTGAGGTTAAGTGAATATAAAGTAAACTCCTATAAAATGAGTCCGGGGCAAAAAGCAGCAAAAAGGGTTGATAAATCGCCCGTGACGGCATTTATCGTCGTGCTTGTTGTAGGAGAACTGACGTGAATGAACGTGGTTTGCTTGTTATCAGCGGGTAAGCTACTCATTTTTAGTTATAAAACTTTATATTGTTGACTTATTTTTGAGTTGTCACTCAAAATTGGTGAAGAGAAGTATGTCCTTAAACAGCCTAATAGCCATACAACGCCGAAACGCCATGGCTGCCCTACTCTTAGGCGTTATTGCAGGAGTATTAGCCGCCTTTGCAGAAAGAGCCGACGCATTAGCCACAGGAGGCAACGCCACACCACTAGGATACATAAACACGTACACTTGGATTTTAGTCTCAGCTGCCTTGTTTGGTCTCTCAGGCGCCATCATAACAACCGAAATCCAAGCAATCATTGGACTAATTACTATAGCAAACCCACTCTCTTGGCTCTGGCCCTTCATTAACCTATTTTTCGCTTTAGCGGTGGGTCTGGTTGCTTTAGGATTTTCACGTTTTCGCCCTCAAACAAAACTCAGCACAAAACTCGTGGCAATGAGTAGTGTATGTGCAGTTTTAGATATCCCCATGGTTTATACCGTGATAGTTGTAGCGCTCGGTTTGCCCTTCGTAGCCTACCTTGCCGCTCTACCAGTATACATAGTGTTGCAACTAGTTCCTTCAACGTTCCTGTCATACATAGTGGTTAAGGCAATATCGCGCCACAACATACTCTAAACACACTAAAAGGGTGACCAAATGGCAATCAGACAAAACCAAAACAACGAAAGCTTGGAAAAGATAATCGGCAAACTCTCCGCCTGTGAAAACTTGAACCTCCAAGAAGCCCAACTTGGCGCCAGCGAGATTTTCGAAAAACTCAAAAACAATAAACCAAACACACTCGCCCTTTTAGCTGCTTTTTTTGGTGGCTTAACCATCAAAAAACCATCCATTGATGAACTATGCGGAATCAACAAGGCTATGGACACAACAAAAACATTCGAATTTCGCTTCAACATTAACAAGCCCATTGTTACCGCAGGAGGCACCGGAGGCGACACCACTCCAACCATAAACGTAACGACCCCTGCAACCATAATTGCGGCTGCAGCTGGAGCTTGTGTGATAAAAAGTGGCACCAAATCGTTTTCATCAAAAACCGGCTGCATCGATTTGGCTGAAACATGGGGAATAAATGCGCATGCAGACAGAAAGGTTGTACAAGACTGCATTAAAAAACTGGGAACCGCCATTTGGGCTTCCGAAGGCATCTACCCGTGGATGAAGCCGCTAATCAAGATATCGTCTGAGGAATCAGCCCCGGAGGTTATGCCCATGCTGTATTCGTTAAGACTGGGAATTGCCACCGCTCTGAACCCGTTCTCACTTAAACGGCAGGTACGGGGAGTAAGCAAACCCTTCACTGAAACAATCGCCAATGTTCTGCTAAAAAGCGGCTACGAGAAAGCATTGGTTGTTTTGGGTTATGGAGAAAACGAGGCAAACAGAATTGATGAATTCTCTGTTTTAGGCAAAAATGTGGTTTCAGAGGTAAAGCCCAACGGTTCGGTTGAAACCTTCGAGTTCTACCCCGAAGACATTGGCATTAAGAGAGGCAAAATACGAGAGATAAGTTACCCGGGAAGCTATTCAAAAAATGCGCAGCTTGTGACGAACGTTTTGTTAGGTAAAGACAAAAGCACCCGCAGAGACCTATTTTTGCTAAATGCTGCCTCGATACTTTACGTAGCCGATGAAGCCAAAGACCTTAAGGATGGGTATGAACTTGCAGCGCAGGCCGTTGACGAAGGTCGCGCCATAGAAAAACTGAAGCAGTTGGTTAAGTTGAGCAATGGTCAACCAGAACGACTTGACTTAATCCTTAACTCACTATGAAAAAGCCATGCAATTGAGGGAAAAAATGTCAAACGAACATAACAGAAAAGTAACGGTTGAGTTTTCACTGGAAAACTTGAAGCGGCTCAAGGAAGCAAAAGCGCTTTTTGAAGGTGATACTGAGAAAAACATCGAATTAGAGGACTTCGTGGATATGCTTGTTGAAACGTTTCTGTCCTACCGAAACGCACGAGGCGCAACTGAAAGCACTTTATTACAAAAACTCAAAAACAACCAAAGTTAGGCTCCAACTGAAAACCAAAGAATCAATATGCCTTCAACCTGTTCCATACTTTTGACTTTCAAGGGGACAGCGCATTCAGCTTTAAGAAAGCCCGAACCACCCACCAAAGTTGGTGCATCTCTGCCGCCCCAAATGTAAGGCATTACCCAAACAAACAGTTCATCCACCAGTTTTCTCTCAAAAAAGCTCCACCGAACTTCAGCGCCCCCTTCGACAAGAACCCTTTTCACACCACGGGGTTTCAGCGCGTCCATCAACTCCTGCAGTGCCTTTGACCGCTCTGCACTTGACGCCAGTACTTCCACGTTTTTACTTTTCAGAGCCGCAATCCTTTCTTGGGGCGCATTTTTTGAAACCACAATCAATGTTGGTGCTTCGTTAATGTTTAGGATTTTTGAGTTTAAGGGTGTTCGGGCATTGCTGTCCAACACAATTCTGAGGGGATTTTTTCCCTGAACTGCTCGTACCGTTAGCGAAGGGTCATCCGCTATAACAGTGTCTACTCCAACGATAACTGCATCAACGGAGGAGCGGATTTCATGAAGAATTTTTGTATGCTCAGGAGTCATGAAATGAGTAAATTCTCGACCGTTCCTGTTTGCAGGCGCTATCTTTCCGTCCACACTCATAAATCCCCCAACGATAACCGTGATACCCTGCAATTCAAACACCCCTATGTAGGTAACAACATCAATAGTCGCGCAACCTTAAAAGCCTCAAGGAAAAAAACAAACAAAAAAGGTAGAGAAGCAGGGTTGCAATTTGCGGGCCTGACGGGAACTAAAGGACTACAGGCGAATTTAACTTGTTGGTCTTGAGCCTAAACGTGTATTTCATAGTTATTTAGGAGAAGCGTCGTTTGCTTCTTGAGTAGCTGTTGAATTGTTCCATAGAAGGTCAAAATGGTTTTGAACCATTTGTACGAAAGAGGGGTGATTTGAAGTTAGGACCGACATATCGGTTCTCAACATATCTGGTTTTTTAGTATAAATTGTCAAACTGGCTCTCTCTTTATTAAAGACCCCAATATCCATGGGAACGTTAAAAGATACAAACCGATTTTCCAGATTCTTAGCGCCCTCCCAGTACCAGTTCCTGAAAATTTCAGGACGTGAACTGGTTACAAGTCTTACTTTTACGTCCTCTCTGAATTGGCATAGGGCACCCCTAAAGATCTCTTCGATATAGCCAGGTATGCAACAAGTAGGACTATACCGCTTAAAATTTACCACAAAATCAACTGTCCTTGAATTCTCAATCCAACGGCGAAACATACTGGCTGCATTTTCTACCCCATTAATCAATGTGAAGGTGTAGTCCTCTTGTTCCTTTTCCATTCTTTGAGCTTCTATATCACTAACTTTCTTTATCAGGTCTTTAGTTTCCTCTTGCAAATCCGACATCCAAACAACTTTGCGTCTAAGTAAAATATCAAGTATTTTGGACATTTGAATAGCTCTATATTGTATTGGTTTTCCGATTTCTTTCTCGATTAGTCCATATGCTTTCAGTTCCTCTAGAGCCGTGTAGATTTGGGCTCTATGAATGCTTGTCTCTTTTGATAGGTCTTTTACTGATATGTAATCAAACCTGCATAGCGTCAGAAGTAGCTTAATCTGTATTTTATTTAGCCCCAATTCACTTAGTGTATGGGCAGTATCTTCCATAACCTGTTTTTCTCTCCAGTTGACCAGCCATAATAGCCTTGAATTAATATCGGTTTAAAAGTTTCGATAGTACAATTTCGAGTTGAATTAATTTTTTTTCTTACAATTTTTTATAATTTTTTTTAACTTCAACATTTGAGGCAGGGGAATGATGTTGCCGACATCGTCTGACGAAAAGAGTGATGATGATTTTAGCAGACCATAAAAATAGAGTCAGTTCTTTGATGTTTTGCAGAGTCGACGCCAAAGCTTGCTATAGCTTATCACCAGATATGCCACTCAACAACACGCTTACAATTCCTACAAACAAGCCAAAAATAAATCAAAAAAAGCCGTAACTATAAATTAATGGCTTGAGAGCCTAAATACGATAATATCAAAGTACGATCTATGGATGTAGGCATACTTTAGTCAAAAAAGCAGTTTTTGCCTTTTTTGGATGCTTACCCAACTTGCCTTGTTAGTTCCGTTTCTGGTTTTTTCTTATTAAAGAGTAAGCTTGTTGACTTCACGATTTGTGGTACACCTGCTATGTCCTCAAAGATTAATAGACCTCTTGCAAGTAACGCAAATACCGTTGCTATCGGTGCTGCAACGCCGAGAAGACCAAGAATTCCAACGATTCCGAATTCCTGTACGCCTATACCTGCGGGGGTTATAGGTATAAAGGCAAGCGCGGTAACCAGTGGATGAATTAGGAAAAAGGCTAGCCACCACGCACCAGTTAACTGTGAAATCCCAAGTGCATATCCTAAGAACCACCATTCAAAACCCTTAAGGACCCAACAAGCTATGGTCAAGAACACTATTTCAGGGATTGCTTTGCTTGTTGCACCTGAGCTTTCTTTGTATTCTTCCAGTTTACCAATTAAACCACCAGTGAATCGTTTAAGAAACCTCCAGTTAGCAATGCGATCAAAAATAGAGATAGCTCTCTTAGACCAAGTAAAAGCCGCGAGAACACTTGCACCGACTAACATTAAACTTATACCTAAAATGGCAACAAGCAAACCAATGTTTACTCCGCCTATCTGAGTGGGAAAAATCGTATTCCATGTGCTTATGGGAACTGTTGTAGCTAACAAAATTACCGCGCCAACCCCACCTGCGACTTTTATGAGAAACTCAAATGTTTGAATCCCAAGAATACTGGAGAGACTTTTGGAGGTAGGTACGTCTTGGTCTCGCAAGTAGACGGGCGTCAGAATGTATCCTGAGCGACCAGGCGTCACGTCACTAGTAAGCATACCTGCATATTGAGCAAGCAGTGTTTTGCCAAACGAGGTTCTAACTCCATTCTTGCTAAGCACTCTTCTAAGCCTAACAGCGAAAAGAACGTTTATCCCAAAATACATCAAAAAAGCAAGCAACAAGAACGTTATGTCAACGGTTAATATTTTGCTGTAGATGAAATCAACGCCTCTTATAATTGTGGCTTCTTGGGGTTTGAAATCTGCTGGGACCTGCGTGCCCACGTACCAAAGCAGAGCAGCAATCATAATTGCCATTACGACTACTTGTAAGAGTACTTTAAGAGACGACTTCAAATTGTCAACCCACAGTTGATTAAATGCGTCTTTCCTGGACAGTATTTCTTTGGAAATGCTATATGTATTAATTACTCACTCGGAAGGAGTCTCCCTTATATCCCAAAAGTAAACTATTCTGTATACGTTAAGGCTTAAGATTCATAAAAGTTAGCTTAACGATACACCCATTGAATTGTGAGGTCGTATGGTGACAGAGGAGCGGGTCGCATCAAAAGTAGCTGAATTAATGGAAACACTCGACCACATAAAAAAGTATAATGCCTTAGCGAAATCTCTAAAAAAATTTGTAGTTATCGTCGGTAGTTCTATAGCTGTTTTCTTGGCAGTTCTTACGGTATTTCAAATCTACGAGTTAGAGCTTGTTCTTAACAGCACCATGTTCGTTGTTGTCGCCTTTTTGTCACTGCTTATTCCCATAGCGGGACTTGCATGCGGCGGATTCTACATGCGCAAACAAATCAACGCCGTAAAAGAAGGTGAATGGAGACCTGAAATTACCAAGGGCTTTTCAGCCACACTCAAACTTTTGGGAGATATGGACTGGGAAAAAACTCTAGAAGACATTACTATCGGAAGACTTGGCTACATGATCTATGGCATGTTTAAAGCCGGGACTTACTTAGTTGTCACATTTGCCGCATTTGAACTTGCATGGAATGGCTTAACCCTAATATTTCTCAATCAGTTGGTGTGGGTAGGCGCCCTATTTTGGGGCTTAATCGCGGTCTTAGTTGTAGCCTTTGCGCTCGGTAACGACCTTTTGAAGCGCTATAGAGAATTACGCGCTTTAGACATGTTAGTTTGGGAGTTGCGGTGGTTTAGCGTTGAGTTCGAGAGAGCAGAGTTCCAAGCTTGACCTCTACGTCATCGCCCGAATAATTGAGGCGCTGAAAGAGAAAAAGAACCTCAACAGAACCGCGCTGGCTACAGTTACAGGGCTGTCGTATGACCGCTTAGTTAAATATCTCACTTGGATGTCTGGCAAAGGCTTTGTCAAGTTAGACGACGAAGGCATCGTCTATTTGACCCCTGAGGGCATCCAAGCTTACGATGAGCTTGTTCGTTGGATACTAAAATACATAGGACAGCTCAGATTCAGCAGGCTTGGACCAAGAACATAAGCATTCAAGGATTCGTTTTTTAGACTCCTTCTGAGTGAGCGTGCCTTTTATTTCATGCATAGATGGAAATTACAGGCGTTCCCAAAGTGAAGAGTTCTCGCACACTCGAAGTAATTAGCGACAACAAAAAATATTTAGCCCTTTGCCTAGCCTTTCTTGTTGCTTTCCTCTTTGTCTTACTTCTTAGAGGTCATTTGAGGGGATTTGACCTTGCAGTCAACAGTTGGGTGCCTACAATACAGTCCGGGTGGGCAACGACCGCAGCCATTGGAATCTCATATGCCTTTAACACTTACAGTTTACTCGTTGCAAGTTTAGTTACTGCGAGTTATCTTTTCTACAAGAACTACAGGCTACAAAGTCTCTTACTGCTTGGCGCCATGGGCGGGGAAGCTATCCTGGTTGCCGGCTTCAAATCATTGGTTCAATCGCCCCGACCTGTAAACATGGTAGTTGTTGATTCGGGTTATTCTTTTCCAAGCTACCATACTGTTGGAGGCATAGTCTTCTTTGGTTTGCTTGCCTACATTGCTTGGCAACATTGGAAAACCCCTCGAGCCAAGGCAGCAGTTGCTTTGGCAGTTTCAATGGTTTTAGTGGTTGGTTTTGATAGGATATATCTTAACGTTCACTGGTTTAGCGATGTTTTAGGCGGGTGTTTGCTTGGTATTTGCTGGCTTACCTTTTCTATCCTAATCTTTAAACTTCTAACCGCCGAAGTAAAAACCGCGTCAGAAAAGTTCAACAAAATATCGAGCATCCTTTTTTGCATAGGCATAATCGTTGCAATAGGCTTACTTAGTTTACAGCTGCTCCAACTTCATTTAGGGATTAGTGGCTCACCAGGTATTTCGCCGATTTTTTCCTCATTCGTTGATAGTTTTCAAGGGTTTGTAAATTTTATAATAGTTACTTGTAAGGGTTGGATGGCAGTTTATGGACCAATCGGATTAGTTACTGCAATGATTATTTCTTCAGTGCTGTCGCCAATTCCAAATGAGGTTTTCTTAGCGTTCGCTGGAATGACTATGAGCCCGCTTAGTGTAGCTTTCTTTGGGTCGTTAGGGTCAACGGTGGGTGCAGTAATCTGCTTCTATATCGCACGATTGGGTGGACAGCCTTTAGTGAAGCGCTTTGTTAAAGAGAGCACTTTAACATCTATGAACCAATGGTTTAACAAGTGGGGTTCTTGGGCAATATTGTTTGGCAGAATTATTCCCTTAGTGCCCTTTGATGCAGTCTCGTATCTGTCCGGTTTGGCTAAGACTAAAGTTGCCAAGTTCGCTGTGATTACATTTATCGGTGCGGTGCCAAGGTGCCTGCTCTACGCTTACATTGGAGAATTAATTGCAGGATACAACTTGCCCGTTCTGATACTACTGGCAATTATTGCAGTGGTTATTCTGATAAGTTGGAAATTCAAAAAATGGCACTCTTAGAACGAGAAAATCTTTCTCTGATGCGTTGTAAGCGTCTACACCGAAGCCTGTCATGGCCCAGCACCACCCACGCCGCTCAACAACCGGGCTAACCTTATGCTTGGAAACATGGAATTCAGTCAATTTTACAGCCACGTCTTTAGGTAACATCCCAAGAGCAACCGCATCAAATAACAGTTAAAGAATAGTAGCCCTTTCAACTCATCTGGGCAGGCAGCCTCTTCAACTTCGACTTAGAAAACCTGACCTGAAAGTTCGGGATTCACTCAGTCGGAGCTTAATCTGACTGGGCTACGCTGGCTGGAAAAATAGGCAGAAACGGGATAAGTTTGGCGTGTGTGGCGGGCCCGACGGGAGTTGAACCCGCGACCTAAGGATTAAGAGTCCTCCGCTCTAGCCTGACTGAGCCACGGGCCCACAAATGTTTGTTCGAAAAGAATTTCCATTTAACAATATAGAGGTTTCGCTTGCGACAAGCCGCTTTGGGTTTGTCAAAACAAAAAGCTACACACATAAAGCCAACCGCTTCCTCCACACATACTCTGCTGAAGGAGACAGAGAAATGGGAACACATAAACAACCAGCCAAAACTCAGAAACAAAAGCAAACATTTGCCTGCGTAATGAGTTTAGATTTGGACAAAAAAACCGACACCGAATAAGCATCAAACATGCAAAACCCCCTTGTTGAAGCTAAAAACTTAAATCACGCCGTTTACATCACCAGCAAAATCAAGGTGACCTAAATGTTTGACATAGCTTCAACTATGATGTGGGTTTCGTTGGGTGCAGGCTCCATTGGCATAGCCTTCATCGAGTACATCTTCTCAAAAAGAAGACGCATCAAATAACCAACCATACCCTCACCGAAAAACAAAACAGCAACGCCCGTTTTTAGCAGAGGCGGTCAACCCCTCTTGGGGGTAGCAAAGAAAAAGTTGTTCTTTTAGAACCAAGCAGCGTGAAGTCTTCTACCAGATGCAGCCCTTAAAGTGAGAGCAAAAGCAAGGGCTTAGCCGCATGGCGCTTGGGAGTTGACAGGTCTGCTGAGAATATGTTGGAGGGTATGCTTGGTTAATGGAGCAAAAGGCATTTAGCAAGTCCATGCAGAATCTTAGTCAACGCAGTTCCACATCAAAAAGGAAAGAAAAACAAAAAAAGGAAAGGGACTATGCGCTCAAGGCTTTTATTCCTCTTACAGACAGTATTTTTGTGATGGCACGGATGGGTTTTGACATGGGATATTTGCCTTCTCGCGCGTCTTTTATCATGGCGGGCAGGTTGTAGTCGTATTTCTGTTCGCACGTTTCAAGCAAGCTGCAGGCTTGTTTTACGCCGTAGGAGAGGACACGTTTCATAACAAAGCCTTTGCCAAAATGCGCCTTTGTCACGAAGTACTCGTTGAGGAAAGTCTCTGCCCAGTCCAAGTTATGCTGCCAACAGTTGAGGAAAAGCTCGGACTGCTTATGTGTGATGTTTTCGATTTTGAAGGATTCCACACGGTCTTTTAAGCCGCCTTCGCTGACCATAAACAACGGAACCAGCAAACTCTTAAACCCGCGCAGACGCGCCACCAAATCGAGGGTAAGCTGGATATCCTCCTCGTTCTCGCCTGGAAGCCCAATGATTAGGGTAGCACAGGGCACCCAGTTGCAGTCGTTAAGAATCTTGAACGCATCCTCAACCACCTGTGGCCACTGCTGGGGCGTAAACGGTTTAGCTTTCCCCGCCATGAGCTCCCCAATCAACCGGGGACTGCCCGTTTCTATGCCACACTGTCCACTAAACCAGTCGCCGTCCTTTTTCACATCAAGAATTTCTGACAAATCAGGAATCAACTTTGGAGCGCTAACCACGCTGGAAAGCGCAAAATGGCTTATCCCAACCGACGTCACGCCAGGGTAATGGTAGACAGCGTTGAAGAGCTCCTTCACGGCATCCTCGTTGATTTCAAAACCGTTTGCCTTGTAACGCAACACATCTTCCGCGTGCAGCAAAGGACGCCTGCCCACCTGAAGATTAACCTCAACCTCTTTGAGGATATGTTCAATGGAGAGGCACCTATACCGCTGAAGTGTGGGCACACAAAAGGCGCAGCCCCTCCCGCAGCCACGTGCAATTTCAATGATGCCATCTATGGTGCCGCCTTGGATTATGGGGATTTCGGGTTCTTCAACAACGGGTCCATGAACCACCTCTGGAATTGCAACGCCTCTGGAAGCGTTGCCAAAGAGGGTGTTTACGACTTTTTCGCCTTCCCCAACCACAACACAGTTCACGCCTAGACTTCGGCGTGCGTTGTCGTCTTCCAGCTGCCACGCGCCTGGTCCGCCTACAATTATTGTGGGTTTGTAGCGTTGGACGGCGGGGTTGTTTAGGATTTCCTTGAATTTGTTGGACATGTAGGCTTCGGGTAAGCCGAATAGTTGAGTGAACGTGCTGGTTGCTGGTCCAATGCCTAATGGGTCAGTTTCGTTAATGCCCAAGACCTTTGTGTTTTCGCCCACCACTTTGTCAAGGTAGTCAGGGTGGGCAACAATAACATCCTCTCGTCTAAAGCCATCGGTTAGTAGTTTCGCTTCGGTTTTTCTTATGCCGCAAGGAGCATACTTTGATGCTCCATCCTCGTTCACGGGGACAGAAGGGCAAAACAGCGAAAAATAGAACTTGTCAGGCAGCAGCCCCCGCGGGATGCAAGCACTGAAACCCAAAAAGATACCCCCTGCGTATTCACTCATTAATGTGCGGTCAGCGGTTAAAACAACTTTGTATCCACCCTGTTTTGTCTCCATAGTTTTTCTCCCCACTGTTAAAGATTTTTAAGAACTTAGGTCGTCAAGGCCCGCCAGTCTTTCTTTAGTTTTTTCACTAAGCAAGTCATCAAGCACCCTCCTGATGGACTTGTTAAGCAGGTGGGAAAGTTTTTCAAGAAGCAGTCTGCCCTTGTTTGTTAGGGTATAGCAACGCAGATTGCGTTTGCCCTTCTTGATCCATTCGCCAACAACAAACCCTTCGCCCTCCAGCCAGTACAGCAACGGATAAAGCGTGCTGGGTTTAAGCTTTCGCCCCGTTAGCCGCTTTATTTCAGTCATAAGTTCATAGCCGTGTTTGGGTTTCTGCTCAAGGAGCCACAGAATAAGGGGCCTGTCCAAGCCTTGAAGGAAAGAGGTAACCACGTCGACCATAAAGCTCACCAAGAAATAGTTTAGATTTTGATATATCAACTTTTCTATTCCGTCAAACTTAGAAGCGTTAATAAAAGCCCGCTACACCATTCCCGTGAAGGCTTGTTCGGGTGGAAGCAGAAAGAGACATCGTAAAAGCCACCTTACGAGGAGTCAACCGTGCCATCATCCTGTGGTTAATCAGCACTGAACCTATGTCAGGCTACCGAGTCATCAAGGAAATGGAGCGCCTCACCGGTCAGAAATTTCACCAAGGAAACATTTATCCTCTGCTTTATGAGTTGGAAAAAAACGGCGCTGTTCAAGGCGAATGGAAACAAAAAGGACGCCTCCGCATCAAACATTATCAGATAACAAAAAATGGAGAAAAACTACTCAACCACCTACGCGAAGTCTTCAACCTGCCCATAAAAGAAGCCCTCGAAGACCTCATTGAAGAAAAAAACGTAACCCAAAAAGAATAACCGCACACCTTTAAAGCACAAAACATGTGTTTTTTCATGGTGAAACTGTATTTTCTGGGCGGAGAAAACGTCGCCAAACAGGACGCAAAAAACATCAATGTCGCCGCGTTTGAGGACGCGGGCGGAATGCCGCAGGTTCTGGTTTTTCCGTGGGCACGCCCCTCATTTGACCAGCAATACAAACGACGCCAAAGACTCACCAACTATTTCCGAAGCATGGGAGCAAAAGACGTCAGTTACGCAGACTTCTCCGAAACGCCCACTGAGTTAGCCGCCAAAACCGAACACGCAGACCTGATTTACCTCACAGGCGGGCAAGTGAGCACGCTGCTTAGCCGACTGCAAAAGGCAGGAGCAGACCAGCTTCTACGCCGCTTCGAGGGCGTGATTGTGGGTAGAAGCGCGGGCGCGTTGGTTTTAGGCAGAAAATGCTTGGTCACAAACCGATGCAGCGGCTCACCCAAAGTGGTGGAGGGGTTGGGGCTGGTGGATTTTAGCGTAAAAGTCCACTACAAGTCGTTTAAGGACCATTTACTGAGGCAGCTTTCGATGGAGGAGAAAGTTTATGCGATTCCCCAGAGGGCAGCAGTCGTTTACGAGGAAGGCGAACTGCAGTTTATGGGGGCAGTTTTTCTTTTTGAACACGGCGAGAAGACCCTCATAACAGACGGCGCCTTTTAACGTGCTTGGTGAAAAGGGTAGTGGAAGTGGCGCCGCCGAAAGGATTCGGACCTTTGACCGACTGGTTAACAGCCAGCCGCTCTACCGGGCTGAGCCACGGCGGCACATCATGCACTTATCAACACTCAGTCCAAAATAGACTATTTAAGTTTAGTTATTTCGTGGAAGCCCTTGACATGCTGTTTTGTTTTACGTTTCGCTACCCACGCAAACATCTTGTAGCCGCCCTTCAAGAAGGGACTGTACCATTTGCCGCCAAACGACATATTCATGAGGTCATCCACCCAGTAGAAGTCGTGTTCCGCGCATTTGATGAGAAGTTGCTTGTGCAGCTCGGTAAGGGCGGTTTCTTTGAACCAGTCCTCACTAGCCAAGCGTCCTAGCGGGACAAAGAAGAGGGGCACAATGAGGCTGCGGCAGTCTTTAAGGTCATCCATCATCTCCATCGTCTTAAGCAGGTCTTCCTCCCGCTCTTCTGGAAGCCCCACAATAAGCGTGCCCGCAGGAACCAGCAGGTTATCGTGCATAATTCCCATGCCCTGCGTTACCACTTCGGTCCACTGCTCAGGCTTAAAAGGCAACGCTTTGGAGGGCATGATTTTCTTTGCTAACTCGGGGGAGCCTGTTTCGATGCCGATTTCTGCGCCCCACCATGCCTGCTTGGCAAGGATAATTTCGCTAATTTCCTTAAACAGTTTCGGTTTAGAGGCAACTGCCGCCAGCGAACAATGACTCCACGCAATCCCTTCAACTTTATCCATAACCATCTTGTGGAGACTAAGCAGCTTTTCCTCGTTAGGCGTAACGTTGTTGCTGCCGTAAAGCATCACGTCCTCACCGTGAAGGCAACAACCAGGGTTTTTACCTGTTGAGTTGTTCACGTCGATTTCATGCGCGATTTTCTCCAGCGGATACCAACGTAAAGGCCGCAAGGTGACGTTACAGAATTCACATCCCCTACAGCAGCCTCTACCAATCTCTACTAAGCCGTTCACAGAAGGCGCAACGATGTCTGGGATTTCCTCAAGTTTAGGGGCGTCTTTGACGGACACCTCGTAATGCTTAGGTAGTTGCTCCCCGTTCAAGACTGAGGTGAAGATTTTGCTTAGAGCATTCTCCGCTTCACCTTCCACGAGGCAGTCGATACCGTTTTGCTGGGCAAATTCAGGTCGGTACTGGAATTGCCACACTCCGGGTCCGCCAACGATGATTTTTACGCCTCGTTTTTTTGCTTCCAATATTTCAGGTTGTTGAAGCAGGGCTTTGAAGTGTTTTGCGAGGTAGGGTTCTTTTTTGAAGAGAAACGCGAGGGTGGTTGACGCGGGTCCCAGCCCGAAGGGGTCCATTACGTAGATGCCTAACGCTTGCGCGTCGCTTAGGAACCCGTTGATGTGCTGGGGGCTGACTGTTGCTACGTCAAAGCCGTCTTTGAGTAGTTGAGCTTCGACTTTGCGTAGACCGTAGGGTGCGGATTCGGGGAAGCCCTGTTTGGCTTTTATATGGGGGAAAAACAGGCTGCTGTAGAGCCATTCGGGAACAAAGTTTGGGGGTGCACAGGTGCCGAACCCTAAGAATTCGTTGTTGTGGTAGTTACTCATCAAGGTTCTGTCGCTTGTTAAAACTATCTTCGTCACAGGTTCTCTCCCCGATGATGCTTTTAAGTGAAAACTTCTGTCTAATATAACTTTATTGTAAAACAACGTTTACAGTAGTAAAAACGATGGTTCGTTTGGTAGCCTGTGTAAAACTTATATTTATCGGACGGCTTTTTTACAAGAAAGCCAACGTGAATATATCCCTTGGAAAGCCACATCTTGCCAATCGTAATGGGCGTGTTCTGGCTTTTCGGAACAATGTATATCAAGGGATTTTGATATTAGAAAGCAAAACAAATGGGGAGTTAAGGGTAAACCTTGAAAAAAATGTTAGAATTTAGATGGCACGGCAGAGGAGGGCAGGGCGCTTGGACCGCCAGCGAACTCCTCGCAAGAACCGCACTAAATGAAGGCAAGTACATCCAGTCTTTTCCAGAATTTGGTCCGGAAAGGATGGGTGCACCTGTGACTGCGTTCACTCGCATAAGTACCGAACCCATTCGGCTTCACTGCTCAATTTATGACCCCGACGTCGTAGTGGTTTTGGACAACACACTTCTTAAGACGGTGCCTGTGACCTCTGGAATCAACCGAGACGAAGACATAATCATCATCAACTCCGCGGAGGACCCCGCAAAAGTTCGCCAAAACCTCAAAGTGAGCAAAGGCACTGTTTGGACTGTCCCCGCGACCGAAATTGCGCTCAAGTTTCTGGGGGCACCCATAACCAACACTGCTCTGTTGGGTGTGGTTGCTAAATCCACTCAAGTGGTCACTTTGGAGGGCATTGAGAAAACCGTCAAAGGGCGTTTTAAGCCAGAAATTGCAGAGAAAAATTTTGCAGTCATTAAACAAGCATATGAGGAGGCAAAATCTGAATGAGCAGCAAAGACAAAGGCTGGAAAGAAATAGCACCCGCAGGCGTCACCCCAAAATCCAGCGTCGGCTTCATGACTGGTGACTGGAAAACATACATGCCTGTTCGGGACTTAGAAAAATGCACCACCTGCATGATGTGCGTGCTTTACTGTCCCGAAGGATGTATTCGTTGGCGTCCAGAGATGGGTAAAATCGAGATTGACCTAAGCTTCTGCAAAGGCTGCGGCATATGCGCCAACGAGTGCCCCACCAAAGCAATAACCATGAAGCTACCGGAGAAGGAGGAGTAAAAATGAAAACCGACGCTAAACAACAAATCATGGCTATGAACGGCGACGAAGCCGTTGCGTACGCCGTAAAGCAGTCAAATGTAGACGTTGTGGCTGCTTACCCCATCACCCCCCAAACCATCATCGTGGAGAAATTCAGCGAATACGTCGCCAACGGCGAAGTCCCCACCCAGTTTGTCTGCACTGAATCTGAACACAGCGCCATGGCAGCGTCAATTGCGGCGTCTGCAACCGGTGTCCGCGCATTCACGGCAACTGCCTCAGCAGGGCTGGCTTTGATGCATGAAATGCTTTTCGTGGCGTCAGGCTGCCGCGTACCCGTCGTTATGGCTGTTGCAAACCGTGCCTTGTCAGCACCGCTAAACATCCACGGCGACCATTCCGACGCCATGGCAGAACGAGACAGCGGATGGATTCAGATTTTTGTTGAAAACGCGCAAGAAGCCTATGACTCGATAATTCAGGCGTTTCGTATTGCTGAAAGTAAAAATGTTTCGCTGCCAATTCTTGTGGGCTTAGACGGCTTCACCTTAAGCCACACCTTAGAAAACGTAACAACCCTTGTCGACGATGTAGCCAAAGAATTCGTGGGTGAACGCGAATTACCTCTGGTCCAGACACACGAAGGCAAAAGCGCACCATTCAAACTTGACCCCAAAAACCCCATGACTATGGGTCCAATCGCGTTGCAGAATTACTATTTTGAATTCAAACGCCAACAAGAGGAAGGCATGAAAAACGCGCTTTCAGTCATCGAAAAAGTGCACGCTGAATACGCTGAATTAACAGGTCGAAGCTACGGCAATGGCCTCATCGAGAAGTACCAGCTTGACGATGCCGAATTTGCAGTTGTCTGTGTTGGCTCCACTGCTGGAACCCTAAAAACCGTCGTGGATGAAATACGCGCTGAAGGCATAAAAGTTGGTCTGCTAAAACTGCGAACATTTAGACCCTTCCCAGTGCAAGAAATCCAAAAAGCGTTAGCCGAAGTTAGCTTAGTTGCCGTGTTTGACAAAAGTATGAGCTTTGGCGGAAACGGCGGCGCAGTCTTCCACGAAGTTCGCCACGCACTTTATGACAACGCAGCACACCCGCTGATTGTGGATTACGTCTACGGTTTAGGCGGCAGAGACACTAACCCCAAAGAGTTCAAGAAAATCTTCCATGAACTACACCAGATAGCCCGCAGCAAACGTGTGGAGAAACTGGTTAGTTACATAGGATTAAGGGAGTAATGGAGGAAAAGAAAATGGCAACAACTCAAGAATGGAAATTCACCGCAAAAGAAATCGCCGAAAAACCAGACCTTTTCCTTCCTGGACATCGCGCATGTGCCGGCTGCGGACCAGCAAACGCACTTCGCATGATCATGAAGGCGACAAGGGGACCAACCATCGTTACTGAAGCAACAGGCTGCATGGAAGTTGTAAGCTCAATTTACCCATACACGTCTTGGGCAGTTCCATGGCTACACACCGCCTTTGAAACTTCCGCAGCAAACGCCTCAGGCATCGATGCAGCCCTTCGGATACTCAAACAGAAGGGCAAACTGCAAGAACACGTTGATGTCATCGCCATTGCAGGAGACGGCGGAACCTTTGACATTGGATTACAGGCACTTTCAGGCGCCGTAGAACGCGGACACGACTTCCTTTTCGTACTCTACGACAACGAAGGCTACATGAACACAGGCATTCAACGCAGCGGAGGAACCCCCATGGGGGCAGCAACCACAACCACCCCCGCAGGTTCAGTAATGCCTGGCAAGCTTCAACACAAAAAACCCATCGCCGACATCATGGTCGCACACAACATGGAATACGTTGCATCCGCTACGCCATACTACTGGAAGGATATGCTGCAAAAAGTCCGCAAAGGCCTCGAAGTTGAAGGCCCAGCATTCCTACACGTGTTTGCTCCGTGCCCCAGAGGCTGGAGAAGCGAATCCGCAAAATCCATCGAATACGAAAAATTGGCAGTTGAATCCTGTGTCTTCCCTCTCTACGAGGTCGTGAACGGTCAATACACGCTGTCCACACCGAGCAAACTGATTTCTTTGGCGCCACAGAAAAAGCGTCCCGTCACTGACTACCTCAAAGGGCAAGGCAGATATCGTCACCTGTTCAACCCAAAGAACAAATATGTGCTGGATGAAATTCAGCGCTGGACAGATGAACGCTGGACAATACTGCTCAAAAAAGCTGAGCAAAACGCATAAACCCTTTTTTCTTCTTTTGTTTTTCGTGCAGGAAAAGTTTGTTGTTTTAGCTTTTTTCTAAGGGTAGAAAAGCTACGTTTCCGATAGACCCCTTCTCCTCTACCGTTTCCCATTTGAGTTTGAAGAAGAGAAAGTAGCTGTATTTTTTGTGTTTAGTTTTTGGACGTCAAAACAGCTGTTGCAAGCTGGTCTTCTTGCAGGTACTTGTTAGCCACATCCCGCACTTCAATGGCGGTAACTACTCTAACTTGATTAACATAATCCAACAACGCGTGTTCGTCGCCAAACTGAATCTCCATAAGTGTCAAAATTTCGGGACAGCTTTGCGCGTTGTCCACCCCGCGAAATATGTCGCCTAAAATCATGTCTTTCGCCTTATTCAACTCCTCTTCAGGCACGTTTTCGTTTCTTAGCCGCGAGAGTTCAACTCGAATAAGCCGTTGGGCATCGTCAACGCGGCTCTGCTTGACGGCACAGTTGATGCATAGGTAGCCAAAATCGGAGCCTTCAACCTGCGAGGTTCCCACATCGTAGGTGAGCCCCCGTTTTTCCCGCAGCTCAATGAACAAACGTGAACTTGCACCCGCCCCAAGCACCACATTAAGCAAATCCAACGCGGGAACATCCGGATGCGCCATACAAGTTGTTCGGGCACCAATGCTAAGGTAAGTTTGGGAAAGTCCCGCTTTGGTTTTAGCCGCTAACTTTTCTGGGGCACCCCATTCGGAGTCCTGCGTTAATTTTGCGGATGCCGGAAACTGTGGCAGGCAGCAAAAATCCTCCTCGGCAACGGCAACATCTTTTTCGGAAAAGTTTCCAGTTAAAATTAGAATTAAATTCTGCGGAACATAACGTTGCCGAAAAACATCCGACAGAGCATCTAAAGAAAGCTGCCGAACTGTTTTTGTGTAGCCACCAACAGGACGCCTTACAGGATGCGTTTTGAACAGGCATTCTACAAGCATTTCGCTGACCTTTTCGCGGGGGTCATCTTCCAATTCCGCAAGTTCATGCAGAATTATTTCCCGCTCTGAATTGAACTGTTCCTCACAAAAGCAAAGGTCAGAAAACAACTCAGAGGAAACGCGTGTAGCCGCGGATAGTTTGCTGGGCATGACATCGGCTGAACATAAAGTGTATTCATGGTTAGTGGAGAAATCCGCTGAACCACCAAGGCGCTCAACTTCGCGAGATAAATCAATCCTTCGGGGAGAACCACCCGCCAGCATGTGCTCCAAAAAATGCGCCGCCCCTGCCTGCTCGTCGGTGTCGTCGTTTGAGCCGTACTGCACGGCAACGGAAAACTGCGCTGTCAAAGCAGAGGGCTTGGGGTAAAGAAGCAGTCGAACGCCGTTTTGGAGCAGGCGCCTTTGCCAGACCAGACTTTCATGCATGGCTGCAAGAGTCTGCGGCGGCTCTAAAAAACCTTGAGAACCCGACGTGCAGTTTAGTTGGAGGCAACTAAAATATATGTGCAACACGTTTTTGCATCGATGAAGCCATTGACTGTTGTCGGCTTGGATTTAGCGGGGGCAGAAACCCGACCTACAGGCTTTTGCATACTCACGGGGCTTTATGCAGAAACAACACATACTTACAAAGACCAAGAGACCCTGGCAAAAATAATCCAAGCAAACCCCCAAGTGGTAGCCATCGATGCACCGCTCAGTTTGCCGCCTGGACGCAAAACCTTGGAAGAAAGAACAGGACCCCACCTGCGGGAGAGCGACAAAGAACTCCAGAGACGGGGCATACGATTCTTTCCCTTAACCCTTGGACCCATGCGGAAACTAACCGCCCGAGGCATCGCGTTGAGGAACATTTTGGAAAGCAGCGGTTTCAAAGTCATTGAAGCTTATCCAGGAGGGGCGCAGGACGTGTTGGGGATTCCCAGAAAAAAGCAGGGATTGGACAAGTTACAGGTTGGGCTTGAGGCACTTGGGATTGGCGGCTTAAAGCGAGGCTTGAGCGACCACGAATTGGACGCGGTGACTTGTGCATACGTTGGAAAACAGTTTTTAGAGGGCAAAAGTGTGCCTTATGGACCAATTGATGATGCGATTATTATGCCAAAAGGAGACAAACGGGAAAAGAAAAACTAGGGCGTTTTGGTCTTGTTGGCTTGTTGAGCTTGTTGGTCCTTGTACTGTTGCTGTCTTAGCATGAAGAGACGTTTCTTGTAGAGGTCCATGAATTTGCTGTAGTAATCTATGGGTTGGAAAACTGGGGCGTACGTCATTTTTTCTTCGATGCCACATTTACAAACGGCGAAAACTTCTTTTTTGTTTGGGTCAGCTAAGATTTGCAGGAGTTCTTTTTTGCATTGGGGACAGTAATATGGTCCGTTAACCATTTGCTTGGCTTCTTTAACGAGGATTTTAATGCGGTTGTGGGGAGTTCGGTAAGACTTGTTCACTGGGCACATACTGGTAACCTATACAACTACATGCACATTTGCAGTGTATTAGTTGGCGACAGCTTAGAGATATACTCTTCTCCAGCAAACAACACTTCTGACGCCCAAAGAAGCCTCAGCAACAGAAAGGAAAAAAATCAAAAATACAGAGCCAAATGATGCTTGAAGAAGTAGTGCAGGCCAAGCCTAAGCCTTAGTTATGTTCGCGGTCCACTGAGGCATTGTTTTTGTCGCAACATGACCTTTCACCGTTTTGGTCATGACGCTCATTGTCTCAATGCAACATAGCTTGTCCAGCCCATTGAAGCACAGTCTTGGTCGCGTATCGGTTTTTCGCTGTTTGAACCGATGCGCTCTTTGCTTCAATGCATCGCAGTTAAAGCGTGCTCCTTGACCTGCAAATATACATATGGTCATACTTGGATTTAACTTGTATTGAACAAAAATTCGTCAATCAAAGGGGTGTTTTTTTGTGTTATGGTCTGTTTTTTACATAAATGGCTGCCGCGTGAGGTAACTGGCTCCGAGGATAAAATGAAGCAGAACACAGTTTTTACATAAACCACGCAATTTTACATGAACACAGCAACTTTTGCCAAAAACACCAACAAAACACGCCTCGTACAAAACACACGACGTTTCCCCACGTTAAAACATAACCGCATCAGGAGAACATGAAGAAACAGGCAGCACCTCAGGCGAACTACAAACACACTTCACTAAACCCCGCGGTAGGCAAACCACAAACTGCACGCCCCGACCAGAAACACCTGTTTCATTAACTGTCCAACCGTACGCGTCACAAAGCCTACGCACCATATACAACCCATGATTAAGCTCTCGGATACTTTTCTCTTCAAACAAACGCCCCTTCAAATCCTCTGAAATCCCTACGCCGTCATCCTCGTAAAACAACCGCACCACTGAACCATCATCCTCATATCGAAGGCGTATCTGTGTGGCTTTACCCCCATGCTTAATGGTGTTGTCAATCAAATTGTAAAACAGTTGCCTAAGCAAAGAATCCGCCAAAACAACTAACCCCTGCAACTCATTTTTTAAATACACCCCTTTCAGGTCCGAAAAAAGGACCCAAGCAGCGTCGGCACATTTCTCGGCATCCAAATACGTTAACTCTTCAACGCCTAGCCGTTCGTAAAGATGCGCAAACTCGAGTAACTCTACAATCTGTTTTGAAGCAAGTTCAATGGCACACAGATGCTTATTGGCTTCAGGGTCTTGTTTGAGTTTGTTCTTTAGCAGAAACACATGCCCATTTAAGAAAGCAAGTTTATTGCGGACATCATGCCGGGATAAGCTCCCCACAACACGCAGTTTTTCGTTAAGCTCATTGATTTTCTTGGCGTCATTGATTAGCATGCGCCTTGCTTTTTTACGCTCCACAATTTTAGTTATCGCGTAACGTAGTTCACAGTAAACCGCCTCCGGGTCGCCGTTTTTGTTGATGTAACGGTCAGCCCCTAAATTTAACGCCTTCACAGCAACCTCTTCACGCCCGCGTCCCGTGAACATCACAAAAGCTATTTCGTTTTTTTGGGCGCGAATTTGCTCGAGAAATTGAAGCCCAGTTTTTTGGGGCATTTCGTAGTCGGAAACTATTGCGTCAAAAGATTGAGAGTTCAGTTTTTTTAAGGCTTGGTCAACTGAGGAAGCAGTTTCAACTTGAAAATTGCCTTCGTATTCAAGGATTTGTTTTGAAACCTCCAGGATGAAGGGGTCGTCATCCACATGTAAGACACGAATTTTGTCGTTTAAGTCAACAGGAACTCCCACCATTGCCTATCACGCCGAATTAGTTGTTTGCGCAATATTTACCGTGAACACTGCACATACATCCACACTCATCAGGTAACATCTAATATAAGTTATGATTTCAACTTCAATACTGCAAATATGTTTCACAACAAAACAAAAAAGAAGATAGAACGCGCCACATGCAGCAAACGGTCATCAATTTTCGAAAAATAGAGACTGCGTTGCAGGAAACTCGACAGTAAACTTTGTACCTTTTCCTTCAAGGGTTTCAAAACGAATTTCTCCACAAAGAGCATCGGTCAAACGCTTCACGACCGCTAAACCAAAGCCTTGACCCTTAGATTTGGTGGTGAAAAGCGGCGTGAAAAGCTTCCCCTGCGCCTCCAGCGGAATACCCACACCGGTATCCTCAACACTTAAAACGACTTTTTGCCTCCGCTCATCAATGTTCGCACTCACCGTCAACTTTCCCCCGTTAGGCATCGCCTGAACCGCATTTGTAGCCAAGTTCACAATAATACGTTTTAAAAGCATGGGGTCCGTTTCAATTTTCAAGGAAGATTTTCCGATACACATCACCACTTCAACATCGTCGGGCACAGCAAGGGTTGACAATGAATCCGCAAGCAAAGCCTCCACTGCAACTTCACTTATCACGGGCTTAATGGGTCGAGCGTAATCCTGAAGGTCAGAAACAATTTTGTTTATGTAATCAACCTGTTCTTGAATAAAACCTACACTCTCTAACGCCGCGGGTTTACTTGGCACATCCACGGAACTCGCGATGGCAGCTCTTGTGAGATATAACTCGTTAATTATTGCCTGTAACGGATTCCGAATATCATGCCCAACCATACCAGCTGTTGCGCCTATAGTCGCCAGACGCTCGGCATCCTTAAGCTGTTTTGTGCGTTCCTCAACAAGCTGCTCCAAATGTTTACTGTACTGCTCAAGTTGAAGCTCAATTCTTTTCCGCGAAGTTATATCCTGTTCAATACCCAATATTAGGGTCGGCGTCCCATTTTCGTCAACCTCTTTAATCAGGCGCTCCGTATGCAAAACACGCACTAAACCGTTACCCAAAACAACACGATAATCAAAATTGATAGTGTCATTAACGTGGCGGTTTTGTGAGTAGAAAGCGCGAATGATTTTTGTCATGGATTCGCGGTCTTCGGGGTAGATAAATTTTCGATATTCTTCAATTGTTGGGCCATAAGTTGAAATGGGTAAATTGAAAATTCGAAACAATTCAGCCGACCAAAACGCCTTGTTCTCTTTTGCAAGAAATTCCCAACTGCCCATCCGCGCCATACGTTGCGCCATCCTTAACCGCTCCTCACTTTGACGCAGGGCTTCTTCAGCTTTTTGACGAGTAGTTATGTCGATGAAGGCGCCCAAGACGTATTCTTGCCCATCAAGGTCAATTTTGTCAATTGAAGCAAGAACCGTGATTGGCTGCCCAGTTTTCGTTCGCACCGTTATCTCAAAGTCGTGTAGACTTTGCTTTGAGTGTAAAATACGAACTGCTTCCCTACGGGTCTCTGAGTCAGGGTAAACATTAAGGTCAAAAGCGGAGTGTCCGACAACTTCATCATATTTGAAACCCATAATTTTAAGAAAACTATCGTTAACATCAATCAAAAAACCATCCACAAGCCGAGAAATAAACAACGCCGCAGGACTAAAATGAAAAGTCTTAGCAAACCGCTCCTCACTTTGACGCATAGCCGCTTCAATTTTTTTGCTTTCAGTCATGTCACGAGTGTAGACCACTATTCCACGGTTTATTGGGGATATGTTGAGTTCAAAAAACCCCGTTTTATAGAAGCCCTCCAATTCAAAGTGGACAGGTTCACGTTTCACCATCACTTCACGAAAGCATTTCTCAACTTCAGTTCCGAGAAGAACAGGTAAAAGCCGCCAAAGGTTTTTGCCAATCATGTCAGAGGGCTTGTAACCCATAGCTTTTGCTTGATGAGTGTTAACATAGATGATTGCCCATTTATGGTCCAGAGCCATTACGCTATCTTTGGTTCCCTCCAAAACATCAAGCAAAGTATCAGGACTATTTAGGGTTCGGTAGGGAAAAACGGCAGAAGACCTTCTTTTACGGGAAACAGATTTACCTCTCTTCTGCAGAGTCTCCTTGCTCTGCATGATAAGTTTTCGAGAAACAAAATGTAAGCCAGCTAGGCAGCCGAACTTGTACAGTTTCCACCTCTCCTAGAAGGTGACGCTGCATAATATTACACATCTATTGGTAATAGCGTTTTTGGTTATCGCGTCATCGATTCTGAAAAATTGAAATCAAGAACAAAAAAGAAAACAAATGAGGAACACACAAAGCAGCCCAAAAAGGCAAACACACATTGAAATTAATCGCCAAGAACCAAAACGAATTTTTCAATTGACTTTGATGCTGCAGGCGATACCGTTGTGTTCCATGCAGATTTCCAAAGCTAAACCAGCCAATTCTTAGTGGGTTTCTTAAGATGTTTGTCCACAGATTTTGTGGCAGGAAAGCACCTCAAATGTACAGGTAGGTGTTTGAATCAGAACCAGCCTAAACCGCAATCACCAAATCGCCAGCGAAACAGGAAAATCAGTTATTTTCCCAAACCAGCTTAACTTCGTAAAGTCGCGACCAAAATTTGCCAGTAACAAACAACCGGTCATTTGCCGCGTCGTAGGCGATGCCGTTTAATACGTCTTCCCCTTTTGAGCGGTTAGCTTTCTGTAGCTCCGTCAAATCTATCCAAGCTTTAACTTGACCCGTTTCGGGGTTGATTACGGCGATTGTGGACTGCTCAAAAATGTTTGCATACACTTCGCCATTAACGTATTCAAGCTCATTAAGTTTGGAAATGGCGGTGTTCCCGTCTTGGACATGAACCTGCGCGACTTCTTCAAACGTTGTTGAGTTAAGAAAATGGAGGGTGCTGGACCCGTCGCTCATTATTAAAAATGTACCGTCATAGGTGAGCCCCCAACCCTGCGTTGGATAAGTGAAATTTCGCAGCAAAGCAAAAGAGGTCTTATCGTAAACAAAACCCATGTGCGAGCGGTAGGTAAGTTGGATTAGGTTTTCATCCACGATTGTAAGCCCTTCGCCGAAAAACTGGTCAGGGAGCGAAATGTTTCGCTGAATCTCCCCCGACTGTAGGTCAACTTGTCGCAGCGTGGAGAAGCCGTTTAAACCCGTGCTTTCATACAAAAACCCATCGCTGTAGATTAGTCCTTCGGTAAAGGCGTTGTGGTCATGGGGATAAGTGTTGAGGATGGAGTAGTCCAAAGTTTTCGATGCTGAAGTGTCGTTTGGGTTGCCTTGGTTTAGGGAAACCATGATGAGGCTTATGCAAAGTAGGAGAATCAGGGCGACAAGCAAAAGGGAAGTAGCGAAGGGTTTTTTTGCCATAACTCTTTTAGGCAGTCCTCATTAATAGGCAAAACGGCTTGGCACCGTTCTTAATTCTACCCGTTCAATGCAATGCTGATTCAAAGATTACACGTGGTGAACGTCACATTATACATATTTGTCCGCTATTCAGAAGAGTTTTTTCGTTGTAGGCACCGTTTTACCGCAAACCTTAAGAATAGCCGCCAAGCTACTTTTGTCTGTCCTACAAACTACAAGGTGTTGAATCAGATTGGCAGTAGAAGGATTTTTCGAAAACAAGCGACCACAACCAGTTGAAGCCAAAGTCGGCGAACTGACCCCACAATCAAAGGCGGTAAACGTCACAGCCAAAGTTGTTTCCAAAAGTGAAATACGTGACATTCCAATAGGCAGAGATGGCTCTGCTCACAGAGTCTGCGATGCATTAGTTGGAGACGAAACAGGCGTAATTTACCTTACCCTATGGGACGACAACATCACCAAAGTCAACGAGGAAGAAACCATCCGCGTTGAAAACGGTTACGTTACACTCTTCAAGGGCAACATGCGCCTAAACATAGGCAAATATGGTCAACTCGAAAACGCACCCGAACCCATCACCGCAGAAGTGAACACGGAAAACAACGTGTCCAGCAAAACATACGAACAAGAACGTAGACCTTACCGAGGCAGAAGCGGCGGAGGTAGAGGTTTCGGCGGCGGTGGCGGCTATGGAGGCGACCGACGCGGCGGCGGAGGTTACGGTGGACGTGACCGACGTGGTGGTGGCGGCGGCTACAGAGACCGCAGATACTAAAACCAATAAAGCATAATTTTTTATGCTTTCTTTCTTCAATTCAACCTGTTTTTACCTTTTATCTTTCCAAAATCAGGGTTCAGAGGATTTTCGGAATTTAGCTGCCCGATTAGCAATTAACATAGCCACAGCACCCGCAGACACACCCGCATCAATGTTAACGACAGCTAAGCCCAGAGAGCAAGACTGAAGCATAGCCATCAAGGTGCTGACGCCTTTCTCGCCAAACCCATAGCTGTTGGAGGTTGGAACTGCAATCACAGGCACATCGACCAAACCTGCAACCACCGAAGCTAAAGCACCCTCTCTACCTGCAACGACCACAATACAATCCACATCTTTAAGCATCAAATCCCTAAGCGGCTCAAGCAACCTGTGGATACCAGCCACACCCACATCGTAAATGGTGAAGACTTCGCCTCCCATTTCTTCAGCGATGATTTTGGCTTCTTCCGCTACGGCTATGTCGGAGGTTCCTGCCGTTATGATGCCGATTTTTCCGCCAGTTTTTTTGACCGCGAAATCTTTCGCTTTAAGGATGACCATTCGGGGTTTTTCACAGACCTGCAAGTTCGCCTCTTGGGGGGCAGCTTGGCGTAATGCCTGTATTTGCTCGGGGGAACAACGACTAACGATTGCCCTGCCCGATTGATTGAGCATTTTTAAAGCGATTTTTTGGATGTCGATGGTGGTTTTTCCTTCTCCGAGGATGATTTCAGGCATCCCGTTACGCAATTCCCTGTTGGCATCAATTTTTGCCAATGTCCCAACTTCGTGGATGGCAAGAAAACGCAGCAACCGCTCCGCTTCATCAACGGAGAGTTCATTTTTCTCGACCTTCTCAAGCACTTCTTTTAGAGTCAACATAAGCATACGCAACGGACACTTTTTCAGACACACAAGTCATATATTATTTATATGGTTACCTTCTGAAGAGGAAACTCCATGTGTGTCAACCAAAAAGTCAACTCTAACAAAGTGGTTGTTATTGACTGCCAAACGGCAGGCGTCGCAGGGGACATGTTTTTAGGAACCTTAGTTGACCTTGGAGCAGACACAGGCAAAGTTGTTTCCGCCATAAAAACCCTCGAAAACCCCGCTTACGGCTATGAAGGCATCCAAGTGGAAGCAAAAAAGGTTATGCGTCGGGGATTCAAAGCCACACAAATCGACACCACCGCTAAAGTCACCCCAAAATCAAACGGGCAAAACCTCATCGACATCGTGGAAAAAAGCGCGGCAAACCTTTGCTTGTCGAAGAAAGCAAACCAATTCGCCTCCAAAACAATCCGCACATTGGTCAACACCGAAGCAAGCATCCACGGGCTCACTTTCGCGGCGGAAACACACCTGCACGAAATCGGCTTGGTGGACACGCCCGCAGAAATTGTCGGTTCGGCAGTTGCAATGGATGACCTTGGATTGTTTGACGCAAAAATTTACTGCACACCCGTAGCCGTTGGAGGCGGCACAAACAGGTTCTCTCACGGCATCGTCCCTTCCCCTGCCCCAGCCGCGTTAGCTATCCTCCAGTCAAACGGATTTCCCCTCAAAGGCGGACCCATAGAGTCAGAATTGGCTACGCCCACAGGAGCCGCAATCTTAGTGAACGTGGTGGATGAGGTTAGCCGCTTCTACCCCGCCATGACTCCTTTAAAGGTAGGTTACGGCGCAGGAACCAAAGAGTTCCCCGAAATGGCTAATGTTCTACGGATAACGGTTGGCGAAGCGTTTGAGGAAGACCTTTTGAAAGACGAAATCGCCGTTTTAGAAACCAATGTTGACGACGTGACAGGAGAAACCTTAGGCTACACGTTGGAGAAGCTTCTGGGGGAAGGCGCCAAAGACGTAAGCATAACACCCATGTTCACCAAAAAGAACCGTCCCGGGCAAATCCTCAAAGTGATTGCCGACAAAAAAGACAGCGGACGCCTATCACGCGTGTTGATGGCGGAAACGGGCACCTTGGGGGTGAGGGTTACGTTTTGTGAGCGGCACATCCTAAATCGTGAAGTGCATCAGATGGATATGTTTCTGAAGGGGATGCAGGAGCGAGTGAACGTGAAAGTCACAAAAGACAGCCAGGGCAGAGCATTTCATGTTAAACCCGAGTACGAGGACATCAAGCGGATAGCAAACGCCACCAACACGCCCTTAAGGGAAATTTCAGAAATAGTCATGGCAAAAGCTCGAGAAACCTTCCAAACAAAGTGACCCCAATGAAAGATGCAGAAGCAAAGTATGAGGCGATAGAACGTTTCATTAAGGACAAAGGAGAAAACGGCGCGGTTATTGCCTTTTCTGGTGGAGTGGACAGCGCAACGTTGGCGGCGGTGTGCCACAGGTTGCTGGGTGATAGGGCGGTTGCGGTCACGGCGAAATCCTCCACATACACCGCCAAGGAACTGGCGGAAGCGCAAGAGGTAGCACGGGAAATAGGCATCAAACAAGTCACTGTTGAAACAGACGAATTGACAAATGAGGAGTTCTGCCTAAACCCCGAGAACCGATGTTACTTCTGCAAAAAAGAACTCCTTAAAAAACTACTTTGCACGGCTGAAAAACTTGGTTTAGATGTGGTTTTTGAGGGCACAAACTTCAGCGACCTCACAGACCACCGACCCGGGTTCCAAGCGGTACAAGAACTGGAAAAAGTGTACAGTCCATGGGTTGAAAGCGGATATGTTAAGAGCGAAATACGGGCTTTAGCGAAGGCGATGGGGCTTTCGGTTCATGACAAACGTCCGCAGCCCTGCTTAGCCTCCAGAATCCCATACCATGAAAGGATAACTAAAGAGAAACTGGACCGAATCGCAGCGGCGGAGCAGGCAATCAAGCAAATCGTGCATGTTGAGCAGCTTCGTGTCCGAGACCACAACGGACTTGCACGCATAGAGGTAGGTAAAGACGAAAGAGCCATGCTCTGTGATGTTGAGGCTTTTGACCAAATCGTCTGCAAGCTGAAGCAGTTGGGCTTTAGGTATGTTACAGCGGATTTAGAGGGGTATCGTTCGGGCAGTTTGCTTGAAGCCGAGAAACAAGAGACAAAATAAAATGCAGCTTGCCTTTTTCAGGGCATTGTAGGAAAACTTTTAACTGCACGCAGGTTTTCATTCCGTGAACAAGGCGTTATTTCATGGTTAACCAAGAAACACCTAAACCGACTGTTGAAGAATTACTGGCGAAAGCCAAAAAACCCGCGCAGCTTGCCCCTGCAATGCACCGTTTCTACGAAGGCAAAATGCAGGTCATGCCTCGATGCGCCATAACCAGCCCTGACGACTTCGCCATCTGGTACACTCCGGGCGTCGCAGCGCCTTGCAGGATAATTCAGGCGGACCCTGAGAAATCGTTTGAGTTAACCAACCGCTGGAATAGCGTCGCCATCGTCTCAGACGGAACCCGAGTGCTGGGACTGGGCAACATTGGGCCTGAAGCAGCGATGCCTGTCATGGAGGGCAAAGCGATGCTGTTCAAGTTTTTAGGCGGAGTAGACGCTGTTGCCATATGCCTAAAAACTAAAGACCCCGACGAGATTATCCGAACCTGCGAGTTGCTGGAGCCGTCTTTTGGCGGCATAAACTTGGAGGACATTGAGAAACCCAAATGTTTCTACGCCTTAGAAAAAGCTCGCGACAGGCTACAGATTCCTGTTTGGCATGATGACCAGCAGGGAACGGCAACGGTGATTTTGGCGGGCTTGATGAACAGCTTCAAGCTTGTCGGCAAAAAACCGCAGGACGCACTAATTACGTTGGTTGGTTCAGGGGCAGCCAACATCCGCACTGCATACGTGTTGATAAGGTGGGGCGTAAAGGCAGGCAACATTATGCTTGTCGACACCAAAGGCATCGTTCACCGAGGCAGAACCGACATAACCAAAGAAGACGACCCATGGAAGTTTGAACTAACCCAGAAAACCAACGCAGAAGGCAGAACCGGCGACATCGCCGAAGCCTTCAAAGGGGCAGATGCGGTGGTTGCTGCTTCCAAACCTGGACCAGGCACCATCAAACCTGAATGGATAAAAACCATGGCAGACAACGCAGTTGTTTTCGCGTGCGCTAACCCGATTCCTGAAATTTGGCCTTGGGAAGCAGAAGAAGCGGGCGCCCGCATTGTTGCCACGGGCAGAAACGACTTCCCCAACCAAGTCAACAACAGCCTTGGGTTCCCCGCCATCTTTCGTGGAGTGCTTGATGTTAAAGCCAAAACCATCACGGATGACATGTGTATTGCTGCGGCGCAGGAGTTGGCGAATTTTGCTGAGGAGCGAGGCATAACGGAAAAGGATATTTTGCCGCGTATGGAGGAGTGGGAAGTGTTTCCGCGGGAAGCCGTTGCTTGCGCGTTGAAGTCTATTGAGCAGGGTGTTGCAAGGGTTAAACCCAGCAGACAGGAACTGTACGAGCGTGCAAGCGCCATTATTCGCAACGCCCGAGAATCCACCCAGTTGCTGATGAAGCAGGGCTTGATTAAGCAGCCGCCAAGCGAGGAGCAACTCCTTAAGGAGTAAACAAAGGGGTCGGCGAGGTTTAGGAGAAAATTATTTAAGTAATTCATAAGATACATGGGCTGGGGAAAATGACTATGCGCTTAGATTACGCTTTATACGGTTTAGCAATAGTATTATTTGCGTTAACGGCAATCACCTTCGTGATTACTCCAGAAGATTTACTGTACGGTGCAGTGACGGCAATTGTTGGAGCAATCGCCCTTGTCGGAGGCTATGCGTTAAAACCAAGAAACGATGTTGCCCAAGTGATGCAGACTCCAGTCGTCAACCCTGAACCACCCACACCAGTCACTCAACAAACACCTGCCCCCGCAGTCGAAACCCCAATTGAAGAACCGCCAATGACCACTCCGACGGTGGAAGCTTCAGACCCACAAAGCACCCCCGAAGATGAAAAGACCCAAGTTGAAGAACCAAAGGTCATCATTGAGGAACCAAAAGTAGAGCCTGAGACACTGGTTACAGCAGCTACTATTCAGGCTCCTGAAACCGAACAGGAACAAGAAGATGTGTGTCCCACCCCAGTTCCAGCGGATGCCGCGTCTGCTCAAAATGCAGCTTCACCAGCAGAAGACACAGGGTTTGGTCAGATACGAGGCATCAGCGCAAAAAGGGCTGAACAACTCAAAGCTAACGGCATAAATAACTTGCAAGAGTTGGCTGCTGCAGATGCGGAGGTTTTGTCGGAAAAACTTGGGGTTTCTCCTAAAATAGTAAAAATGTGGATTGGATGTGCTAAGAAGCAGGTAAAATAAAAAGGGGCTTGTTGAGGACAAGCTTTTTTCTGTTTCTGTTTTTATAGCAGCTTTACTATGTTGCGTTTTTCTAAACGTCTAAGAGCATCCAGAAACTCGTTTCTTTTCTCTCCTGCCAGATTCAAGTTACACATCATATCATTGACTGACATTTCGGAGTTTCCAAAGTTCTCATGACGCTTGTGGAGGTGTTTGACGATGGAGCGTTCGAGTTTGCCGCAACGCCACGTTGTATTCCGAATTAAAACTACTATCGTCCTCACAAGTGCTTGCTCGTTGGTCTGTCGCTTGGACAAATCTCCATTTGCCCCCAGTATGTAAATGTTTAACTATTTTTTAAGGGTTTGTATTTAATACTTTTCCGTTCACTTTTCAGTTGAATTTTCAGAATCTACTCTCTTCAGGTTCTTTTTAAGGTAAAACCCATGCGCTGACTCATAATAGTTTTCAAGAACCCCAATCATGCGGTACCCCAACTTAAAGTAAAGATTCAACGCAGCAACATTATCGACACGCACTTCCAAGCGGCATTCCAATGCGCCACCTAATCGAAAAAGTTCTTCAAGCTTAACCATCAACCGCTCAGCGACCCCTGCCCGCCGGTAACAAGGCAAGACATCAAGAGTCATTATGTGCCCTACAGGTTGATTTTGAACCCAATCAAGCCGCCCAATAACAAACCCTGCAACTTGACCATCAACTTTTGCGACAAGACTGAAGGCGTTGTAGTCCAAAAGAAGGTAGCGTATTTGCTGTTTAGAGAAGGCTTCCGCTTTAAAACACTGTTTTTCTACCTCATAGAGGGCATCCAGAAGCGCAACAGACGCGGTTTCTATTTGTAAAGTCATTTTGCAGCAGGCACAAATAGACTGAGGAAAAATTTAGGTTTTTTCTAACGGGGGATTTTTCTGGTGGTTCCACGTTGAGCGAAGTTCTATCCACTGCTGCGAAGCAAACCCTATTGCAAAGCGGAGCCAGAGGGTTATTATTCGGCTAAGAATTGTGGCGGTTGCACATATCGGAGCGTACTGCATGCCCAGCATGGAGGTGTAGAGGGTGGTCATGGTTATCTCGGGAAGCCCAACTTCAAAGGGTATGCCTATGGGTATTGATTTTACGGCTACAACAATGGATCCAGTGATGAAGATTACACTCCACGGAATCTCAAAGCCTAACGACAAAAACACAAGATAAGACACGCTAAGACTGCAAAGCCAGTTAACCGCCATGGCCAATGTTGGAAGGATAAGAGCTTGGGGTTTGCGTATGAATTCTTTAACCGAGTCATGGAAAAGTGCAGTGTTTCTAAGCGCTTCCTCTTCGATTTGGCGCAGTTTTTTCCATCTTCCACGGGTAATGAATTCGCCGACGCGAACTAGTGCATTGATGATTTTTTTGCTCCAAGATTCCTTGACGCTTATCAGCAGCAGCAACACCATAATTGCAACGATTGCGGCTGCGAAGAACAAGATGAGGTTAAAAATCAGGGGTTTTACCTGTGCCTCCAAGTACAGCAGAACTATACCGGCTATGAGGAAAACAACGTTCATTCCCATGCCTAACAAGCGTTGGATGACAACAGAGGCGACCACTTTGCCGCTTGTTCCTTCTTGTTCGCGGTTCACGAGGTAAACTCGGCAGACTTCGCCGCTTATGGATTCAGCGGGGATAATTATGTCGATGAAGTTGCCATACCACACAAACAGGTAGCTCTTGAGAATGGAAAGCTTGACTTTTAAGTATTTGAGTATGCGTTGCCAAGAGACGGCGTAAAAGAACACTTCAACAAGGCTAACGGCTATGGCGGCGATGTAAATAATGGGGTTGGCGGTTTTTGCAGTGTTTATAATTTCAAGGAAGTCCACATTGAAAATCAGGATGTAGAGGAAAAACGCGGCTAAACCTACGATGGGCAACAGAACTGTTTTGCGTGTTATCTTAGGTTTAGCAGCGCCCAATTTTCGTACCTCAACTGTATAAATGCTGATGGGATGGTATACAACAATTATATGCTTTATCCAAATTCAAGCCACATTGCCCCGTGCATGCTTCAGGTTCACCACAAATCTTATGAACAGATTGCTTCTACGTGAATAACAGAGGACGCGGAAAAGATGGTTTACTGCACAAAATGCGGAACTCTAAACCCTGACGACGCCGTTGTCTGCATCAAATGCGCTGCACCCCTTCAGCATACCGCCGTTGTGCAAGAAGAGTGGGGCGCAAATTGGCACAGAAAATACTACGACCATGAACACTACGTGAAGCGAAGCGGTTTGGGCACCATTTTTGCGGGCATCCTGATTGTCATTGTCGGCTTGACGTTGTTTTTCTCAATATACTACGAGGCGGCAGTGAACTGGGGCGCTTTGTGGGCTGGAATTATTATGTTGCTGGGATTGTGGCTGATAATTGTTGCATTCCGTATAAGGCGCAGACATCAACGGCTTTAACCAAGAACAAGCGTTTGTTGCAGGAAGCCCCAGTTTTTGAGTGGGAGGGTTTTCTGCACAATTGTTCAGCTGTTCACACAAAAAAGTTAAATTAACTCTCCTCGAAAGGAGTACTCTATTAACGGGGAAATCTGGATGGTGAAGTACCTTTTTGTTACTGGAGGAGTGTTGAGCTCAGTTGGCAAAGGAATCTTAACCAGCTCAATTGGCAAAATGCTCCAAAGCCGCGGCGTAAAAGTCACAGTTATAAAAATTGACCCCTACGTCAACGTTGACGCAGGAACCATGAACCCCTACATGCATGGGGAAGTTTTTGTCACTGACGACGGCGGCGAAACCGACCTCGACTTAGGATGGTATGAGCGGTTTTTGGACTTGAGTCTAAAACAAGAAAACAACATAACCACAGGGTCAATCTACAAAGCAGTCATAGAAAAAGAACGCAAAGGCGACTTTCTGGGCAGATGCGTCCAAATCATCCCCCACGTAACCAACGAAATCAAAAACCACTTCCGCAAAATCGCCAAAACATCCAACGCTGAAGTTGTCCTCACCGAAGTAGGCGGAACCGTCGGCGACATCGAGGGGCTACCGTTTCTGGAAGCTATCCGCCAAATGCGTCTGGAAGAAGGCCCAGAAAACACGCTTTATGTGCATGTGGCGTTGGTTCCCATTTTAGATGTGACTCAGGAAATGAAGACCAAGCCGTTGCAGCACAGCGTTAACGAGTTGCGCCGCATCGGTATTCAACCTGACATTATTGTTGCCCGCAGCCAAAAGATGATTGACGCAGAAGCCCTGCGCAAAATCGCCTTGTTTGGCACCATCCCCGAAAACGCGGTGTTCTGCAGCTACAACGCAGAATCGGTCTATCAAGTGCCTCTTATCTTGGACCGGCAAGGCATGGGTGACTTCATCTGCCAACGCTTCAACTACACCTGTGCTAAACCAGACTTCGCGCCCTGGAAAAAGTTTGTTGACGCCGCAGTGAAGCCTGAACACGAAGTAAACATTGCCTTGATTGGCAAGTATGCAGGGTTAACCGACAGCTACGTGAGCATGAGTGAGGCTCTGCGGCACGGTGGAGCTGCGAACAAAGCCAAAGTCTGCATAACGTACATGGAAGCCGAAAAATTTGAGCAGAACCCCGGCTGCGTTAACGAACTCAAAAACTTCGACGGCATATTTGTGCCCTACGGGTTTGGCCCCAGAGGAACGGAAGGGAAAATGGCAGCGGCAAAATTTGCCCGAGAAAACGACATCCCCTTCTTGGGCATTTGTTACGGCTTCCAAATTGCCACAATTGAGTTTGCCCGCAACGTGTGCGGCTTAAAAGGCGCCAACAGCACCGAAATTGACCCCGACACACCGCACCCCGTGATTGATTTGATGCCTGAACAGCGCGGCATCGAAGCTAAAGGCGCCACCATGCGTTTGGGAGCACACAAAATAAAGTTGGAGAAAGGCACCATGGCATATAACCTGTACAAGACTGATGAGGCATATGAGCGTCACCGCCACCGATTCGAAGTGAACTTGGACTATTTGGAAGTGTTAAGCAAGAACGGCATGGTTTACTCCGGCAAAAGCGCCGACGGCAGACGCATGGAAACCCTTGAGTTACCTGACCGATACTTCTACTTTGCTTCGCAGTTTCATGGCGAATTCAAAAGTCGCCCAGGTCGACCCTCACCCGAATACTACGGGTTTATCACAGCGTGTTTGAGCAAAAAAAATGGTGAGGCAAAGCCCACTTTTTCTTAATTGTGAGCCTAAGCTTTCACGTCGGTCAGTTAGGATGAAGTGTTTATCTTACGCGTTTGTAGCCGGGGCGGCAGAGTTCGGTTAGTTCAGGAATTTTTGAGGGAACTTCGAGGATGACGTTGTCTGCGGTGAGTACGCCCACGAGTTCGCCTTGTTTTCCAGTGACTGGTAGGTGTTTGACTCCCCAGTGGTTCATCATTTGAACTGCTTCGTCGATTGAGGCGTCTTCGTCGATGGTGAAGATGGGGTTGGTGTAGACCATGCGGGCTATGACTGATTTAGGTGATAGCCCTTGGCTTACAAGGCGGACAAGGATGTCATGTTCAGTCATGATGCCGGTTGGTTTGCCCTGCATTTCAACCATCATGTAGCTTAAGTCGTCTTTGACCATCATGTCGATAACTTCCTGCATTGAGTTTTCGTTGTGGACTACGGGAACATTCTTTGTCATAATGTCTTTTACTACGACATTGCTTGCCAATTCAGATTACTCCTTTTGTCTATGACAGACGCGGGTGTCATTTATCTATTTTGCGTTGTCAGCGTTTTAGCGGTTTTATTGTTGCTTCTCCACGTTTCAGCCATGGCTACACTAGAACTTGATGAAGAACCGTTTGGCTAAACACACCTTTAAACAAAGAACCCCGCGAGAGGGAGGCACACGATTCCCGAGACTTTCGGTAGCTCAACAACTACCCCTCCCCTATGTTTTCTGTGGAGCCCATTTTGGGCTGCTTTTTCAGTTCAGCACGCGATTTGGGTTCTTGTTGCGGTAAGAAACGGCTTGGAAAGGCACAGAAAGGCGGGAAACGGCGCAGTCTGGCGCCAAAAAAACTAGGCACCCAAACGTTTTCGTCTAAACAAAACCCCAACCACCACGCCTACAACAACGGCAACTGCTACCCCAATCCACAACCCATCCACCGGCGAACCTACGCCGCCGCTTGCCGCCGGTGTGGAGGTAGATGGGGAAGGTTGCTGCGTTACGGACGGCGAAGAAGATGCTTCAGTTGAATTCGTTAATGCTGGTGTAGTCGTGGGTGTTGCGATTGTGGATAGAGTTGGGGTGATTTGGGTTGGGTTTGGTGTTGCTGTTGAGGTTGAGGTGTTTGGAGGCGAATTTGGTGTGGGTGTCGGAAAAGGCGGTGTTGGCGGCGAGGTGTTTGCCCATTCGGGCAGTTCTGCGATTACACTGTCTATGTTATATGGTGCCATAAGTGGGTAGTTGTCTTGATTGTTAGCGTCAATTGTGTATGGAAAATCGCCTATCCCGTCGTTGTTGCTGTCTGTACCGTTATAATCGCTCCAAAAGTTACCCTCAACACCATTATCCCAAAAGTTAGGTCCACGTACGCCGATCCAGCCCCCAACTTGTGTACTGCCGACAAAGTTATTATCGTAAAAAATATTATTTGCTGCATCTTCTACGTTGCTTCCAACGTTTACAGCGTATGTCAAGTAGTTCGCATAGAAAGTATTGTTATAGCCAACAAGACCAAAACCAGACCCTTCGATTCTGTTTGAATAGACAGTGTTAGATGTTCCGTCTATTGAGATGCCGCCATGAGTTAGGCTATTTTTGGCAACTACGTTTCTGTTGCCGTATACGTGTATACTGCCCGCATCTACTATGGTGTTGTTACATACTACGTTTAAGGAGCTTTCGTGTTCTATGGTAATTGCATAGTTGTTTGGTCCAGTAATTCTGTTTGAAGCAATTGTGTTGTAGTATCCATTGCATTTGATGCCATAACCACTGAGGCCACCGTTAGCGTTATTTTCTATGATGTTTTGTGTGATGGTTATGTTTGAGCCTTTGAGGTTTATGCAGCCATATGGTGCTGTTATGAGGTTGTCGGTTATTTGTGTCTGGCTGCCTGTTCCTGAGATGCCGTTGCCGCCGTTGGTGAGGGTGAAGCCTGAGATTTTGATGTTATCGGCGGCAATTTTGATTGGTGCGCTGTTTTCTGGTAGAAGTTGGGTGGGAAGTACGAGCACTTGAGGGTCTATGTCCTCTATTATGGTGGTATTGGGGGCTTCGCCTATAAGCGATAACGTTTTGTTTATCTCAATTGAGTGTTCTTGATAGGTTCCTTTCCTAACGAAAATTGTGGCGCCGTCTGTGGCGTTGCCAACTGCATCCGCAATGCTTGGATAATCGTCGGGTACAATTATGGTTTGGGGACTTGCTTTTGCGGGATAAACTGTGAACGTTAATGAGGTAATGAGGTTGGCGAGGATGAAGATAACTGCGATGTGCTTATTCATGCAGGACCCCGTGAAAGTAAAGAGAAAAGGCGCTGTTAGCTCTCCCCGCGGAACAGTCTGTTCTCTGAAAAGAACAGGATATTTTACATCCAAATCGAGGTGACGGCGAACGGCGATTTTTGCTGGATTATGCTTTTTTGCTTTTCTTTATCCGCCGTACCCTTATCTTCTCCTCCGATACAACCATAACATTTCCTAAAACTGCTTTTCCATGAACGGCAACCGCGAAAGAAACCAGTTTGACTTTGTTTTCTATGCTTTCATCTTTCAACCTTAACAATATAATGCCAGGTAGTTTGTGAAATTCTGCGAGCCGACCAAAGTACTTATCGTTAGTGATTAGCACTCGATTTTCTTTAATGGCTCTTTGAATTATGTCTTCATCTGAAGCGCCTTTCATACATTCAAGGACGGATACTGAATCAAACCCCATCTGTTCAAGCTTCTTAGACACCCAAACGCCCGTACATTCGTCAACCAAAAACTTCAAAAAAGCCAGCTCACGGGATGGTTACTGGGAAGACTTCTTCTTCGGCAGCAACTTTAGCAGCGTAAAGCAGCACTGCAGATATGTCATCTTTTGTTAAGTGAGGATAGTCTTTGAGGATTTCTTTAGGCGACAGACTCTGGGCAAGCAGCTTTAACACCTGCTCCACGGTGATTCGCGTACCCTTCACCACGGGTCTTCCACTCATAACTTTAGGGTCCACAACAATCCGCTCCAAGAGTTCTGATTCAGTTTTCATCTGGCACGCCTCAAGCAACAGAAGAGCGTTCCAACTAATAAAATATGACTACTCCGCTCCAAGTGTGGCAGTTTCCTTTTTTTAAACCTGAACGTTTTAAGGTTACCCCGTGCAGATTTCTTTGTGGAACGTTTTTGAGTCAACCCAACGCTGAACCCAACTTTGCTAAGCAGCTGGAAAACGCAGTTAGCTACGCTGAAGTCTGGCAAACCGTCAAAGACACCGTGGACTTCACGTTTAGGAAACGCCGCGGCGGCATGATGCTCTTCTTGGATGATCTGCCATTACAGCTGGGCGCTTACTACCCCGTTGGCACCAACAACATCGTCTTGAATAGGCGCCTGGTGGAAATTGTGGAAGCCACCCTGAGCGACAAGCAAACCATGAACGCCTTAGCCTACAACCTGCTGCTTCACGAGTACCTGCATGCGTTAGGCGAGTTGTCGGAGGTTGAAGTGCGCCGCCAAGTCGTGGTTGTTGCAGCTAAGTGTTTTGGCGAGGAGCATGCAGCAACGGTTTTAGCGCGCAAATCGCCGTGGATTCTGCTTAAAAACTTGCCTCTGGAAGCAGCAGCAGCGCCTAAACGGGTTATGCAAATTGTCCGCAATTTCGAGCAATCAACTGGCAAATACATAGTTTAAGGCTAAACATCTAAAGGCACAGCCTAAAGAGCACTGGAGAACAGACATTTTTCGAAAAATGAAGGGATTATGGCGAAAAAATCGCAACTGAAACCTCAAAAAAAGCGTCTATTCATTCAATGCATCTTACCGTAATGTTAATAAATCCCATGGAGAGATAACATGATGCTACTTCCTACAGATGGAATTCCGTTCCGCAACGCGAATTCCCAAGTTCAGTTTTAGGGAGACAAAACTAAAATGGCAAGCAATAATGCAGTTAACCAGTTAATAGTTAAGGGGACAACAACCACTGGAGTCGTCTGCAAAGACGGCGTAATCTTAGCCTCCGACACAAGAGTAACAATGGGCTACTACGTTGCACATAAACAGGGCAAAAAAGTCTACAAAATCGACGACCACATCGGCATGACCATCGCTGGCAGCGTCGCCGACGCCCAAAAAGTCATTGACATAATAACTGCCAACGCCCAACTCTACCGCATAAACCTCAACCGACCCATGCCCATTAACGCCGCAGCCCGCATGACAAGCAACCTGCTCTTCTCCGCAAGAGGCTTGATGGCGCAAATTCTAGTTGGCGGCGTGGACAGCACCGGACCACACCTGTACAATTTAGACCCTTACGGCAGCGTAACCGAAGAAACAGTCACCAGCACAGGTTCAGGCTCCCCGCTGGCAATCGGAGTTTTAGAGGACAAATTCAAAACGGACATGACTGTAGAAGAAGCCCTGCCAGTCATCGCACGCGCAGTCAACGCGGCAATGAAACGTGACGTAGCAAGCGGCAACAACTACAACATCATCGTCATAAACGGACAAGGATACCGAGAGCTCACTGACTCCGAAAAACAGGAGCTCCTCAAAAAGGGAAGTTAAAACTGTGGCTCGAACTCAACAAGACAAAGATAAAGTCGAAATAACCCAATACATTCTCAAGCATGTGCCCAAAGAAGCGGAAGTAACCCGCATCGAATATGAAGGCCCCATGCTCAGCATATACACCAAAAAACCCGAAATTCTAGTCGAACAAAGCAGTGTCATTGCAGAAATCGTCGGCGTCATCCGCAAACGCATTGTCGTTCGTCCAGACCCTTCAGTGCGGCTACAAGAGGTTGAAGCAGAAAAAATCACCCGCGAACTCATCGCCAAAGAAGCCGAAATCACCGACATAAACTTTGACCCCAGCCTTGGCGAAATCATCATAGAAACCAAAAAACCAGGCTTAGTCATCGGCAGAAACGGCATTGTCCTTCAAGAAATCATCAAAAAAACCAAATGGCGACCCCACGTTCTACGCAGTCCACCACTAAAATCCAAAATCGTAACCAACATGCGGCATTACCTGCATTCTGAAAGCCAAGAACGTGAACGTATCCTGCGCACGATAGGCGAACGAATATTCCGCCCCAAAACCTACGACGTAGGCGACGTGCGTCTAACTGTGCTGGGTGGAGCTCAAGAAGTAGGACGCAGCGCCTTTTTGCTTAAAACCCGCGAAAGCAGTGTACTGTTAGACTGCGGCATTAACCCTGGTTCTCAAAGGCCGTTTGAGTCTTTTCCACGGTTTGACTCGCCAGAATTTCAAATTGACTCACTTGACGCGGTGGTAATAACTCATGCACACTTGGACCACTGTGGACTGGTACCGTTTCTGTACAAGTACGGCTACGATGGACCAGTCTACTGCTCTGCACCCACATCAAATTTGATGACTATGCTGCAGTTGGACTATTTGGATGTAGCTGGGAAACAGGGCATCACGCCATACTATGACCAAAAAGACGTGCGTGAATGCGTTTTGCACACCATCCCACTGCGGTACGGTGTCGTCACCGATATCGCCCCAGACATTCGGTTAACCTTGCACAACAGCGGCCACATATTGGGTTCTTCAATGGCGCACCTGCACATCGGTGAAGGCTTACATAACATCGTTTACACAGGCGACTACAAGTTCGCACGGACCATGCTGCTTGAGGCAGCCGCAAACGAGTTTCCCCGTGTAGAAACCATCATAAGTGAAAGCACTTACGGCGGAGTTGACGATGTGATGCCTACACGCGTCGAAGCTGAAGAACGCCTAACGCAAGTGATTAACTCAACGTTGGAGCGTAAAGGCAAGGTGCTGATTCCAGTTCCTGCTGTGGGAAGAGCCCAAGAAATCATGCTCATCATCGACGGCTACATGAAACGCGGCATGATGAAAGAAGCACCCGTCTTCATCGAAGGCATGATTAGCGAAGCTACAGCCATCCACACCGCATACCCTGAATATTTGGGCAGGGAAGTGCGTCACAGCATCCTACACGAGGAAGTTAACCCGTTCCAAAGCGACTACTTCACCATCGTAGAACACCCCAGCGTACGCCAAAGCATAATCGACGGCGAACCCTGCATTGTGCTGGCTACTTCAGGTATGCTTGAAGGCGGACCAGTCATTGAATACTTCAAGAACTGGGCTGACGATGACCGCAACACCATAATCTTCGTATCATACCAAATTGAAGGCACCATGGGGCGACGCGTACAAAAAGGCATCAACGAAGTCACCATGATGGACAACGAAGGCAAAATGGCGGTTGTTCAATGCAAACTGCAAGTAGAATCAATTGAAGGCTTTTCGGGTCACAGCGACCGCAGACAACTGGTGGGTTACCTGACGAATTTGTCTCCAAAACCAGAACGGATTTTCCTTTGCCACGGAGAACGGTCAAAAATATTGAACTTGGCTAACTACGTGGGTAACAAGTCAGGCATAAACACAATTGTGCCTGCAGTGATGGAAACGTTTAGGCTGCTGTAGGCAGCGGTTTCTGGTTCTGCGCGGGTTTTTTCTCCCGCCAAATCCTTATTTTTGGGGGACAAATAACAATGCGTTCTTCACCGAGACGTGCAATGTCGCCGCCAATCTCTTCTGTAAAAGTGTAAAGTTCATTCACAGCCCGAGAAACATCAAGAATGTTCTTGTTTGCCAAGGGAGTAATTTTGAGGATGAGGATATTGCCGTTGCTGACTTCAGTTTTGACGTTTTCAAGGTCAGCTAAGTCACGCAGGGGCATAGCTTTGAGGTAGGTTGTAGAGGTCAGTTTTGGGTGTGCTGGTGAGCCTTGGGGTTCAGCGCTTTCAGTTTCCGTTTGGGTTGAGCCTGCTTGCTCAGTTTGGGCTTGGTTGTTCTCAGGGTTTTCTTGGTCTTGCGTTTATTGTTCCTCCTCTTTTCCAGGCTTGAAAGCTACTTCAAGATTAAGCAAATTTTTTCTTGATAACGTATGTTATTATGCTGTCTCGACAGTTAAGCATTTCTTATCTCCCGCAAAGAATACAACTACAAAAAACAGAAAACGGTTTCTTTTGGGTAACACGAGTTTGGTTTTGCTGAGTATGACACACATTTTTGCCTACACACGCGGGGCAATGGTAGGAACGTTTTGAAGCATTTACACTAATGGTTCAGGCAGGTGTTGTCCCGTTTTTGATGAGGAGTTATTGAGGGAAAGTTTTTCGTTTAAAACATTCAAAAGGACTTCGGGGCTAACAGGTTTAACTAGGAAAACATCCATATCTTCATGGTCACGGTCACCTTTTTCAATACTAGGTGACCCCGTGAAAATAATTCGCACCGTTTTGGGAGAAACTTTTCTTAACACAGGCAAAAGGTCCGTCCCCAGCATATCAGGCAAACGAACATCAAGCAAAGCAACATCAAAACAGGTCTTCTCAATCTGAATTAAAGCTGCAAAACCCGTCTCCACAGCCGTAACCGTGAAACCTCGTTTCGCCAAAAGTTTTGTTAAAACTCTAAGAATCGCTTTGTCGTCATCAACGATTAGGATTGATTTTTGGGGGACACACACACTCAAACACCACCAGTCGGAATATAGAGGCAGCTGTAGTAGCAGCTTTTTTAGCTATCCACCGAAAAAGGGTTTATAGATTTGTTGTTACCCAGTCACAGTCACAAAAATTTAAAAGGAACTAGCCGCCGAATCAACGGATTCGGTGTTCAACAGCGAAGTCTCGGTTGTTAGGCTCAAAGGAAGTTCAACAGTGAAACAGGTGCCTTTTCCCAGTTTACTTTCAAAGTAGATGTTGCCGCCTAACGCAGTTGTCAACTTTTTTACAACAGCCAGCCCTAACCCCTGACCTTTAGGTTTAGTAGTGAACAAGGGCTTAAAGATTTTAGCTTTAACCTCGTCCGAAATACCTTCGCCAGTATCTTTTATTTGAATAAACACAGTATTTTCGTTGCAGGTTGCCTTCAAAACAAGTTTTCCACCACGGGGCATAGCCTGCACAGCGTTAATTATGAGGTTAATCAGAATCCGCTTCAAGTAGCCCGCGTCTGACCGCAGTTTTGGAAAACTCTTTTTCACCGAGACCACAAAAACCACATCTGGAGGAACAATCATAGTGGAAAGAATGTCGTTAACCATTTTTTTAAGGTCAACATCCTCCAAACAGGGCAGGGATGTCCGAGCATAATCCTGCAGGTCAGCAACAATTTTACCAATGTAGGACATTTGTTCCCCAATTATTTGGATACTGTCAGAGAGGCTTTTCTTGGCGGCAGTGTCGGGCAACGACATCAAATCGCCTTTGGCTAAATACAGCTCGCCACTTATGGTCTGCAGAGGATTGCGGATGTCGTGTCCCACCATGCCTGCAGTTTCCCCTATAGCAGCCAGACGTTCAGCGGCTTTTAATTTCTCAGTCCGTTTTCTGACTAAATCTTCTAGCCGTTGGGTGTATTCGGAGAGTTTATTCTGCAGTTCTCTATGCTGCGTTATGTCTTTGGTAAATATGGAGACACCTATTTTCGAGGGATAAATGCGATTTTCCACAACAACCCTTCGATTGTTCATTGTCAATTCGTCAACAAAAACCAGCGGTTTTCTAGTGTCTAGCACTTTTTGGTACGCTTCTGCTACGCGTACAGTTCCTTCATCCTTTTGGAAAACCTCAAAGAAAGGTTTACCGATGGCATCTTTAGCTTTAAGCCCGGTTATTTTTTCGCTCTTTTTATTCCAATAAACATACCTAAGGTCTTTGTCCAGAGCAACAAAACAGTCAGTGATACTGTCCGCTAACTCTCGGTACAGCGTTTCGTTATGTTTGATGGCTTGTTCGTTTCGTTTACGCATAGTCACGTTATGCGCAAAAACAAAAATTTGTCCACCATTTTGTGTAGCAATGTACTGGGCGCTAACCTCAACATCAATAAGAGAGTTGTCTTTCCGTAACAAACGGGTTTCATAACGGTCGTGACCACGCAAGACCACTTTTTCTATACGCTGCATAACACCTCTGGTGGCTTCAGCTCCTTCCAAGTCGTGTAGGTTCATGCAAAGCAAATCGCTTCGAGAATAACCTGTCAAGTCACAGAACGTACCATTGACCTCCAAAAAATTGCCGTTTAAATCAACAATCCAAAAAGCATCAAGAGAGGTCTGCACGATGCTTTGGTATTTGAACTCGTTTTCTTTGCGTTTACCAGCATCCTCAACTAAAACCCACTCTTTGCCGCGTTTAGTTAGCGTTCCAACATGACTATGCGCAATATCCAATACATTTGCGCCGGTGCAGTTCTTCAAAGGGTAGGCACAAATAGCCAGTATCTTGTGTTGGCTAAAAACGGAGGTGACGTAGTTTTCGTAATCAATCATGTGTACCCAGTGGCTTGGCAAAAAACGGCTTTCTGAGGGTAAATTACAAAAGATACGCAGCCCGACAAATCCTTCAGAAAGCACTTTCTCTTCTTTTTCAACCCATTTTTGCATAATTGCTTCTTTGCCGATTTTATCTTCAGAACAATACCATTCTGTGGAAGGATAAACAGTTAGTTGTCCCTGCTTGGAGTAACGTGTGAAGTCGGGGAGGGTCTTTTTTAGATGCCTCGCTGCGGCTTTTACTGTGAAGGGGGATGAGACCAGCCACAAGCAGTATTCATTATCGCGTAAACCAGCCATGAAGTAGGGGCATAGTACATCCAAAATGTCGTGTTTGTTTTGATAGAGTTGGCAGAGATGGGTTCCCCACGGAACGTCGCCAACTAAGTCAAGTCCGAACTTTCGGAAAGAACTTGAAGCCGCCGCATCCAAAAGTAATCTCTCTCCATTAACAACAAAGATGTTATGTATCAAATAAAAGAATTATCTAAAAACATAAAAGAACCCTACTAATAGAGAACAAGAAAGTTCCAAAAACGCAAATTAAGCAAGTTTAGGCATGTTTGCAATAGGCTTATTTATTGATTGTATTGATATTTGGGTGGAGGCGAAGAAATTTGGACCAAAACAGAAAACTTGAAAACTCCAAGCTTACTGCACAAGCCAAAACCTTGGCGGAGTTAATAGATTATCAGGAAGGTGCCGTAGTGAGCCGAACACTCATCGATAAAACGGCGGGCACAGTCACATTATTTGCGTTTGACGCTGCCCAAGGCTTAAGCGAGCATACGGCACCATTTGACGCATTAATTTATGCAGTTGACGGAGAAGCAGAAGCAACAGTGTCAGGCAAACCAATAAAGCTGAAAGCAGGGGAGGTAACAATGTTACCTGTAGGCGAACCGCACGCTCTTAAGGCGCTGACACGGTTCAAAATGATGCTTATCATGGTACGGTCGTAGAGGCTTATCGAAGGGAAACTTTTTCTCCCGTCGACACGTAAACCACTGATTCAGCAACGTATGTAGCGTGGTCAGCTATACGCTCAAGATACCTTACGGCAAGCACACTGGAAATTGTGCAGTTGTTCATCACCCCAGCCTCCTTCACAAGCCTACTCAAACACTGCATATACATCTCGTCAACTTCCTGCTCACTTTTAGTCACAGTCTTAGCAAGCTCGGTGTCGAGGCACTTTAGCGAGTCAACGCTTATCTTTACCATCAAGAGGACTTTTTCACTCATGTCTTGGATAAACTGCTGCATCCACCCCTCACAGCCACCTAATAAGCCCATATTGGGGTTAAGAAAAGCGATGTCCCAAGCATACCTGCCGTACCGCTCAAAATCGTACGCAATCTTCATGTAGCTGTTGATTATCCGCAAATCTGAAGCCACGGGCTGGTACTTTGCGATTAAGCTGAAGGACTTCTCTTCCACCTCAGCAGTCATCATGACTAAAATTTCGGAAAGCTCATGGACATGTTCAGAAACATCTTTACCCTGAATATACCCGCTGACTGAAAGGGATAATGCTTTTTGGGCGATTTCACCCATACGAAAAACTACTGTGGTTAATTGTTCTAAGCCCTTGTCTAACAGTCTTTGCATAAGTTCACCTATCCAAACTTTCCTGTTATGTATTTTTCGGTTAACTCACTACGGGGGTTCTCAAACACTGATGTTGTGTCCCCATACTCGATGAGTTGACCCAGATACATGAAAATCGTGAAATCCGAAACCCGAGCCGCCTGCTGCATGTTGTGCGTCACAATAACCACAGTGTATTGGTGTTTAAGCTCAACAATCAACTCTTCAACCTTCGCTGTAGCAATGGGATCCAAGGCGGAGCAAGGCTCATCCATCAAGATAACTTCAGGCGCCAACGCAATCGCACGGGCAATGCAAAGCCGCTGCTGTTGCCCTCCAGAAATGCTTGTCCCAGGCTTTTTAAGGTCATCCTTGACTTCATCCCACAACGACGCCTGTCTAAGACTTTTCTCAACGACCTGATCAAGGTTTTTGCCCTTTTTGGTTCCCGTCAAACGCAGTCCAGCAGCCACATTATCATATATGCTCATCGTTGGGAAAGGGTTTGGTTTTTGGAAAACCATGCCAACGCGTCGCCGAATCATGACGGGGTCGGTTTCGGCTGCGTATATGTTTTCGCCGTCAAGAAGAATATCCCCGGTTATTTTGGCGCCGGGAACCAGCTCATGCATCCTGTTGAGGGTCCGCAGAAGGGTGGATTTTCCGCATCCAGAGGGTCCAATTATGGCTGTTACTGCGTTGGTTTTGAAGGAGGCGTTTATTTCTTTCAGAGCATGTTTTGCTCCGAACCACGCATTTAAGCTGACGGTTTTCATTTTCTCATTTGTGCTCATCTTTGCTTGTTCACCTACGTAATTTTCCTCTACTTGCAAGTCTGACGCCGATGTTGAGGGCTAAAACCATCAAAATCAGCACCAAAGCAGCTCCCCAAGCTTGAGCCTGCAATTCAGGTTGGGGCATTCTGGAGTTAAGAAATATCCTCAAAGGTAACGCGTCCATCGGGGCATCTAAGCCTTGGAAGAAGTAGCTGTTGCCCAGAATTGTTAGCAGAATTGGGGCTGTTTCACCTGCGATTCGGGCTACTGCAAGAAGGACACCCGTGATTAAGCCGCTTTTCGCTGTGGGCACAACCACGCTTAGAATGGTGCGCCATCTGTGTGCGCCTAAGGCTAAAGAAGCTTCTCGTACGCTGTTGGGCACAAGCTTTAGGGACTCTTCGGTGGTTCGTGCTACGATTGGAACTAGCATGAATGTTAGGGCTACGGCGCCAGCGACTGGCGAAAAGGTGCCAATTAAGCCGATGACGATTAGTGTGTAGGCGGTGATGCCAATAACTATTGAGGGGACTTCTGTTAGTATGTCGTTTATAGAGCGCATCCAAGTTGCGTATTTGTTGTTGCCAAATTCTGAGAGGTAGACTCCGGACAACACGCCAAGAGGGATACCTATGGCGCTGGTCAGCGCAATCAAGATAACCGTTCCTTGTATTGCTGGTCCGATACCTCCTTTTAGCCCGTTAGAGGTTAAGAATTCAAGATTTATCACGGGGGCGCCTCGAACGACGACTTCAAAGAGTATGCTGGCTAGGGGCACAACAGCTATAACGGCACATATTAGGCACAACACGTAGAAGAACCGGTTCTTAAAGCGCCTAAACTTGTAACTGTGCCACTTATTCCTGAGCATTACTCGACGGCGCCTCCTTTAACTTTCAGAACACGCGTCACCATCACATGCGCCACAATATTAATGATGAGACTTATCGCAAGCAGAACTAACCCTGCCCCGACATAGGCGGATTTCTCCAGCGGTGTTGGTGCCTCCAAGAAGCCGTTAGCAATAAGAGAGGGCAAGGTTTGACCGGGCTGGAAAAGAGTGCGAGGCATGGCAGTTGGCCCAGTTGCGTTACCAATGACCATAGTGACGGCCATGGTTTCGCCGACAGCACGTCCTAAACCCAGTATGACTGCACCGAAAATGCCTGAACGCCCATAGCTGAGGACCCAGTGGCGGATGACTTCCCATTTGGTCGCTCCAATGCCATAAGCGCCCTCTCGGATCGAGTCGGGCACGGCACTTATGACTTCTTTGGAGACTGAAGCCACAGTTGGGATAATCATGATTGCCAAAATAATGCCTGCTGTCAGAAAGTCAAGGCCGAAGGGTGTTCCGCTGAAGATTGGAATCCACCCTAGGTAGGTGTTTAGGGGTTTTTCGATGTATTCTAAAACCCAGAAGCGGAGAACAAACAAGCCCCAGAGCCCGAAAATTACGCTGGGCACCGCGGCTAGTAACTCCACCAGATAGGATATGGCGACTTTGACGGCTTTAGGAGCCATCTCAACAAGGAAAATGGCGATGCCCAAACTGAGGGGAACGCCGATTAAGAGTGCAATGCTAGAGGTGATGAGTGTGCCCAATATGTAGGGGAGCACTCCAAATGATTCTCGACCTACGACGGGATTCCAATTCATGCCCGTTACAAAATCTAATTTGAATACGCTTAGGACAGTTGTGGAGCCTGTGATGAGAATATAAGCGTTTAGAAGCAAAATCACGGCGGCGGAAGCCGCAATAACTGCAGCTAAGACCTTGAATATGTTGTCGCCCGTCAGTTTCTTAGTCATGCAGATCTGCTCGCATTTTAAGGTATATCAACAAAAAAAAGTTGTGGTAGGAAAGTGCTATTTTACAGCACTCTCAGTGGGTTGGAATTGATTGCCCGTTGAAAGTTATTGAGTTCAGCGAAGCTTCGTTGATTTGCACGATGTTCGAGGGCAGTGCTGCATACTCTAAAGGTGGGGCAAGAGATTGACCGTCGTGGACCACAAACCAGATGTATTGTACCAGTTGTGTTGCTTTGTTCATGTCCATGCCAGAGATGACACCGAGGTCTTTGTACAGCAGCATGTAGGTTGGCGTTACTATTGGGTAGGCTTGCTCGCCTGGGGCGTTGAGGATGACTACGTTTTCCCAGCTTTCACTGCCTGAAGGCAAACCGCTTGAGGGCAAAGATTCAGCTGCGGCGGTGGTTGACTCGAGGGTTGGGGATATGAAGTTACCTGCGGGGTTCTTGATGGCGACGACTGGAACATCGTTTTCAAGAGCGTAAGCCAACTCAATGTAACCAATTGAGTACTCGGTTTGTGTGACTGTTGCAGCGACGTTAGAGTTACCCGAAGCGCCTAGAGTATTTGTTCCGGGCCATTGAACAGATTTGCCACTGCCAACAGTTTCCTCCCAAGTCGGGCTGACTATAGCAAGGTATTTTGTAAACCAGTTTGTAGTGCCAGAACTATCGGAGCGGTGAACAGTGGAGATGGCGTGGTCGGGGAGAGTGAGGTCAGGGTTCAAAGCGGTTATTGCAGGGTCATTCCAGTTGGTAATAGTGCCCAAGTAAATGTTAGCTATGGTTTCACCGTCAAGTTTTAGACCAGAAGTAATTCCAGGAAGGTTATAGGCTACGGTGATTGCGCCAATGGTCTCGGGAATGTGGAGTGCATTTGGTGCGGCTTCTCTTTCAGAAGCAGACAAGGGCGCATCGGTGCATGCGAAACTAACTAGTTTGCCCGTGAAGTCAGTTACACCTTTGCCGCTGCCTCCGCCTTGATAGTTAATTTGGAGGTTGGGGCGGATGTTTGTGGTGTATTCGACTATGGTGGCGTTAAGGAATGGTTGTGGGAAGGTTGCGCCTGAACCAGTTAGTTGTGCTGGACCGGGTGTTGCTGCTGCGGCTGGGGCAGAAATCAAGTGTTGACCGTTGTATGTGACGGAGTAGATGCTCATTTCGTCAATTTGCACAATGTTTGAGGGGAGTGACGCGTATTCAAGGGCGGGTGCAAGTGATTGACCATCATGGACTACGTACCAGATGTACTCCATAACGACTGTTGCTTTTTGTAGAGTCATGCTGGGTATAACGTTGAGTTCTTGGTAAACCAGCATGTATGTTGGGGTAACAATCGGGTATGCCTGCGCTCCAGGAGCGTTAAGAATGATTACGTTTTCCCAACTCTCGCTTCCAGAGGGCAAACCGCTTGATGGTAGAGATTCTGCGGCTGCGGTTGTAGTTTCAAGTGAAGGTGAAATGAAGTTGCCTGCAGGATTTTTGAGTGCAACGACTGGAACATCGTTTTCAAGAGCGTAAGCCAACTCAATGTAACCAATTGAGTACTCAGTTTGCGTAACGGTTGCTGCAACATTGGAGTTTCCGCTAGCGCCTAGAGTATTTGTTCCGGGCCATTGAACGGATTTGCCACTGCCAACAGTTTCCTCCCAAGTCGGACTAACCAACGCCAGATACTTGGTGAACCAGTTTGTAGTGCCAGAACTGTCAGAACGGTGAACGGTAGAAATAACATGGTTGGGGAGAGTTAAATCAGGATTGAGAGCAACAATGGCAGGGTCATTCCAGTTGGTGATAGTGCCCAAGTAAATATTTGCAAGAGTTGTTCCGTCAAGTTTTAGACCAGAAGTAATTCCAGGAAGGTTATAGGCAATTGTGATTGCGCCAATGGTCTCGGGAATGTGGAGTGCATTTGGTGCGGCTTCTCTTTCAGAAGCAGACAAGGGCGCATCAGTACAGGCAAAATCAACAAGTTTACCAGTAAAGTCAGTCACACCTTTACCACTACCGCCACCTTGATAGTTAATTTGAACGTTGGGGTTCATTGAGGTGTATTGGACGATAGTAGCGTTAAGGAACGGCTGAGGGAAAGTTGCGCCTGAACCAGTTAGCATGGCTCCTGATGAGGGTGACGTGGGGGAGGGATTATTTGTTGGTGTTTCTGTTGGAGTTGCTGAGGGGCTGGGGGAAGCAGCAGGGCTTGATGTGTAGGTGTAAGCGACAACGCCGCCTATGATGATTACAATTGCAACGATTGCTGCTACAAGGTACATTGTTTTCATTTTTGTTTCCTCTGAAAAATCTACATATCAGGCTCCTTGTTATATGAGTGCCCCACATAGACTTTATAGTCTATATAGACATAATTTGTATATAGCTAGTGAATATAGAAAAACAGAAAACGGTGCCGAAATTGACTAACATAACAAAAACCGAAAACGAAGAACAAAGAAAACTCCAAATTACAGGCGGATCAACATACATACTTTCACTGCCAAAAGATTGGGTCACAAAAAACCAACTCAAAAAAGGAAGCGCAATGATGATCCGCGAAGAAGAAGACGGCTCACTATCCGTACTACCGCCAAAGATGGAAAAAACCGAAAAAAAAGACGACGCATTCATCAAAGTCACACCAAACGATAATCCCTACGCAGTAATGCGAAAAGCCATCTCCGCATACTTAATAGGCTACAACATCCTCCACATAAAATCCCAAAACAAACATCCATTATCGTCAAAAACACGAAATCATCTTAAAGATTTTGCCCGAAACTACTTAGTCGGCACAGAAATTGTGATCGATACACCAAACGAGCTAACCCTCCAAGTTCTGCTAAATTACCCTGAACTCACAGTACAAAGCGCCCTAAGCAGAATGGCCATTATCGCAGCCTCCATGCACAGGGAAGCCATGAACGCACTTCGAAAACTGGATTACTCAATGGCAAAAAGCGTCATAGAAACCGACCGCGAAGTGAACCGGTTTGGGCTCTACATCGTGCGGCTACTGAAGATGGCAGTGCTCAACTCACGGATGGTAAGAGAAATCGGTTTAGACAACCCAAGAACATGCATCGGCTACAGACTAATCGCCAAAGCCGTCGAGAGAAGCGCCGACCACGCCACAAAAATCGCCGAAAAAGTGATTTTGCTCAAAACACCTGTAAGTGAAGAACCCCTTGAGAAAATCGAAGAATTAAGCAATTTAGCGATTTCAATGTTTGAAAGCTCGGTTGAGGCACTGTTTAAACGCGATTACAATTTGGCTGAAAGCATAATTGAAAAAATCACGCAGGTATACAAGCTGGAAAGAGAAGTTATACTTTTGTCTAAGGGCGCCAACATTGAAGAAGTTGCTAACCTACGCCTTGCCATCGAAAGCGTGCGAAGAACAGCTGAATACGCAAGCGACATCTCTGAAGTTGTGTTAAACATGAACGTGGAATCCGTCATAGGATAACCATAACCAGCAAACTCAAATCTCTCCCAAAACGTGTCTTTAGGACACCTTAAGTGAGAAGGAAGTGAGAGGGGTTATTAGGCAGCACACAATTTACCTGATGAGGTTGCTACATTTTGCAAATGGGGGAAACAGACGACTTCAAAGTGCCGCCTAACAAAAAAATTGAATTAAAAAATTATGACCCATGCTGGATTCCTAAGTGGGCACAAAAAGAAGAAAACAAAAAAGGAAAAAAAGCAGTAAAAGAGAAAGCGCTTTTGATTCTGCAGGAAAACAGAAAGAAACTTGTTGACATGCAGGAGTTATTCTGGGCAAGCGACACCTATTCGATGCTGATTATTCTGCAGGGAATGGATGCAGCCGGCAAAGACAGTTTAATTAGGCACGTTATGTCGGGAGTTAACCCACAGGGATGCCAAGTCACCAGTTTTAAAACGCCTTCAGCAGAAGAGTTAGACCACGATTTTTTGTGGCGGCATTCAAAGGCGCTTCCTGAAAGAGGACGCATCGGTATCTTTAACCGTTCATACTATGAGGATGTGCTCGTTGTCCGGGTGCACCCAGAAATTCTCGCAAAACAAAAACTGCCGCCTGAAGCCATCAAGAAAGACTTTTGGAGCTTAAGGTACGAAGACATAAACTCTTTTGAGCAGCATTTGGTCCGAAGTGGCACAGTAGTATTGAAGTTTTTCTTGAATGTATCCAAGGAGGAGCAGAAAAAACGGCTGCTTGAACGGCTTGAAGACGCAGATAAGCATTGGAAATTTTCGTTGACAGATCTTTCTGAGAGGTCAAAGTGGAAAGAGTACATGGAAGTGTATGAAGACATGCTTAACGCAACCAGCACTGAATGGGCGCCGTGGTATGTTATTCCAGCCGACAAGAAATGGGTTACACATGCATCTATTTCAGGGATTATGGTGGCACAGATGAAGAAGTTAGGCTTAGAATACCCGAAACTCAGCAAAGACCAGCAGGAAGCCTTAGAAAAGGCGGAAACAGAGCTTAAAGAAGAATAACAACAAGAAAACGCCTAATTTAGGAAATTGGAGCACTTTTTTAGCTCAATACTCTAAGTTTGACTCTATATATTATTGGGGAATCGTAAATTAATAGATTCACGTGTCTCACTACAGGTGATAAGGATGGAACTAAAGGAAGCCATAACGATAGAGCTTAAAGAGGGCTCTTTGAAGGATAACAGCGGAAACAAAGAAGAAATCGTATATTTTAGCCACATATAACCACAAAAAGTGTTACTACGCTTCAATTAAGATGCAGGCGTAACGATGCACTTCACCGTTAGCTGCATAGCAAACACATCGAAGAAAGCTTTTCGATTTTGAAGAATGCTCCACTGCTCTAAACTACAGTCTGAGTCAGAATAGAAGGTAAGCAAAACCTGGTCTTTCCCCAAACGACTGAACTCAGCGTTCCTAATCAGTCCACTATGACTCCGGTCAAGCTTTTCGGCAAAACGCAAAAACGTTGAAAGAACAGCAACAACGTTTTTCGACTGCTCATCCAAACCGGTGGCTTTTAAGGCTTTTTTTGAAGGCAGCTTTTTGCGGTGAAAACGCGCAACGGTGGCCATTATGGTGATTTCATTTTTCTCAAAACCAAGCAGCCCCGCGTTACTAATAATGTAATGCGAATGAAGATGATGGTCATTAAACGACAAGAAATCGCCCACATCATGTAAAGTCGCAGCATACCGTAGCAGTTCCCGTTCTTGGTCACCTAAATTGTGCAGCCCAACCTGTTTAGCGCTGTCAAAAAGCTGCAGAGCTAAGAAAATTACGGTTTGAGAATGGCTTTCATCAAAATTACAGGAACGACACAAATTAAGCACACTTCTATTCCGCAAAGGAGTTCTCTTAAGCTCTCGAAAACCAGCAAAATTGGAAAGGTAATCAACCAACATGCCATCTCGGAGTTCTTTTCGGCTTACGTTCAGTTCTTCTAAACCAAACTCATCCATTATGGATTCAATTATGGCGGCTCCTGCAACAATTATGTCGGCGCGGGGAGGGTTGATGCCGGGAATTTTTCGACGTTCCTCAAGCGTCGAGGAGCAAAGGATCGGCTCCAGCTTTTTGAGGCTCTTACGCGTTAAAACCATGCTGCTTCGGTCACCGTTCTTTTTAAACAGGCGATTCGTGATTTCCGCCAAATTTATGACGGTACCTGAGGAACCCCACGCTTTCCTTGCGCCGCACTCCTTGATTTCGGATTTAACGATGCCAATTTGGCTGCTGACGTACTTTTTCATCTGTTTGTAAACGCTCGTGGGAATGTGTCCCGTCCAGCCTTCGCCTATAAACCGCGTGGTCAGACGAATCGCCCCCAGCCGCAAGCTGTGAGCGTAAAAGCAACCTTGCTGGTTTCCAATAGAGATTTCCGTACTGCCCCCACCCAAGTCGATGAAGATGGCACGCTCGTCTCCTAAGTCAGCGCCGTCGGAAACGCCTAAGCAGATAAGCCGCGCTTCTTCGATTCCAGAAATGACGCGAACTTCAAGCCCCGTTTCTCTATATAATCGTTGGAGAAATTCGGCTTGGTTTTGTGCTTCACGAATTGCCGATGTACCCATCGAGATGATTTTGGTGGCGCCGTAAGTTTTAGCCAACTCAGCAAATCTTTGGCATACCAACACGGTTCGGTCCATTGCGTCTGGCTTGAGAAGATGGTCTTTGAATTCTTGTTCACCCAGACGAACCACTTCTTTTTCTTGGCATATGGTGGTGTAGGAAAAGTTGGGGTTTATCCTAACCACTAAAAGACGCACAGAGTTGGTTCCTATATCTACGAATGCAACAACATGTTCGTCTGTTTTCATGGTTGCTTCCATAGTAACACCAGTTTTTTCTTAAAGACCTCTTCAAACAAGTCCTTCTTTTTATTAAAAGCCTGCTCCTCTAAAGCGAGATTTGAGGAAGCTAAACATTCAACAGTAACTCGTTTGGAGCCAACATTGAAGCTCAGGCTTTTAACGTTGGACTCATGGGTGTAGTCTAACCCGTCCGCCACCCGCAAGAAGCTTGATAAAACAGCCACTTTTCGCACATTCACTTGGCTTAAAGATGCCAGATTGTAGTGTTTTTGTTTAGGAAAGCCTCTACGGTGATAACGAGCTATACTTGCGATTATCATGCGGTCTTCAGAGGAAAACGGTAAACTTGAATCGTTAAGAATCAGCTTTAGCGAGGTTTTGTTGTGTGCTGTTGCGCCACGTGCCAAGCCGACATCATGCAAAAGGGCAGCGCATTCAAGCCAGCACCGTTCTCGCGGACCAAGCTTATGCAAACTACTTAAGCCGTCAAAGAAGCTTAAAGCGAGGTTTTTAACCTGCTCTCCATGCTTATTGTTCCTCAGGTACGTCTTGGCGACGCGTTTAGAGTGTTGCGCCACTTTTTCTGGATGCTCAAGTAACGCCTCCTTTTGGCGTTGGTCTTTTTGAAGAACCGCATCCAAGGATACGCCTCTAATGAGCATTTGAGCCAAGCTTTCAGGAAGACCCTTTCTCCGTAAAGCATTGGCGGCGGCGGCAACGTTATAGTCTAACCGAATCAACTCAACTTTAAAGGGGTCAAAACTCAAAAGAGCGTATGCTGCTTGAGAGTTACCGTCACCAGGTCGCCCAACACTACCCGGGTTAACAAACAAGGTTTGGTTAACCTGCGTTTGAAACTGTTCATGAGAGTGCCCCACAATCACCAAGTCGGCGTTTGCCTTTTTGGCTAGTGACCTAAGCCGTTTCGCAGGAGTTTTAGGGTAAAGGTGTTCTTCAATGGAGTCGGGACTTCCATGCACCACAAGAATCCGTTTGCCGCCTAACTCTAAACGGAGTTCCTTAGGAAAAGAAAGCAAATACGACACGCAAGACGGCTCCAATTCTTTCTGTGCAAAAAGCAAGGCAGTTTTCTTTGCGCCATTTCCTTTGACACGTTTCTCAACGACTTCCAAGTCGTAGTTACCCAAGATGCTGGCTACCTTGTGAGAATGCAAAAGTCTAAGAGCCTCATTAGGAAAAGCACCAAAACCCACTGAGTCCCCCGCATTCAGAAATGCAACTGCCCCCCGGGCTTGGGCATCTTGCATAACCGCCTTTAAAGCGTGCAGGTTAGCATGAACATCAGCAAAAACGGCAATTTTTGCCCCACCTACAAGAACCCCATTGACTTTTGTTTGGTCGAAAACTAAATCTGCGTTTGCAGTTTTTCTGAGGTTCTCAAAAAAGTTTTCCGCTCTACTGCTATCCCAAAGTTGAACGAAATTGTTGTAGTGGCTTTTCCGTTGATTCTTTATGTAATCAAGAAAGTTCAGCAATGACGCCTCATTTTTGGAGGTTGCCCTGCTTTTGGTTGAGTGAACAGTTTTTGTTTTAGCGATAAAATCGGGGATTTTTTCGATCCAAACATCGCAATCATGCATTTCGCCCAGAGTATCTTGGATAGCTTTCATGGTTTTTATTTCGTCTGATAGTTGGGTTGGGTAGAGCGGCGCGAAAGCTTCCATCGTGTATCGCAGATGTTTAGCTTGAATTCTCAGCTTATGATGAGCCAGAACTTCGTTTTCTTGGTGAACATACTCTTCCAGAGCCAAAAAAGCGTCTATTCCCGTTGATATATCCCAGAAAGCTTTTTCCAAAACCAAAGAAGCATCAAAAGGGGTTTGAGGCAACTCTTCAATGATTTGATTACAAAAACGGGTCAAGTCAGGCAAAACAGAGGCCTGCTTCAATTCTTCAAGCCCAGCCACCACCGGAGCCTGAACGTCACCGCGGTGAACTTGATGATTTTTTAGCAAAAGCAACATACCCGTTCGGTCCCGAGAAGAAGCACCCAGCTTCTCTATGTACTGCTTTATGAATTCAATTTGAACATCAAGGTCTCTGGCGTCACCAAGCAGAGAAGTTACTTTTTTTACTTCACCAAGCCACTTTTTGAATTTTTTCTTAGGAAAACAAGTCTTGAAAAGAGGCATAGCCGCGCGGATTCGACGAGAGGTAACCCTCATTTTATGAATATATTCAATGTCCTGGCTTTCAACCACGCCGCCGATTTGAGCTTCAAGAGTTTGCATAAGACTAAGCACAGTTTGAGCGCCAAATTTGCAGAAACTGGGGTTTTTCGGCTGGGGCTCAGCGGATGCATTCATGCCAAATGCCTCGATGTTGAATAAGCCAGGATTGAGAATTGATGATTTCTTCGTTCTCTTTAGGAGTAACCCGTTGGTAAGTCCCGTCGCTGAGAAGTTTTCTAGCTTTGACGTTATCACGAAGATGAATTTTCAGCATGTTATCTAGAATTGACCGCCGAATTTTCGCGTCGGGCACAGAGAAAAGTACCTCGACACGTTCGTTTAGGTTCCTAAACATCAAATCTGAACTGCCCAACAACATTTCTCCTCCATCCCCATCCTGGAAGTAGTAAATTCGGGCATGCTCTAGAAAACGCCCAACAATGGATATGACGGTTATGTTTTCGCTAACGCCGGGTATTTGGGGTTTTAAGCAGCAGAGCCCTCTTACATTGAGGTCAATTTTAATTCCCGCCATGGAGGCACGGTATAAAGCTTGGATAACGTCTTTTTCTTCAAGATTGTTAAGTTTAAAGGCTAAGTATCCTTTTCCGGTTTGTTGATGAAACGCGATTTCTTTATCGATCCGCTTGAGGATTTCGTTTTTCAAAGTCTTGGGAGCCACAAGCAGATGCTTGAAGGCTTTTTCCTGCTCGGGCAGCCCATTTATGAGCACATTAAAAAGTTCCCCAAGTTCCCTGCCGACCTCAGGCTTAGCCGTAAGGTAGCCGATGTCGCCATAAATTTTTGCGGTCACCGAATTGTAGTTACCAGAACCCAGATGACTGTAGCGAACCAAGCCATTTTTTTCTTTCCTAAGAATCAGGCAGAGTTTTGCGTGGACTTTGAATTGGGGAAAATTGTAAACTGTGTTTACGCCTGCCTCTCTTAGCTTTGCTACCAGAAGGATGTTGTTTTCTTCGTCAAATTTGGCTTTTAACTCGATAACGGCGACGACTTTTTTGCCGTTCTTTGCAGCCGCCATTAACGCATCAACGACGGGCGATTTGTGGTCCATACGGTACATGGTTATGCAGATTTCCGTGACGTTTTCGTCTTGAGCAGCTTCTTTGAGAAGGTCAACAATTACTTCAAAGCCATCATAGGGGTGATATAGAACAAAATCCCGTTTGGATATGGTTTCAAAAATATTTTTATCCATAGTTAGCAATGGAGAAATGGAAGGCAAAAATGCTTTATCCTTAAGGTCAGGACGGTTTATTTTGTTCAGTTGCCAAAGGTCCACAAGCCCCAACGGACCATCAAACTCGTAAATCAGGTAGTCAGGTAAACCTAAAGCAGTGGCCATGGCTTCCCGCAGAAACATGGGGGTTCGCTTGTCAAATTCAAGTCTGCTGGGAAAACCAGCTTTTCGTTTCTTTAGGCTTTTTTTGACGATGTTGAGGAAATCCGCGGATTCATCCATTAAAAGCGCTATTTCGCCGTTACGGGTTAATCTAAAAGGGTAAGAAGTCAAGTTTTGTTCGTTTGGAAACAGCAAATCCAAGTTGTTTGCAACTAAATCTTCCAAGAAAACGTACTCATAAACGACCCGGTCCACGGGGGCGGAGTCATCAAGTTCATGTTCGTTTTTTGGAATTGTAATTAGGCGTCCGTACTTTTCTGTGGGAACATCAATAACGTAGCAGGAGTCTTTTTCTGGAAAACCGTTGGGTATGAAAAGGTTTATGTGGAGATTTTCAATGGAGTTGCCGTCAAATCCTTCCATGGGTTTTTTCATAGAAGGCAAAACGACTTTGGTGAACCATTTTCGCAGCAGACCCTTTTGCTTATCGGGTAGTGTGTTGAAGTTTTTTATGCAGATGTCTTCTTTTGCGAGCGCTGGTATTATTTCGTCGCTCCAACAATTGGCGTGGTTGACGATGAGGGGCAGAATTTCTCGTCGGGTAGCCTCCACTTGCTCCATTGGGTTCATGCCGTCAATGGATTTCTCGCGGGAGCCTCTGTTAATTTTTTTAAGTAGCCGCGGGATGCGGGTCATGAAGAATTCGTCGAGATTGCTTCCGCAGATGGCGAGGAATTTGACTCTCTCCAGCAGAGGATGCCAGATGTCGTGTGCTTCTTCTAACACACGGACATTGAAGCGTACCCAGCTGAGTTCACGGTTAATGAAGTAAGTTGGGTCATCAAGGTTCTTTTTCTGGTTCGGAACATTGTTTGTGGCTTGAGAATCAATTTTACTGCGGTTTAACAATTGTTTTTTCCCCTAGGAGGCGTTTGGCTACGTTTAGCCTTCGTTGTGAGAGGGATGAGTTGAATTGTGTATAAAATAGGTTAGTGAGGTTTATTAAGAAATCTATAAAACATGCGGCGATGTTCGCGAAGGAATTTTTCAGCGGTCTCGCTTCCTCGGTAACTCGGAGCCTTCAACTGATTTTGGTCTATGAACACAATACGTTTCGAATTCGAAAAGGGGGACTTTCTTGTTCATACTTGTCGCTACCTTAATGACTGCTTTAGGGAGAGTTTTAAAACCTCCCAAAATAGAATAAATAGTGGATTATAATCTATATAGTAAGGTTTAAATTTTAAACCAAATTATTAAACTTCATGAATTCTTCGACTTTGAAAGAAAAAGGCTTCACCGAATTCCTATTTCTAAAAGAACTCTCAATGTCCAAACTCCCCAACAATAAAGGGAACGTACTAGCAATCATTGAAAACACACCCTCGGAAAAAAACGCCTCAGACATTCTATACATAGGACGCACAAAAAAACTGTCCAAAAGAATCTTCGGAGGCTACTTAGCCGGATACGGCGGAAAAACCATCACAAAAATCAACACAAAACTACTAAACGAGGGCTACCTAGAAAAGGTTGCAGTAGGATGGATAGCAAGCGACACACCCAAAGCAACACAACAAGAACTCCTTGAAAACTTCAAAAAAGAACACGGCAAATACCCTGAATGGAACGTATCAAAAAAAGCAACAGAGGAAGAACCAACAAAGAAACCCGCCTCAACGCCATCAAAAACAAAACCAACCAAACGCCGCACAACCCACACAGTCAAAAAAGCCACAAAATAAATCCCTGCGCCGCCTGGAGCTATTTCCCTTTAGAATAGTGATTGATCAAATCTAAAGTTGACCAGGGCAAGCAGTCTTTTGGGGAAAAGCCTAACGTCTGAGCATACTTGTGAATTAGCTCGATGTTAGGGGCTTCAATTTCTAAAAATTCAGGAATAAACGAATAATCACCCTTGTAGCAGTCCAAATCAAAATGCACCTCACCCAGCTGGTAACTCACACGGTGCTTCTGCATACTCTCAACCACATGTAAACCAAGGCATTCAAGAATTTTACGAGCATCATCTAAACTGGAAACCTCAACAGAATATTCATGAGCAATTTTGGCGGCCTGATTACTTAAGACATTTTTGAAGGTGAGGACAACTTGATGCCCCTCTCGGCGCAGACGAAGCACATTTTTTGCGTTAGCAATGGAGTTTGTTTCAAAGTCGAAGAAAAGAGTTTCCATTTCATCGTCAAAAACTTTTTTGGCTCCAAGCATAGCCAAAGTTGAACGTACTTGGTTTTGATCGACTTCAAGAATTTTTGCTTCTATCTCGTCCATAACCACTTCACGGTAGCCGATTTAAAGAAGTTATCGCCCTGCCAGCTAAATGGGTTTGGTATTTACAAAGAAAACGGAGATTAAGCTTTCACGAGAGCTTTGACCGTCACGAGGTAGCCTTTTTTGGTTATTTGGTGGCTTAACTCGCATCGTGGACAGAAAACCACTTCATAGTTTTCAAAGTTTTCAGGGTGAACGTTGAATTTGCATTTACATCCGACGCATTCAACAATCATGCGTTGTTCACTTCGACTTCTCCTTAGCAGTTCGATTTTAAGAGGAAAAATGGAATTTTCAAATTGCCTTTGGAGGCAGTTTCAAAATTCAAGTATTCAAGGCTAAGATGTTTTCCTTTTTTGACGGTTTTGAAATCGTTTCCACAAATCGGGCAAGAGACAAGTTCGTTTTCCCCTATGGGGTCGAACTCAAAGTCGCTTTTACATGCGGGACATTTGAAAGCTATAGTTGCTTCCATTTCTTCACTTCCTTCTTTCTCACAACCATATAGAAGGTGGTACCAATTAAGAAATGCCCCCGTAGTTTCTGTTAACTATATAGTTCCGAAGAACAAACAAAAAAGGTTAACACATACGAAGAAAATAAAACAAAAATTGGTTAACGAAAAATATTGAACGAATTTTCAGCGTTTAGCTGAGAATGGAGTATAAACCGGTCCCAGCTTCTGTTCCCGCTTAATCATCACTTGCTCGCGCGGATTTAGAAGCTCTTGAAGTTGCCCCCACTTACCTAGGAAAATCCTACCTTTCTCGGTCGTCACGTAACGGTTCAAATCAGGCAGATGCTCAACAAAGCTCAAGTCAAGAAGTTGCATTAGACAGTCTTGGAGAGTACCATGCGACAAGTTCGCTTTGTGCATTATGCGGCTTTTTGTCTGGGGGGATTTACAGGTCTGAAGGATTTCGGTTAAAACTTGTAGTCGGTTCCTTTTTATCGCTAATGCTTGCATATCAATCGTCTCTTTTCAGTTTTTAGATTTGCTTGTGTTCGAACGAAACTCAGTAGGTCATCCACATTCTGTCGCTTGGATCCTGCATGTGTGGAGGCGTCCTCTGTTAACTCTCGTTCCATGACAATCGCCATAAAAGGGTTATGTTAGAGATGCTTATGTGCAGTTTCCTGATAATATATTGAGAACTCAGTACACTATATAGTATCGATATCTTTTACCTAAAAAACAGTTTTTTCCATTGGGGTAGACGTAAATCAACGTTAATTTCCTAAAGAAAACGTGTTTTAAGCGGAACAGAGGTTGTAAGGTAAAAATATGTTAGATCGTGAGAAATTAGCTGCGTAGAAAGCAGAAGTCTATGGCTGTTACCGAATAATTGCCATTAACCAAGGCAGTTTCGTAAGGGGGACAGTTGGTCTCAGTTCTTGCTGTTTGAGGTGGATGTTTGCAGCACCGTTTTTGTTTGCATTCACAGGTTTGGGACAACATTTAGTTCACCTAAGGATATTCAACTTGGGCCGAACTTAGGTGTATGCGCCATATTCTATAGAGTTAGACGTAGAACTCAATATAGGGTTCGGGCGGAAGTTTTGATTATTTGGGAGCTTTTTTGGAATAATGCTTATAAGCACAAAAACACATAATTTACGAGTGCTCGTAAAAGTTACGAGCAATCGCAACCATCAACGGTGCAACAAATGGAAACCGCACTCTCCCCCGAAGCCGAAGACTACATCGAAACAATCTACAAACTTCAAAAAAGAAACGGAGTAGCAAAAACCAAAGAGTTAGCCCAAACAATGCATGTCGTGCCAGGCTCCATAACAAACACCATCGAACACTTGGAAAGCCACGGATTAGTAATGCATGAACCTTACCGAGGCGTCAAGTTAACTCGTGAAGGCGAAAAAATTGCCTTGGACGTAATACGGAGACATAGACTGGCTGAATGCTTGCTTACCGACGTCTTGAAAGCGGAATGGACCAACGTCCACGAAGAAGCCTGTAAACTTGAACATGCCCTAACCAAAAACGTAGCTAACCTGGTAGATAAGAAACTAGGCTACCCTAAATGTTGCCCTCACGGAAACCCCATCCCAACAGAAAACGGCGAGGTCAAAGAGCACCCATGCGTCGCTTTAACAGAAGCAAATGTGGGCGAGAGTTACTATGTTTGCAGCATAATTGATGAAGAACACAAGAATCTTCAGCAGTTAGCTAAGGCGAAAATTAAGCCAAAAACACAAGTGCAAGTCATGGAACAAAACACGGAACAGATTGTCCTAAGCGTGGAAGGAGAAAAAAGTGTCCTAAGCCGAAGACTTGCAGCCAATGTCTTGCTAATTAAAAATAAGGAGGACTACCGATGTGGTTAAGACGAAAAAGTAACACGCCTTTGGGAAACGATAACGGATATGTCCCTTTAACTTGCTTACCTGAAGGTACAAAAGCAGTCGTCACTCACACTTCAGGAGGTTTAGGAGTGGTGCGCAGACTCTCCGAAATGGGACTGACCCCCGGATGCGAAATCACTCTGAAACGCAAATGCAGCTTCCGCGGACCAATAGAAATCGAAGTCAGAGGCGTAGCTTTAGCCTTAGGCTATGGCTTGTCCGCACAGATTCTCGTGCAGCCTTTAGAAGGCAAACCTAATTGACTCCAAGCTACGCAAAAAAGACGCCTTCGCGTCACCCCAACAGAGACGTCAATATACAAGCTAATCCAAAAAAAACAGCCAAAGAACTTCGAATAGCCCTAGCGGGAAACGCGAACGTCGGCAAAAGCGCGATATTTAACCAACTCACAGGTTTGAACCAAGTCACTGGAAACTGGCCGGGCAAAACCGTGGAACGCGCTGAAGGCACCCTTTTTTTTGAAGGTTACAGCATTCGCGTAATTGATTTACCGGGCACATACTCACTGTCAGCGTACTCCATGGAAGAAATAGTTTCACGAGATTATTTAGCGGTGGAAAAACCTGACATTATAGTAAACGTTGTTGATGCATCGGCGTTAGAGCGGAACTTGTATCTAACCCTTCAACTTATCGAACTCCATCTGCCCATGGTGATGGCGCTCAATCAAGTGGATTTTGCAGCTAAAAAAGGATTAAATATTGATACAAAAAAATTGTCTGAAACATTGGGCATTGAAGTCGTGCCAACCGTTGCGGTTACTGGTTCGGGCATCAGCGAACTGCTGGACACCGTGGTAAAGCAAGCCACCAAAGAAAAGAAAACAGTACCAAACGAAGTCAGCTACGGCAAAGAAATTGAGGAACATATCCAAGCCGTCGAAAACCTTGTTGTTTCTAAACTTCCCCAATTAAGTTCCATTTACCCATCCCGATGGCTCGCCATTAAGTTGCTTGAGAAAGACGCCGACATAATCGCGAAAGTAGCTGCTCTCCCTGAAGGGCAAGAACAGCTGAAGTTGGTTGATGAAATAACCGCCGAATTGGAAACTGTGCATGGAGAAACGCCACCCGTAATTATGGCTGCTGAAAGATACGCGTTGTCAAGCAAAATTGCCAAGGATATCGTTACCATTGTGACTTCGCCCCGCATCAGCTTAGAGCAAAAGCTCGCCACTATAACAACCCACAAAGTTTTTGGATACTTAATTTTGGTGGGTGTTGTTGTGGCGATCTTCGCAGTCATCTTTGAGGGGGGAAACCTGCTTTCAGGCGTACTTGACACTGGGCTTAGCTGGTTATCCGAAAACACCTCCAACCTGCTGAGCACAGTTTTGCCACCGCAAGCGGTAGACTTAATTGTTAACGGTGTCATAGGCGGCATCGCTGCAGGCATAACCATCGCGTTGCCCTACATCGTTCCGTTCTACATCATTTTGGCTCTGCTGGAAGATAGCGGTTACTTGCCTCGTGCAGCCTTCTTAATGGATAATGTCATGCACAAAATTGGCTTGCACGGCAAAGCGTTCATACCTTTGATACTGGGTTATGGATGTACGGTTCCCGCATGCATCGGATGCCGAATTATGGAAACCAAACGTGAACGGTTCCTCACGGCATTTGTAGTCATGCTGATTCCCTGCGCTGCACGCACAGTTGTCATTTTGGGGTTAGTTGGCAGATATGTTGGGTTACCTGCAGTTATTGGAATATACCTGTTTGATTTGATTCTGGTGTTTGGGATGGGTCGAATCGCCTTCAAAGTCCTACCAGGAGAACCCGTCGGGTTAATTATGGAAATGCCCAACTACAAGAAACCCTCCGCTAAAACGGTAATTCTTAAAACGTGGAGCCGAACCAAAGACTTCGTCTACGTAGCCTTCCCGATAATCATAGTTGGAAGCCTTATCGTGGAAGCCTTTGCATTGTCGGGGTTGATGCCATACTTTGTGGCAGGCGCAGACCCCATCATGACCGTCTGGCTGGGACTTCCGGCAATCGTAGCAATTCCACTACTGTTTGGCATACTGCGCAAAGAACTCACACTGGTTCTGCTATCAACAACATTAGCTTCAGTAGGACTCGCAATCACATCACTTAGTGCTGTTCAAATGATTGTCTTTGCCTTAGTAGTTATGATATACATTCCATGCTTAGCAACAATTGCAGCCTGCAAAAGAGAGTTCGGATGGCAAAAAGCGTTAGGTATTGCAGCCATCGACATTGCACTAGCGCTGCTGGTAGGCGGATTAGCATTCAGGGTTCTAAGCTTATTCATGTAACCCACATTTTTCTCGCACCCAAAGACCTTTTGCCAGATTAGACGCTGCCAGGTGTATTTGTGACCAACATGCATACGACAAAGTTTATAGGTTGTTCAAGCGGAACCACTCCCCAATTGTGATGATTCTCATGAAAAAAGACTTAAGAGTACTAATAATTGGACTTGGTGAAATCGGTTACAGTAATGCGGAGTATTTGGCGCAGAAGGGCATACTTGCTGATGGTTATGACATAAATCAGGCGACTGCTCAAAGGGCAATTGATAATGGAATAATTGACCAGAAAGCGGGCACGTTTGAGGGGTATGACTACTATATGGTTTGTGTTTCTACTCATAACCCTCGGAACATGTTTGTGCCGTTTTTTGATGGGATTTTGGGGACTGCTCAGAGGTTAGCCCAAGAAGGTAAAGAGGGTGCGTTAGTGACAATTGAGAGCACCATACCCAAGGGCATAAGCCAGAAAATTTGCAGTATCCTAAGTCATAGACTTCACGTTGCTCATGTTCCTCACCGTTATTATGGTCCTGAAAAAGATGAGCATGGCGTAAATCAGCTGCGTGTTTTGGCGGGATGTAACCTTTGCTGCACCAGAGAAGCACAAATTTTTTACAACGAATTCTTAGGCATACCCACCCACACGGTATCGTCTACAGAAATTGCAGAGCTCACAAAAGTCATTGAAAACACCCACCGATTTGTCGAGATAGCCTTCGCGGAAGAGCTAAAAATGTTCTGTGACTCGCAGGGACTGGCTTTTGAGGAGCTCCGAGCTGCGGTAAACTCGAAGTGGAACGAAAACATTTTGGAAGCAAAACAAGGAATTGGTGGACACTGCCTACCGAAGGACACCCGCATGTATTATGAGCTTTCACGGCAGGTTTTTCCCGCTTCCATAGTCAACGCCGCCATTCAATCAAACTCAACATACGAACAGCACTGCAAAAAAACCCAACAGGTTACAGTAGCAGTCGACGAGCCACTTGGGATAGAGGCTCGCACAACCGCTTGATTGTTTAGAAGGGGAATCTTTTGAACATTAAACTTGCAGCTACTTTAGTTACAACCATAGTCATCGCGGTGGGCTTTGTACTAATAAGCCCACTCTATTTTCACCCCGCAGGCTTCAATGGGAAACAGGAGATTATGCTCAGCTTCAGCGTAACCCACCCAGATAACAGTGTGGAATGGTGCAAAAACCTCTCATCCATATTAGACCAATACAATCTGTCGGCAACAGTGTTCATTGTTGGCCAGGTAGCTGAAGAGAACCCACAGACTGTCGCAGTCTTTGGTGACAAAGTCGACATTGGCAGCCTCACATACAGCAACGTCAACCTAACCAACATCTATGACTACTCCCTTAAACTGCAAGAAGTTGCCAAGGGCAAAGAGGCAGTTGACCAAGCAGGCAACCTTGACTCGAAGTCATTCCAAGCTCCAGCTCAAGCAACCGACGAAGACATCTACTCGCTGCTTAGCCGCAGTGGCATACTCGCTGACTTTTCCTATAACAGCCAGTACAACGTCTACCAAAACGACCAATTCATAAAATTTGAAGCCACAACCGTTCAAGCCCAATCTTCTCAGCCAGAAACAATTCTGAATCGAGCCTCAACAAATCAGCCGCTAATAATCCAGTTTGATGACACTTGCCCATCCACCTACATAGCTGTCTATATCGAATCGTTGGTTACGGGCGATTTTGAATTTGTGAATGCTTCTGAACTGACGGGACTGGCTCTTACTGTACGAGGCATTTAGGCATGACATGTACCGAAGAAGTGCCTCAGGTAGAACTTGAGTTAAACGTTGAGCAAGATGATTTGTTTAGTCACAGCAAGCAACGTATCTCAAAAACAGGGCGAATACAGGTTAGCAACCGAGCATGGGTTATCCGCAGTTTGATGCTTGTGGGTCTTGTTGGCTTCATGATTTACAATGTGGACATAGCTTTGTCGATTGGTGACCCCCTCATTGTGTATTCGACGCTTATGCCGATACATGCGATACTGCTGCTCGTAATAGGTTGGGTGTTTTACAAGCATAAACCATCAAAAGAACCGCCCGATGATTTAGTTTCGGTAATAATTCCAATCTATAATCAAGAAAACCTAATCGAGAAGGTAATCAACGCAATATACGGTTCCACGTACACAAATTTAGAGGTAATAGCAGTCAACGATGGCAGCAAAGACAACACCGCAGAAGTCTTAGATAATCTGGCAGCAAAAAACCCTTCCCTAAGAGTTATCCATAAACCGAACGGGGGCAAACGAACCGCTGTGGCAGCAGGATTTCACGCGTCTAAAGCAGACTTCATAGTTCTCATCGATTCAGACAGCATAGTGGACAAGTATGCAATCGAAGAATTCATGAAAACCTTCCAGGCAAACCCCAAAGTCGGAGGATTAGTCGGCAACGGCAAAGTCTTAAATGCCAGCAAAAACCTGCTTACCAAATGCCAAGACGTATGGTATGACTACTCATTCAATATCGGCAAAACATGCGAAAGCGTTTTTGGCACTGTTCTCTGCCTTTCCGGATGTTTGGCTGCGTACAGACGAGAAGCGATCAGTCAATTCATAACGTTCTGGGCTAACGACTCAGCCCAATACGGTGATGACAGAAACTTAACAACCTATGCTATTGCACCGCCGTGGGCAAAAGGGCAGTTGGCACCCGTTAGAAAGAAGCTGCTCATATCAATGGCTAGTTATGATGACGCTGAAGACCGCGGATTAACGTCACATGCGATGATGACATGGAGAACCGCGTATGTTCCCACCGCTGTAGTGCATACGGATGTACCCGAAAAACCTCGTCAATACATTAGGCAGCAGATAAGATGGAAGAAGGGTTACTTACGTTCAACATTCTTTGTTAGCGCATTCTTCTGGCGTAAAAATCCTATAATGGCAATGTTGTTCTACTTGGAATTTATGTCCACGTTCATTGCCCCAGCGATTATCGTATCAATCTTCATTTACGGCCCGTTGGTTCTGCATTCTTACTGGTACCCCTTCATCTTCGTTGCCTCACAACTACTTATCGGCTTATTCAACGGAGTGGACTACAAATTCAGAGACCCCACCGCAAAACATTGGGTATATAAGCCAGTCATGAACCTCATTTCCGCGCTTATACTCCCATGGGTACTGTTTCCAGCCGTATTGAGCCTCAAAAAGAACAAATGGCTAACCAGATAAACACAAATCTACACTTTTTCTTGCTAAAAATTAAGTCAAAATCACCTCTCGACCAAGTACAAAACAACCCAACCCCTTTTTCATAATAAACATGGAGAAAACAAGAAGGGGGCAATTAGTTTTCGCCCTCACCCAAAGAAGGTAGGTAACCTCGAAGTTTAATAGACAACTTTGCAATACCTATTGTAGGGGAACTCTGCTTTTGAAAAACCTTAAAAGAATCTTGGTTATCGGCGAAAGAAGCATTTTTGACAAACTTTTCCAAATCGTTGACACAGCAGCTAAAGCCAACATCATTGTCAAAAAAATGTTCAAGTCCGGCTACAACAACCCAGAACTTAACGCTGACATGCAGGCGGTACGGAACTTGGAGAGGCAAGCTGACGAAATCGCCTTTCAACTAAGCGAGCAAATCACAGGCGGAGCCATCAGCCCAAACCTCATTGATAACCTCCTACGCAGCGTCCACGTAGCCGACGACATAGTAGACCTATACTATTATCTAAGCCGAGAATTAGGACGAATGTCCAAAGCAAAAATGGAAGACAATAAAACGTCGCCACAAGCAGAGTGGGCGTCAGTTTACCAAAAACTGTTTGAACTTGCCGACCAATCGCTAAACAAACTCAAACAGGCACTCTCCACGGATAACATTGAAGAAATTTTGCGTCTGGGTAAAGAAGTTGAAGCAATAGAAGAGGAAGGCGACGACATCAAAGACGCAAGTTTTGACGAACTGTACGCGGCGGCTCCGAAGATGCATTTTCTGCAGTTTTACCACTACAGCGGACTGCTGCATAAAACAGATGATATCTTGGATTGCTGCGAAGACCTCTCGGACCTTATCATTTCAGTTGTTACTTCAATCTTTAAGTGAGAACTCAAATGTTGCTCTCAATTGCCCTTGTGGCATTAACCTTTCTGGCGGTTATGCTGGTTTCAGGCAATAACCTGTCGGCATGCGTAGGACCAGCAGTAGGTTCCCGAATCATAACCAAACGCTTTGGTATGTTTCTGGGGGCAGCAGGGTTTGCAGTTGGGCTTTTGGCGCAAGGTTCAGCTATGGCGCAATCAGTGGGGGTGTTGTTTCCTGAAGCTTCGGCAGTCTTGCGGCTGGAGGCTTTGCTTGTTTCGATTTTAGTTTTTGTTGTAGCATCAGTAATGCGCGTGCCGATGTCGTTGAATATGTCATTGGTTGGTCTGCTTGCTGGATTCTCAGTCGCGGGCAATGCAGGCTTAAGCGGCAACTATATGCTTCTGGTGTCTTTCACTTGGGTTTTTGCCCCAGTAGCCGCATTCGTTTTTGCCTACTTCTTGATCCGAAGCCTGACCCGCAGCTGGCCAAGAAATTTCTGGCGTCGACTACAAGCATACAAAGTACTGCTAATTGTGCTGTCGTTTACTTCGGCTTACGTCTTGGGCGCCAACACACTTGGATTAATTGTTGCCACAGGAGGCTTTGATGCATTCACGGTTTTGGCGGCGGTTGGAGGGATATTTGCAGGTTCGTTTCTTTTGGGCGAAGGCGCGATAAGTAGAATCTCGGAGGAATTCTTTTCAATGCGGTACGCAAACGCAGAAGCAACCTTGATAGCATCCACCATTTTAGTGGAGGCAGCTACAATTTTCAATATTCCCCTATCCAATACACAAACAACCACCGCAGCAGTTTTTGGAACGGGATTTGCCTACAAAACAAGGTTTGTTTCACTTAAGCCCTTTTTGATTATACTGTTGGGGTGGGTTGCCGCGCCTCTGCTAAGTTTTCTTGTGGGCTTACTTTTAGGTTAGTCATCCATGATTTCAGTCATGGGTTCACCACAGCACCAAGGTGCCTTCTCCACGTTCCGTTTGACATCACCAGTGCAGCTTAACTCGTATTGGGTGCGCACTTTTCGGTTACACTTGAAACACTGAAAAAGCGGCATACTAATCGCTTCTATCGGGTGAGTTCAGCGTCTGCACAAAGGAGGTCCACACGTTTGACTCGTGCACGTACATGCTCACCGGTTTTGGCGCCGTTAATGAAAACTGAGTAACCTTTGACTTTGGCTATTCCTTCTCCATTGGGGCTCATTTGAATTATGTCAAACTCGTATTCCTGATCTACCTGCACGGGCAAATCGCTTATGCTTAGGGAACGCTTGTTTTTGGCGTTTCTGGGCGAGCGTTTCTTGGGACTAATGACTCATCAAACCTCTGTCCATACAACCATCACACACTAACATATAACCACAACCCAAAGAAAGAAAGGTTTTAGACATTGCTGCCCATTTCGTGGAACACAAAAAAGCAAAGGTGCTATCCGAATTTTCCTCCGATGTATCTTTCTGTCAACACAGTCTGAGGATGCTCAAAAACCTGTTTTGTTTCCCCAAACTCCACAAGCTTACCAACATACATGAATGCTGTGAAGCCAGAAACGCGAGTTGCTTGCTGCAAATTGTGAGTGACAATTATGACAGTATATTTCTTTTTAGCTCAACCACAAGCGATTCAATGCGAGCAGTCGCGGCGGGGTCAAGGGCACTGCAAGGTTCATCCAAAGAATCAATTCAGGTTCAGCCGCCAACGCGCGAGCGATGCAAAGTCGCTGCTGTTGCCCTCCAGAAAGGCTTAAAGCGCTGTCGTTTAGGCGGTCTTTAACTTCATCCCAAAGGGCAGATCCGCGAAGGCTTTGCTCGACGATTTCTCGTAGTTTTTCGCCTTTGGCGGTTTTGTGAATTTTTGGCCCAAACGCTACGTTTTCAAAGATGGATTTTGGGAAGGGGTTGGGTTTTTGGAATACCATGCCAATCCTGCGGCGGAGGTCGTAAACGTTTCCGCTGTTGGCGCCGTAGATGTTTTGTCCGTCAACAAATATATCGCCTGATGTTTTACATCCGTTTATGAGGTCGTTCATGCGGTTGATTGACCGAATAAGCGTTGATTTACCGCATCCTGAAGGACCCATAACGGCGGTTACAGCGTTTTCAGTGATTTCGATGTTGATGTCTTTAAGCACATGATTGTTGCTAAACCATAAGTTGAATCCTTTGGTTTGGACCTTTCCCACAGGTATTCCTCCCTTCAACATGAACTTCCAAATAAGGCCTTGCCAGCAACTTGATTTGGCTGTGTAGGGCTTTTTCGGTCACACACATGTTTTGTTGTCGTTTTGCAAGCAGTAATCGCTATATCGGTTTCGACAATAGTTGTTATAGACTAATTAGTGATCCACAGATTATATAGAAAACCAATTTATTCCAACACTATTTTTCACAGTACACAGCAGGGGCTTTTCCAAGGTGTTACGAAGGCAGGATGAGGAGACAAGGAAAGTGCAGTTCACAGGTAACTCCACCTACACTATTTCGCTCCCAAAAAAGTGGGTAACACACCTTATCCACCAAACAACGGCAAAACATCAAAAGTTTTCGCCCGCCGCATGCTCGTCAGCACAGAAATCGTAACAGATACACCCCACGAGTTAACCTTACAGGTGCTGTTGAGTTACCCTGAATTCTCAATTCAAAGCGCACTCAGAAGAATGAGCATAATCGCAAAAAGAGGTGGAGCGGCTCAAAGCTATTAGGGGTAAAGTTAGTTTTGTGAAGAATGAAAGGGAGAATCTAAATACGCGGGCAACCGAAACAGACGAGGTACTTCCAGGAGAAGAAGACAGACAGGAAGAAGCAAGCACAGAACAAGAAAGCAAAGAAAACTAAGCAAAGGGCGTGTTAGGCCTTTAAACTGAAGGTAACGCCCCATATTTTTGTTGAAACACGCAGTTTAAAAGGAAGCTTAATGTTTTAAAAGTTTAATTCTAAGTTGAAATCAGTAAAGCCTTGTAAAAAATTGGAACAAACTGTTATGTTAGGGTATTGACAGACAAAAGTTTTGCTCTTTTTTCACATGTGAATGAATGGGCTTTGACGTTTCCCTGAATTTCAGGATTGTGGCGTTCTCCTTGCTCCTCCAGTAAAAAGCAAAGTGCTTTCTTAGGAGGTGATCCGGCCGCAGGTTCCCCTACGGCCACCTTGTTACGACTTTTCCCCCCTCACGAAACTCAGATTCGACGCCGCCAAGAAGACGACGCCTCACCCAAAAGTCGCTCGGGTGGAACGACGGGCGGTGTGTGCAAGGAGCAGGGACGTATTCACCGCGCGCTGATGACACGCGATTACTAGGGATTCCATGTTCACGAGGGCGAGTTACAGCCCTCGATCCCAACTACGGCAGGTTTTCGAGATTGCCTCCCCCTTTCGAGGTTGGAACCCATTGTACCTGCCATTGCAGCTCGCGTGTGGCCCGGGAGATTCGGGGCATACTGACCTGCCGTGGCCCGCTCCCTCCTCCACTTTATCAGTGGCGGTCTCCTCAGTGTGCCCAGCGCAAAACTGGTAGCAACAGAGGACGCGGGTCTCGATCGTTGCCTGACTTAACAGGACACCTCACGGCACGAACTGGCGACGGCCATGCACCTCCTCTCAGCTCGTCTAGCAAGACCTTTAATCTGGCCTTCACTCTGCTGTCGCTCCCGGTGAGATTTCCGGCGTTGACTCCAATTAAACCGCAAGCTTCACCCCTTGTGGTGCTCCCCCGCCAATTCCTTTAAGTTTCAATCTTGCGATCGTACTCCCCAGGCGGCAGACTTAACAGCTTCCCTGCGGCACTAGAACGGCACGTGGCCGTCCAAACACCTAGTCTGCATCGTTTACAGCTGGGACTACCCGGGTATCTAATCCGGTTCGCTCCCCCAGCTTTCATCCCTCACCGTCGGGCGCGTTCTAGCAGACAGCCTTCGCCACTGGTGGTCTTCCCGGGATTATAGGATTTCACCCCTACCCCGAGAATACCGTCTGCCTCTCTCGTCCCCTAGCCGAACAGTATCCCCCGCACGCCAACGATTAAATCGGTGGATTTAACAGGGGACTTGTTCAGCCAGCTACGGATGCTTTAGGCCCAATAAACGTCCACACCACTCGGAGAGCTGGTATTACCGCGGCGGCTGACACCAGACTTGCCCTCTCCTTATTCCCCCAGCTGTCTAGACTGGGTAAAAGCCAACCTCAGCGGTCGGCACTCGGGATGACCCTGTCACACTTGCGTGTATTGCAAAGGTTTCGCGACTGCTGCGCCCCGTAGGACCTGGGCCCTTGTCTCAGTACCCATCTCCGGGCTCCCGCTCTCACGGCCCGCACCGGTAATAGGCTTGGTGGGCCATTACCTCACCAACAACCTGATCGGACGCGGCCCCATCCTTGGGCGGCACCTAGAAGCATGCTCCAGATGTCTTTTCGGGTGGAAACTCATTCCAGAGTTTTCCACCTATTGGGAATTAGCCCCAGTTTCCCGGGGGTGTTCCTATCCCAAGGGCAGGTTAGCCACGTGTTACTGAGCTGTACGCCGCTCCTCCCACATGGCTGGGAGGCGCTCGACTAGCATGTCTTAGTCTCATCCCGATAGCAGTGGGGTCCGGCAGGATCAACCGGAGTTACGCACCTCAATGCGACTCCGCTGAACTGTCGGTTGCTATGGTTTATTATGTGTACGTTTTTCGCTAATTGCCTTTAACTTTTTACTGGATTTGGAGGGAGATCTACTCCACAAACGTCAAAGCCCAATTCAGACCTAACTGAGCAATTAGTCAGGTCTACATGTGTGTCCCCGCAATTGGAGGCCAACTCCCGCATCCCTGCAAGGCGTATTCGCCGGTTCGGTTGGGGTTGAGCCGCCGCCATATGTTGATATTGCGGGGCAGCTGATTTAGCTGACTTTACCATGATGCACATTCAGCACATATAAACATTTTGTTAGGCGAAGAAATAAATGTTGCTTAATCGCGGGTTGTGGATTGTGAGTTGTTTCTTTTGCTGTTTTGTGTAGTTTTTCGCTGATTCACAAGCGCACAGTTGCATACTTTAAGTACATTGGCGTCAAGAGAGAAGTTTGAAAGGGCACCAATTAGCGTAATCAGATGCGAATTTGCGCCTTTTTTGCTAACGCCCGCGGTTGCGTGTGCTAAAGTCTCTGCCAGCAGGGCACCACACCGTTCAAGCCCACCCCTATATTCTACGTCTTTCTGCTTTCAAGTGTATGGCTCAAAATTTCCCGATAGACCCCTCTATAGGTTCTGCATAGATATGTTATTAGCATCCAAATAGGTCCATGGCGGCAGACGCGGTGTGGGACAGCAGCTTTGGGGTTCACAAAAGTATGCAGACTAATGACCTGAGACGGCCCCAACGAAAAAGGCTGAGGTGAAAGCTGAAAATTAAAAGGGTAGAAGTGTTGCCAGCTTTCCCGGGTTCTCGCGGCCGAAGACCGCAATACAGCAGGGAACGGAACACGGCTTAACTTCTGAGTTCGGAACGGGATCAGGTGGAACCCGCGCCCAATGGCCGGCAAACAGTTAGCCTAATGTAACAAACACCCAAATTAACCTTCCGCTTCGTGGCACCCATAGAAAAACAAGGATTGATTCATAAACCAGCTTGTAGTTAATCACGAAAAATCTTTATACAAAACATACTTACACAATTGTATGCCCATCCCTGACTACGAAACTGTCATGCTCCCATTTTTAAAGTCTCTGAAGGATAACAAAGAGCACTCGTTGAATGAAGTCAGAGAACAAATTTACAGTGCTTTTAACTTGACTGAAAAGGAGCAAAAAGAACTTTTGCCAAGCGAGTTTGAGCCGATCATAAACAATAGGATAAGATGGGCAAGATTATACTTAGAAAAAGCAGAACTTATAGAAACAACCAGAAGAGGGTTTTATAAAATAACAGAAAGGGGAAACAAAGCATTAAGAACCAAACCCTCCAGAATAAACGTTAATTATCTTAAACGATTTCCTGAATTCGTGAAGTTCGTAAAACCAAAAGAAACAAAAGAGGAGACACAAAAGGAGAACAAACGAAAAGATAAAAACGAACCATTGAACCCAATTGAAAAACTTGAAGAAGCCCATCAGAGAATAAAAACTGAGTTAATTGAAGAACTGCTTAAAGAAATCGTTAAAGTGTCTCCGCGTTTTTTTGAAAATATAATTGTTGAACTTTTATTAAAAATGGGGTATGGCGGTTCAAGAAAAGATGCGGGAAGGGCAATAGGTCAAAGCGGCGATCAAGGCATCGATGGAATAATAAAGGAAGACCGGTTAGGACTTGACAAAATCTTCCTTCAAGCCAAAAGATGGACTGCAACCGTGGGAAGCCCAGAAATACACAGATTTGTCGGAGCATTAAAAGGGCAAGGTGCAAACAAAGGCATTTTTATAACCACATCCAATTATTCGAAAGAAGCAATTACTTATACAGAAAAAATAGACTCACCAAAAATAGTCTTAATAGACGGACAAAAACTGGCAGAATTAATGATTGAGTTTAATATCGGTGTCTCAGAAGTAACAAGTTATGAAGTTAAAAAAATTGATTTAGACTACTTTGCAGAAGAATAAGAAGAAAATTGCAAACTTGGGTATACGTAAACAAGCAAAGTTAAGCAGAAGTTTATTTCTAACACTTCAACCCTTTCACTTAAAGTGTATTGTGTATCCATCTTTTTCAACTAAGAACGTCTTTAGAAAAATGTTGGGTTGATTTTTATTAGGCTGCTTATCATTAAACTCAGCGTAAACACTATAGCGATTATTACAAAGTCTTTTGCCAGTACTTCGCCAAGTTTGTGAAGTTTTTTGGTGTCGGTTTTTTGGTCTTGGAACAGTGTGACGCGTTTTTGTACCAGTCGTAGCGTGATGAACATTGCCAGCCCCAGCAGTGAGGCGTAGTAGACCCAGGCGAGCTGGAAGAGGATGCCCACGAAAACCATCATCGGAAGCATCGCGTACCCCATAACGATGGTTATGAGGAGCCCTTTGCGGAAGCCAAAGATAATCGGCACCGTTCGCGAGCCGCTGTTGAAGTCGGAGGCGAAGTCGGCAAGGTCTTCCCAGAGGCTGTTTATGGCTGTTGTTGCGCCGATAAGCATAGCCAGCGAAACCACGCGCGCCGAAAACACTTCAAAAAACGACGCCACAATGAGGACGGGGACGGCGCCAACGGTGAAGTTGACGAGGGGTTTGTAGGCGGTTTTGCGGAGGCGGAAAGGCGGAACCGAGTAGAGTACGCCAAAGAGCAGCCCTAACGCGACAAAGAGTACCACGTAGGGAATCATGGTTACTGCGCCCAGTGCGAGGGAGATTGCGGTGAAGGCGCCCACGATGAGCAAGCCCATTTTGCCCAGTCGCTTGGTGAATTGTGCACGGTGGGGATCGGAGAGCACATCCAAATCCACGTCACAGACATTGTTTATAGCATCAACCGCACTCCAAATGCAAAAAACCGTCACGCCAAGGTATAATGCTGCGCTCCAGTCAAGGGTTCCGGCGGTGAGGAACACGGTGCCGACGGATATCATGAAAAGCATCAAGCCGCGCTCGACGCTGATGAACTGGGCAAAGCCCTTGGCTTCCCGAAGCATGCCCCCTGAAGCGAGCCGCATGTTACTTAAGCGTTTATGAAACAAAACGGAATTCATTTCATGCGTATTGGTTGCGAATTAAAAGGCAAAAATAAAGCAAAAAAGAAAAAACTGGTCAGTTGCAGTTTGCAAGTTTCCAGAGGGCGTCAGCAAACTCTTGGTCGCCACTCCATTTGTAGTATTTTTGGGCAACTTTGGCGGCAACCATGATGGCGCCGTGGTCAAAGACGCTCAAAAGTGTCGGATTAGTTATCCTGTTGCCTAAGAAGGTTTTGCGCCAAATCCGCACGTTGTACTCCCAGCAGCGGGTGAGAAACTCCCAGCGCATTTTGGTCAGCGAGTCCACTTCGGTGCCCTGCCGGTTCATCAGCAAACAGTCCTCTAACGGAACAAAAAACAACGGCACATAGAACGCATTGAATCCCCGCAAATCATCCATCAAATCCATGGTGTCGGCTACGTCGGCTTCGGTTTCGTCAGGCAACCCCACAATCAAAGTCGCCAACGGATACCAGTCATTATCGTTAAGGATGCCGAAAGCCTGCGTGACGATTTCTTGCCATTGGTCAGGCTTGTAGGGCAACATTTTGCCGCCCATGTATTTCTTCATAAGCCGCCCGCTACCCGTTTCGCTGCCCGGCTCGCCAGTCACGATGGGGTTGCCGGTATGGTTATACCAGCTGTGCTCGATTAGGACTTCAGCGATTTGCCGTATCATGTCTGGCTTGCAAACCACAGGCGCAAGAGACATGTGGCTGGGCTGAATCGCGTGCACGTTGGGAACCGCTGCAACACTGCGCACGAGTTTGATAACGGCTTCCTCGTTGGGCACAAACGTTTTGTCTTTGGCGCCGTAAAGGAACAAATCCTCAGTCACCAACGTTATGTGGGCGCCCTTCTCTCCTTGTTCGCGCGCCGTAACCTCTACTTCTGAAACTATCTTCTCCAGCGGCGTATCCACCTTTTTTAGCACTGTAGGCGTGCAAAATTGACAGTTTCTGCCACAGCCTTTGCTGATTTCCACCGCCCCATGAATCGCCGCATGCCTAATCTCAGGGTACTCCTCGTCAACCTTGCTGGGTGAACGAATCCGCTGCGGCAAAGCCTCGCCCGCAACCGCTTTTTGAAAAGCCTCCAAAACGCCCTCCTGCCCGGGACCCATCACAAGGCAGTCCACGCCATAATCGCGCGTCAAATGTTTCCGCTCCAACTGCCAGCTACCAAAACCGCCCACGATAACTTTGGGTTTGTAACGCAGTATGGCGGGGTGTTTGGCAAGATTTTTGAACTCAACGGCGTTCATGGGTTCTCCGCCGCCGATAAGCGACGAGTAAGTTTTGCTGACATACCCCATGCCTAACGGGTCCATGGACGATATGCCCACGGCTTTGGTTTTAGATCCAATGAATTGGGATAAATCGTTTGGGTGCACCACTGCAACTTCGGATGGAGAAAAGCCGTTTGCTAAAAGCAGCGCCTCCACCTTACGCAACCCGTAGGGGGCAACTTTTGCCTTGCCGTCGCCGTTGCGTTCAATTGGAGGATACAAAAACTTTTGGCATACCCATCGGGGGACGGGCCCGCTTGCGAATCCACCTACAAAAGCAGTGAATTGGCTGTTGCCGTATTCACTCATCTCTGTGGCGGACGCAGTTAACACTATTTTTGTTCCTAGTGTATTGTTCGCCATCCATGTTTCACATCTTCGAGTGAATTACCTTGGTTGTCGCACGGGCTTATTAATAATTATGGTTGAACGTACAACGCAATCCCAACATAAAACAAATGAACAAGTGACTACTTCCATAGCCTTAACTTAGAAAGCCAATAAATAAGGTTTATCTCTGTTCACATACACACATACACAAGAACGTTTCAGGTGCAAAACACCCTTGAGCAACTTATTATCCACAAACATAGCCCAGTTACAGCTCAAAACCCCAACCGCCCTAGCCTCAGGCATACTGGGATACACCGCCGAATCCCTCCAGCTAGCCGCAAAAGGCGGCGCAGGAACCGTCGTCACCAAATCCGTCGGCGTCAACCCCCGCCCAGGCTACCCCAACCCCACCGTCGTCCAAGCCAAAAACGCCCTCATAAACGCCGTCGGACTCCCAAACCCCGGCATAAACCAATACACCGAAGAAATCACCTACTCCAAAACCCTCCTCAAAGTCCCCCTTATCGTAAGCGTTTTCGGCTACACCGCCGAAGAATACGCACTGGTTTCCCAAAAAGCAGCCGACGCCGGAGCCGACGCCGTGGAACTCAACGTTTCCTGCCCCCACGTCAAATACACAGGCTCCGAAATCGGACAAAACCCCAAACTGCTCACTGAAGTCATCTGCAAAGTCAAAGCCGCTACACAAAAACCCGTCATCGTGAAGCTCTCCCCTAACGTTACCGACATCACTGAACTGGCAAAAGCCGCCGAAAAAGCAGGAGCCGACGCCCTAACCGTGGTCAACACCGTCCGCGCCGTAGTCATAGACATAGAAACCCAAACCCCCATTCTAAGCAACGTGCGGGGCGGCATGTCAGGACCAGCCGTCAAACCCATCGCCCTGCGGTGCGTCTACGACGTGTTCGAAGCCGTAAAATTGCCCATTTTCGGATGCGGCGGCATCACCAACTGGAAGGATGCAGTGGAGTTTTTCCTTGCAGGCGCCTCAGCTGTGCAGGTCGGCACCGCCGTAGCCTCAGAGGAGCCAAGCGTGTTTCAAGCCATTAACCGTGGAGTAACCAGTTACCTTAAACGTAAAGGATATCGGAGTGTGAAAGAAATTGTCGGCTTATGCCACCAAGCTTAACACCGTAAGAACCACCCCCATCATAAACGTTAAAGACGAAACCGAAACCGTCAAAACCTACACCTTACAAGACGAACTGTGCGCCAAAGCCAAACCAGGCCAGTTCCTGATGCTCTGGATACCGGGCATCGACGAAATCCCCCTCAGCATTCTTAACGCAGGCAACGGAGAAGTGCAGGTTAGCGTCCGTGCAGTGGGCGACGCCACACGACACCTGCACACCATGAAAACTGGCGATCGACTAGGCGTGCGGGGACCCTTTGGCACCTGCTTTACCGAAACCCGCGGCAGAGCCCTCTTAGTCGGAGGAGGCACAGGCACCGCGCCCTTGCTGTTTTTGGCAAAACGCTTAGCAGCAAAAGCGGAGCGGCTAAGCTTTATTGTGGGCGCTAAAACCAAAAACGAACTCGTATTCCTCAACGAACTGGACGCGTTATGCACCGATGAAAGCGCTATCTCCACCACCGAAGACGGCAGCTACGGGCTTCAATGCCTCGCCACCGACCCCATCGAGAAGCTGGTGGACAGCCAAAAATTCAGCATGATTTACACCTGTGGACCCGAAAAAATGATGCGTAAAATTGTGGACATAGCCGAAAAACGCAAGGTTGCCCTGGAAGCCAGCTTAGAGAGGGTTATGCGGTGCGGCATCGGATTGTGTGGAAGCTGCATGATTGGCAAATACCGCGTCTGCCGCGACGGACCCGTTTTCACGCTGGCACAGCTGAGAGAGATGAAAAACGAGCTGGGCATATCAAGATTGGGGTTTGATGGCAGCCGCATCGAAGTCTAAAATGCCAGACGGACAGCAAGCCACACGTGCTGTATCTTAAGAGGATAAGAAAGGGGGATGGAAGGTTAGAATTCCTCGGAGGGGAACCCGTAACCTCTAAGGTACTCCCTTGCGTAGGTGGGGTCAAAGGAGAGTTCCTTGCTTCTCAGAATCCGCTTATCCAGCCGATCCAACGCAACACGGAAGGTGGGCTCCACGCCAAAGCCTTCAGCGGAAGCGGTGAAGAAGCCGCGGATGCCCTTCACGGTACGCAGTTGTAGGCGGCAGTGGATTAACGGCTGTCCTTTGTGGTTGGTTCCGTGCAGTTTCATGTAAACAAACAAGGTGCCTGACTCCAAAAGTTCCTTGTATTTGCGGGCAAAACTGTCAAATTCGCCCATCATGAAACCCTGCGCGTTTTCGCCAATTATGGCGCCTTTGGATGCGAACTGTATGGTGAGGCGTCGGTCAAGGTCTTCCATCTGGCTGATGGGCTCCAAAAAGTCCAGTTTAGTCACTATACCTACCAGCCGCTCTTTAGCTAAAGTAACAAGGCAATGAACGTTAAAGTTATGCATTTTACTTTCCGCATCTTTCAGCGACGTTTCAGGGGTCACGGTTACAACGGGGCTTGTCATGACACCTTTCGCAGGAATACTAAGAACCTGAATCTTTTCACCTTTAATATCCCCCAAAGTTTGGCGTTGATTAGGCTGGAAGACATTTTCAATGATGTCCTGAGTGCTGATTAAACCAACAACTTTGCCCTCTTCTACTACAGGCACGTGACTGATGTCATGCTCCCGAAATAGGCTCAGAACTGCCCCCACCGAGCGGACAGTATCAATAGAAAAGGGCGCTTTGGTCATAATCTGCTCAACAGGCGTGGTGCCCCACTCTTGAGTTACGGCTCCATGAATAATATCTTCGTCAGTGACAAAACCCAAAAGCCTGTCCTTTTCAAAAACAGGAAGCTGCCGCACGCCGCTTTGTATCATAAGCCGAGCTACCTTACTCAAGGATTGATTAAGCTCCACTTTAGGTGCAGGACGCATCAGGGACTTAACTTTGGTTGTGGCAGGGTCAAGTCTTGCGCGGACAATCCATCTCCGTGAGATAACACCAACATATTTGTCTTTGTCGTCAAGTACGGCTAAAACGGGTGGAGTTTTCTTTTTAAACATCTCCAAACAAGTCGACAACGTTTCGTTTTCATTAACGGTGTAAAACGTTGTTGAATAGACGTCTTCCACAGAAACTGGACTCATCATAACTTAATGCTCCATCTCCGTATTTGGAAAAAGTAGAATTTAAACATTCCAAGCTTTTCTGTTACTGGGGAACTTGTTGTTTCAGGATGTAACAATAAAGCATTATATTCCTGAAAAGGAAAATCACCTATAAGCTACACTCTTGCTTCTATAATACGCTGATTCGGAATACAGAAAAACATATCTTTGTTCCAGAACACCTCACTTAGGTCCCGCGTGGATTGTAAGGGCGTCAGCAAACCATAGTATTAAGGTTAAAGGGAGAAAAAACAAAAAAATGCCAAATCACGGAAACAAAACTTCTGCCCAACAAAAGGAGTTCATGTGACATGGCGGACGCTCCTAAAGAGGCAGTTGAAGAGTTAAAAACCGAATGGAAAAAACTCTGGAAAGAACGCTTTGACGACCGCGTACGCGCCGAAGGCATAGCCGTCGCTGACTATTCATCATTGTTTGTTGACCAAGGCACAATAATCCACGCGACCAGAGATTTCAAGGTTTTAAACTTTAAAGAGATTTTAGAACGCCACCAAATCGAAAACGCTGAACGTTACGTTCAGCCTGACCCTCAGGTTGGTGGATGGAACAAATTTATCAAAAAAGAAATCATAAATCAGAAACCTAAGAAAATAAAACGTGCTGAATCGTACCGCCCCGAAAAGAAAGAAATTCAGCAACCCAAAAAAGGCGGACGGGGCTGGCTCCACAAATAACGTTTTTAGCTTAACCAGCAGTTTTTCCTTTTTCAGGAGGTGTTGACCAAAGTGAATTATAGGGATAAGCTGGACATCATCGCGGATATTCTAACCGCAGCCAGCAAAAACGCCAAACGAACCCAAATTATGTATCAAGCTAACCTGAGTTATCGCGTTTTGATAAAATACTTAGATGAAGTTGTGGCGTCTTCGCTGATTTCGTTTAACCAAGACCAACAACACTACGTGCTCACCGAGAAAGGCAAAGAATTCTTAACAGCCTACAAAAACTACGCTAAAAGCAGCAAATACGCCGAAAAACGCCTTGAAGAAGTCCGAAAAAAGAAAGACGAGCTGGAAGAGCTATGCAAGACCCCTGTGGGTTCAAATTAGGTTTCAGATAACTGCAAGAGGAACTAAAAATGAACATTTTAAAGGTAGTCACCTGCGCAGAGATTGCGATTTTTTTTGTGGCATTCGCAACTTTTCCAGTTGCTTGGGCAAATTCAACCATATCCAGCACAGCTATTGCCGAAGTGAAAAAAAGCCTTAACGAATGCTTTATTCAAACACAGAACGCAGAGCAGGCAGGCGCCAACGTTACTTCGCTTCTAACCACACTCAATGGAGCCAGCGAGTTGTTGGAAGAAGCGGAGTTGGCGCAGTCCCGAAACAACACCGATGCCGCTTACGATTTGGTTATCGAAAGCCAAACGCTTTTGAGTGGCTTTAAAGCTCAAGTGAACTCTGCCGTAGAGGCGTCTAATTCAGAAAAAAGCCAAAGCTTTCAGCTTTTTTTGATATCTCTGATTGGTTCCTTGACTGTTTTAGGTCTTGGAGCGGCGGGATGGATGTACATTGACAGAAAAAACAGAGGGTTAGAGGAGCAGAATCATGAACGTAGTTCAGTATAAAACGGTTCTTTGTGTCGCCACGTTTGTGGTGGCGTTGTTTGTTGCGTCTCCTGCAATTGAGCAGTTGACTGTTTTCCCTTCGAGGGATTCGTTTAGTGAACTTGGGCTTTTGGGTCCGCAACATATCGCCGCTGACTATCCTTCAGCCGTCACAGCAAACCAGGACTACTCGGTGTTTTTGGAAGTGGGAAACCAATTGGGATACGCAGCGTACTACATGATTCAAGTCAAGCTTCAAAATAAAACCCAGTTTGACACCAACACGCCAACTGATTCCCTGTATAACACCACGGTGTTTGTCGCTAATCAACAAACCACCGACATCCCCCTCACCTTCAGCATCGATTACAGTTATAACCAAACCCTCTCCCAAGTGAACCTTAGCCAAGTCAGCTTCAACGGTTTCTCAAGCAAGTTGGAAACCAACCCGTTTGCGTGGGAACCCGAAAAAGTCAGCAATGTAAGCTATTTGGTTTTTGAACTTTGGCTCTACAACACAACCTTGGGCGACTTTGAAAATCACAAGCGTTCAGTGAACTTGATGTTGACAATACCGTAAGCGCCAAGCAAGCAGTAGGTAGGTTTGAGGGTGCACCATTTTCAGGGCGGACTTGTTTGGCTGCTGAACTGTAGCCTAAAAAAGCTGACATATGAAACAGCGATTTATTAAATAGTTAAATAACCAGCCATCATTTGAAGTAGGCATGGATAAAGCTCGGGACATGGGCAAATCTTCCGCTACTGGAAGTTTTCAGCTGCTCATCGGAGTGGTCGGCTCCACCGTTATTTTGGCTTTAGGAACCCTCATTTTAAACACGCTTTTGACCCGTGACGAGCTAGGCATATACAGCGTCGCCTTAATTCCCGTCTCCATGATTAATTACTTCCGCGACTGGGGCGTCAACTCCGCCATGACCAAACAAATAGCCAGCCTCCGAGCCGCAGGAAGAGAAGCCGAAATACACGATGTCCTTGTCTCGGGCGTGCTTTTTGAGTTAATCAGCGGCACCGTGTTATCCCTGATTTGTTTTGGGCTTGCCAACTTCTTAGCAGCCTTCCTAAAGATGCCTGAAACCGGACCATTAATTGCGGTTATGTCCTTGTCGATTTTTGCCAGCGCAGTCATCGCCGCAACGGGCTCAATATTTGTTGGGTTCGAAAGAATGAACCTAAACAGTCTATCAACTATACTCCAAGCAGTGGTCAAGACAGCTTTGGGTCCTGTCCTTGTGATTTTGGGGTTCAGCGTGTTTGGCGCCATAATGGGCACCGTTATATCTTATGCCGCAGGGGCAGCCATCAGCATGGCACTCGTGTACTTCATATTATTCAGACCCATCCAAAAATTCAAAGTGGGCAAAACCGAAATTAAAAAGACCCTCAAAGGCATGTTATCTTACGGCACGCCCTTAATGGTTTCCAACATGGTGGTGGGTCTTCTGCCGCTGGTTTTTGCGTTTCTGATGGCACCCATCGCGGGGGCAGCGTTAATGGGTGACTATTACGCAGCAACATACTTTAGCGTAGTTTTAACCTTCATCACCGTGCCAATTTCAACGGCGTTGTTTCCCACCTTCGCCAAGGTTGACCCCCAAAAGGAGCCCCAACTACTCAAAACGGTTTTTGCCTCCTCCGTAAAATACACTGCCATAATCATTGTTCCCGCAACCATGATTCTGATGACACTGGCAAACCCCCTAGTCAACACGCTTTGGCCCGGAAAGTTTCCGTTTGCCCCGTTGTTTTTGTCGCTTTCCGTCATACTGAACCTGTATGCGGCGGCGGGACAAATCAGTTTAGGAACTTTGATGATTGGGTTAGGTGAGACACGGTGGTTAATGATTCAGAGTTTGCTGTCTTTGGCCTTGAGCTTGCCAATAGTTGCGTATTTGCTGATTTTCTCGGAGACAATAAACCCACTGACGGGAGCGTTAATTGGCATCGGGGGAATTCTGTTTTCCAACTTGCCGGGAATGATTTGGGGGTTAAGTTGGATTTGGAAACGCTACGGAGCAAAAGCCGATTTTGGGTCTTCCGCGAAAATTTTTGCTGCGTCAATCTTTGCAGCGGTCGTTACATACCTTTTTCTGGGTGTCTCCAACCTATCTCCCATAGTGGGGCTTGTGGCGGGTTTCTTTTTGTTCTTCTTGTTATACCTGGGAAGCGCCCCGCTCATTGGAGCCATAAACCAAGGAGATGTGGATAACCTGCGAGGCATGTTTTCGGGTTTAGGCTTATTCTCTAAGATTTTAGAAATTCCGCTACGACTTGTAGAGATTCCGTTGAGCTTGCGTAACAAGAAAAATCAAGGGTTCATACAGGAATCAGAAAAGACACATACCAACGCTCCTACAGATGCAAACAGCAAATAAGAAATCCACTTCAGGCGTCAGGCATCGGTAAAGGCTTGCACCAGTAAGGCGTTATAGCGTTTAAGAGAAAACAAAGCAGCAGAGAGGGGCAAAGTTTGAGCATAGCAGTTAAAGTTCAAGGACTCAGCAAAAAATTCGGCGTCATCCAAGCCTTAAATGATGTCTCCTTTAGCATAAAGGAAGGGAAGTTTTTGGGCTCATTGGACCCAACGGCGCGGGCAAAACCACCACACTGCGTATAATCAGCACGCTTATTGTTCCAACGGGTGGTTCGGTGACGGTTTTTGGGTTTGATGTTGTCAGTCAACCTGACAAAGTCCGCCGCATCCTCAGTTACCTGCCTGAAGAATCAGGCGCCTACCGCAATCTAAGCGGCTATGAATATCTTGAGTTTATGGCTAAATTCAGCGGCTCAGACACTAAAGAAGCCCTACAGGAAGCCAAACAAATCAGCGGCTTAGGCGACCGCTTAAACGACAAAGCCAAAACCTACAGCAAAGGCATGAAACGCAGACTGCTGCTGGCACGCGCCCTTATGACCAAACCCAGGCTGTCAATACTAGATGAGCCCGCAAGCGGCTGGGATGTTCTCCACGCCTACCACATCCGCAAAATAATCAAAGACTACGTTAAGCAGCACGGCGTCACGGTGTTGCTTAGCAGCCACAACATGCTGGAAGTGGAATACCTCTGCGACCGTGTTGCTCTTGTGAACAAGGGCAGAATCGTTTTGGAAGGCGAACCAGCCGAGTTAAAGGCGCAGTATAGTAGCGAGAATCTGGAAGAAGTTTTCGCCAAGGTGATAGGCTATGCTTAGAGGCTTCAAAACCATCTTCATCAAAGAACTCAAAGAGCTCATACGGGACCCCAAAATCTTGGTCGGCATGATTGTTTTGCCCCTTGTCATGTTGCCCGTGCTTGGCTTGGTATTGGGTTACGCGCAGGAAACAGCCCAAGAGCAAGCCCAAAAATCTGCCGAGTTGCTGCTGATTGTAGACAACGACAACGGCTACTGGAGCAGGCAACTCATCGGCAACATGAGCCAGTACACAAACGTGGCAGTCATTAACAACACTTCGCCCCAGCAGGTGCTGGATGAGGGTCTGCTGGCGAGGTATAACCGCACCGAATTCATACTGATTCCCCAAAACTTCTCCGCCGCCGTTGATGAACACTTCGCCACCAACAGAAGCTTAACCGCAACAGTAGGAATATACAGTATCTTTCAGGAAGGCGGCATATTCAGCAACGTCGGCGCAGGCGGCGTTTCCCAGCTAACTCACAGCTTTAACCGCATCGTCGCCCCCGACGTGCTCCAAACCGAGCAGTCCACGATAATCCGAGGACAAATCGAGCAGGGCGTAGACCCCACCCAGCTTTCTTCCATACTTTACCTGCAGTCCATCGTGCTGCCCGTCACCATTATGATTCTGCTTACGTACGCCATGCAAATCGCCGCCACCAGCGTGGCTCAGGAGAAAGAGGAAAAAACCCTAGAAACCCTTCTCACTGTCCCAGTGGACCGCTTTGCCATACTTATGGGTAAACTCAGCAGCACCATCCTTGTCGCTGGCGCAGCTGCCGTAGCAGTCTTGGTGGGCTACAACTTTATGTTCAGCTCAATGACAAGCGCCATCCAAGCAGGAACAGCCATTGACTTAGTAGAGTTGGGGCTTGTTCCTTCCCCCTTAGGCTACTCCCTTCTGGGTATATCATTGTTTGTGACGCTGCTTTCTGCGTTGGCGTTGGCAGTGATTATGTCAGCGTTCTCGGAGGATGCCCGCGGCGCCCAAGCCTTGGTAGGCTACATCTACCCCCTAATATTCATTCCATCACTTGCCCTCGTCTACGTCGACATAAACACACTCCCAGCAGCCATCAAAACAGTGTTTTACGCAATACCCTTCAGCCATCCCATCATCGCATCCAAAGCCGTAGTACTGGGAGACTACGCAACAGTAGCGTTTGGCATACTCTATGTAGGCATCTTCACCTTAGTCATCATGTACGTGGCATCAAGGCTGTTTGCCACCGAAAAAATCTTAACCGCCAAATTCAGGCTGGGCAAAAACAAACACAAAGTAGAGCCCCAAGAATAACTACATAGCCCAAAAAATAAAGGGACGGATGTTCGGCTACTCAATGAAAATTGCAGGCTGATTAGGCATAGCCATGGTCGCCCGCTTTTTAGGGTCGTAGCGTTCGGAATCGGTTTCGGCAAACACCAAAACCTCAGCGTTAAACCGCTCCCTAAGGAAACCCGTCGCTGCCTGCAAGATTTCCTTCTCATCCACAACGCCAATTTTTAACAGGTTGCGTTTCCGTTCGCCAGAAAACTTGGTCAACGCCTTTATCATTTTGGGAACGAAGCTGGCGGCATCCTTCATATGCGGCTTCAAAGCAGGGTCAGCGGCAAGCGATTTCATGACTTCATTTATTTTAGCCTCGCCAGCCACCGCTTTCTCCAAAACCTTCTGGTACACTTGCCACTTCCAGAGGGACGCGGTGTAGAAGCAGACGCGGGCGGGTGAGATTTTGGTTGCGCGCAGGATGTTGAGGGTGTCCTCGATTATGTCGGCGATAAAGTTTTCTTGCTCCTCCGCTGCGACGTCCACTTCAGTTGGGTCCTGTTTAGGCCAGGGGGCTACGCTGATGAAGCCTTCTTTGCCGGTTTGGCTCCAAAGCTCCTCACAAACGTAGGGTGCAAAGGGCGCCAGCAGCCGCAGCCAAACCTCCACAGCTTCCTTAAGCGCCAACGTGTCAGCCTTGCCTTTCCGCTGAATGTAGTAGCGGATGTCGTTCCAAGTGTCAAACAGCGCCGCCTGCAAAGCCGTCCGAGTCTTCAACTCTTCCAATCCAGCCGTCGCCTCCGCAGTGCGCCGCTGCAGCCGGCTTTTTAGCCAACGTTCCAACACGCCAACTTGGGGGTCTTTAGCGTTCGCCAATATGCTGCCCGCAAAGCCCAGCATGCCTTCAAATTTGCCTTGGATGTCTTTGACGTTGTCGGCGCGCCAGTCGGGGTCATCCATGCCCTCTGCGCCAAGAAGCAGTGCACAGCGGGTGGCGTCGGCGCCGTACTTGTCGACTGCGCCTTTCATGGTGATGAAGTTGCCTTTGGATTTGTGCATCTGTTTGCCTTCAATCATGAGCATACCATTTACGCCCATTGCGCGGGGCCAGTGTTCAGGCGGGAACAAGGCGGCATGGTGGAAAATGCAAAAACTCAGATGGTTGGGCACCAGCTCTTTGGCGCTGTTTCGCAGGTCCAGCGGGTACCAGTAGAGAAATTCTTTGCGCATCTCCTGCAGCAACGTTTCGGTTATGCCGCTGGTTTTTGCCAGTTCAGCAGGGTTGCCTTTACCCAGAAAGAGGTAGTCAAAGACTTCGCGGGTTAAAGCTTGAGGGTTGATGTTGTTTTGGCGTATGTGCTTGTTTACGGTGTAGAAAGCCATGTAAACTGTGCTGTCGCTGAGGGTTTCAATAATCCAGCCTTTCCCCCACGGCAACGGCGTTCCAAAACCCGTTGTCCGCGCACACGCCCACTCTTTAAGCCAGTCGATTACGGTGTTGAACCAGGGTTTGGCGGCTTCAGGGTAAATCCGCATCTGCGCCACCACCGCTTTTGCTTGAGCCTTCCAGTCCGCGTCGGAGTAGTTGAGGAACCACTGGTCACTAAGCACCTTAACCAAGCATGGTGTCATGCAGCGGCAAACCACCTGCTCAGGCAAATCATACATGCTATCCGCCACCCCTGCCTCTTTGAAGTCGTGAATGAGCAGTTCTTTGATGTCCCGCACAGACTTACCCGCATAAACGCCACAGTTGCCGTTGAGGACACCGCCGTGGAACTCTTTTTTGTAGAGCGTTTTGGTTGCTTCTTCAGCTTTAGGATCCTGCTGGTTCAAAACCCCCAATTCATCCACAATTTCCACTGCGGGAAACTCACCGTACCCCTCAACTTTAACAAGAGAAATCGGCTTAATCGCCAGCACCATCTGCGCATCCACACCAAAATCCGCCAAAACCTCGGGTTTCTGCTGCAAGTCCCGCAGCGCCAGCCAGTCCAGCGGTGCATGAGCAGGCACACTGTAAACCACACCCGTCGCAACGTTTGCGTCTACAAACCAGCCTGGCAAAATCGGGAAGCGTTTATGTGTAACTGGGTTTTCGAAGGTTTTGCCGATGAGTTCTTTACCTTTGAAAACCCGTTTGACCTCGACGGTGCGTTCTTGTTCTTTGAGTTTTTCAGCGGCTTGTTGACTGATTATCCAGTTTTCTCCGTCCACGATGGCTTGGGCGTAGTCGGCTTCGGGGTTAATCCACATGTTGGTTACGCCAAAGAGGGTTTCGGGGCGGAAAGTTGCGGCGGGCAAGAAGGTTTGCTCGTCCAGCTTGTATTTGATTAAGGTGTACTCTTCGGGGGTGACGCCTTCGCCGCTTTGGCGGTCGTGGTCGCCTGTGGGGCTTTTGTCTTTTGGGCACCAAACCACGGGGTGTGTTCCTTTGGTTACGTAGCCTTTCTCAGACAGGTTAGCGTACTGCCACTCAATGAACTTCTGGTAAGTGGGCCAAACCGTCGTGAACTCCCGGCGCCAATCCACCGAGAACCCTATGCGCCGGGCGATTTTGCGCCCTTCGTTAGTGTAGTACTGCGCCATGTACAAGGGGTCAACGAATTTTTGGAGCTCTTCCTCGGGGACCCCGTCAACTTCCCGCAATACCCGAATGTATGCTTCGTCGCCTTTTGCAACCCGTTGACTTGCCCCCAGCAAGGGTTGTCCAGTCCAGTGCCAGCCCCACGGCCAAAGCACGTTGTAGCCTTGCATGCGGCGAAACCTTGCGTAGGCATCCACGCGGGAGGCGGTGAAGGCGTGTCCAACATGAAGGGGTCCGTTCATGTAGGGATAGGGGAATGTGACGAAGGCTTTGGGTTTTTTGGGGTCAGGGTCAGCTTCAAAGAGGTGGGCATCGTCCCAGCGGCTGCGCCATTTGTCCTCGAGTTGTTTGTGAGAGCTCATGAAACTGAGGTAGCACCCAGTAACCTATTAAGAGTTTTGCTTTCGGCTCAGCAGAAAATACCTAAAGAGCCAAATACCAAAAAAAGGAACATTAAGTGACCCAACATGCCAACTGAAGAGAAACTTATGCACAAAGTCCACGCGCTTATGCGAAAACGAGGGGAAAAGGCGCTTAAACTTGCTCAAGAAACGGTTTTACAAGAAAAATTTGACTTCGCCCCACTCAATGAAGCAATGAAGTACTTCATGGAGGAAGTCTGGTTTGACTTTTTGCATCCTGCACTGCTTTCGTTGGCATCTGAGGCTGTTGGGGGAAAACCTGAAGATACAGCGCAGGTGGGTGCGGCGTTTGTGTTGCTTGCAGGAGGCGCAGACGTTCATGACGACATTATTGACCAGTCGGCGACTAAAGGAGGTAAACCGACGGTTTACGGAAAATTCGGCAGGGACATCACAATCCTTACGGGAGATGCTTTGCTGTTTGATGGCTTGTATTTGCTTCACGAAGCGGTAGGCTCGCTTTCAGAAGAAAAACGGCGACATATTCTTGTGACTGTTAAGCAAGCGTTTCGGGGAATAAGCAGCGCCGAGGCAAAGGAAACAAGTTTCAGGGAAAAAACAGAGATAACTGGAGAAGAATACCTTAACATTATAAGAATGAAGATAGCGGTGGCTGAGGCAACCACCAAGGTAGGGGCTATTTTGGGAGGAGGAACCGCAGAAGAGGTTGCTTTGCTAAGCAGTTTTGGTCGGAGGTTTGGGATACTGAATACAGTTAGAGACGAAATTATTGACATGTTTGAGGCCGAAGAATTGGAAAACAGAAAAGAAAAAGAATGCTTGCCACTGCCAATTCTTTTTACATTCAAAGATACGGAGAAAAAAGCAAAAATTTTGAGGTTACTTAATAATCAGATTACTGAGGAAATACTTGAAGAAATCTTAAATTTAGTTTTAGACTCTGAGGAAACAAATAAACTAACTCAAGAAATGCACGCAATAATGGCCGAGGGGATAAAGCAGTTAAATAACATCGGAAAATGTAAGCAAGAATTAACACTATTGCTACAAAGCACTCAAGAAGACATTTAAAAAACAGGTTGTTGGTCACACAAAAAAAATAGTGGGTATAAAAAACTTAGTTTATGCCCAAGTACCTAATCTTATTGGCATAGGACGTTGAGATTTCATTTTTGTATTTCCCCTTTCTGTATTGTTGTTCAACAAAACTACTTTAAATAACTTATGGAACATTATACCAGAATACATATTCTCAATTCGGTTTTAAAGTGCTCAACTTTTATCTCTAAAGTTTTCTTCCATTTCAAAAGGCTAGAGAACCAATGGGCAACACACTTGGGAAAAAAATGTTCGGGGTCGAACCAAGAACAACATTAATGAGTGCTTTTCTAGTCGCTAATCCCCTTATATGGTACTACGCGGTCATAATTTTTCTTGAGAGAACCATAAATGATTTACCGTTTACCAATACTGACTTAACGATATTTTGGGGTCTTCACTTTTTTGGAATAGTCGTTACAGCAATAGTAGGCGCAACACTTTACAAAAAAATTGAACAAAAAAAGCTTCTCACAATCTGGATGTTAACAGGAAGCCTCGCGTCATTATCACTGATTGCCAGCGGCACAACATCAACAACGATTCTATGCATAATTGCATTAACACTTGGCGCTTCCCTAGGGTTTGGAATGCCTATGTGTATGTCATGCTTTACACATATAATACCCATTGAAAGCAGAGGACGAGTAAGTGGCATTGTCATGTTCATAACGGGACTGGGACTATTTGCGTTCAGTATTACACCCATAAGCAACCTCCTACTCCTCGGCGTTACACTAGGATTGTGGCGCCTATCAAGCATTTTTGTCTTACGACGACTAAATCCACCAGAAAAAAAAGACACTGAAGTAACGACGTATAAGAGCATCATTACTCAACAATCTTTTGTTTTATATTTCGCACCTTGGGTTATGTTTTGTTTAGTAAACTATTTGGGCAGCCAAGTGCAAGTGGACATCGTTGGAGAAGCTACAGTCGCCATTATGGCCATAATTCAAAATGCTATGTTAGGTATATTCGCAGTTGTCGGAGGATTCCTTCTAGACAAAATAGGGCGAAAAAGAATGGCCATCGCAGGATTTGTGATGTTAGGAATTGACACTGCATCATTAGGATTAATTCCTGCAACAAGTGTGTGGATTAACTATACCAGCGCAGTCATCGACGGCATTGCATGGGGATTTCTTTTAGTAATTTTCATTGTCACAATATGGGGCGATTTGAGCAATAATGTAGGCACCAGCAAGTTCTACGCAATGGGTGTAGCACCATTCTTCATTTCCAAATTTCTTGAATTTACAATAGGCGAAAACCTATCAAGAAACATTGTTGACGGAGCAGGCAAAAGTGGGCTGTTCTCGTTTTTAGCATTTTTCCTATTTTTGGCAGTTCTGCCGTTAGTCTATGCACCCGAAACTTTGCCAGAGAGAGTCATGAAGTCGAGGGACCTCAAGAGCTACGCAGAGAAAGCCATGAAGAAATTGCAGAAAGAAAACGAAAAAAATCAGAAAAAAGATTTTGCCACCAAACCAGAGTCATCAATTGAAAATGAACCAGATTCAGAGTCTGAAGAAAACAGTGACGAATATGAACAAGCTCGGAAACTTGCAGAAAAATACTATTAAGTCAGAGTGTCTTCAACTGCAGGCATGTTCATCCATGTAATCCTGACCACGGATTGTAACCTGCAGTGCCGCTACTGTTTTGGCGAAACTTTGGATGACTTCGATGAGGACTTTGGCGACTTCGAACTGGACTATTCGTTGCCCAAAAAAGTCAACTACGACATAGAGTACCTTAGCCAATTTTGCAGAAAAGACCCTGACTGCACGGTGACTTTTTATGGCGGCGAGCCCCTGCTGAACAGGGACGCACTTAAGCAGATCATGGACCAAGTTCCAGCGAAAAACTTTATGATTCAAACAAACGGGCAACTGCTAAACCAGTTGGAGCCAGATTACGTTAACCGCCTCCACACAATTCTAGTCTCAGTTGACGGGGACGAAAAACTCACCGACTACTACCGCGGTCAAGGCACCTTCCGAAAAGCCATCGACAACATCAAACTAGTTCAAAGCAACGGATTTAGCGGGGAACTCATCGCCCGCGTTACGGTTATGGAGCAAACCGACATTTACAAACAAATCATGTGGTTACTGGACAACGAGGAGTTTTCGTTTTCTAGCATACATTGGCAACTCAACGCGGGTTTTTGGGGCAACGACTACGCCCGACGAGATTTCAGGCAGTGGAGCCAAGAAAGCTACAGTCCAGGCGTGGATAAGCTGGCTAAGTTCTGGGTGGACCTCATGGAGCAAAAAGGAATCGTACTCCGCCTATACCCGCTGCTGGGGGTAGCCCACTCGGTTCTGTTTGATAAACAACCCAGCTTGATGCGTTGCGGCGCAGGATGGATTAACTACGCCATTCAAACCGACGGCTACATCATTCCCTGCCCAACCATGTGGGGCATGAAAAAATACTATTTAGGACACATCTCTGAGTCGGACCCTAATACGCTTGACCGCGTACTTGTAAAGGACCCCCCGTGCATAAACTGCGACACCTTAGAAGTTTGCGGAGGAAGATGTCTATACGCAAACATCACCCAACGCTGGAACGACCAAGCGTACGGGGAAGTCTGCTACACGGTCAAGAGATTAATTGCCGCCGTGAAGTCAGAGGTGCCCCGCATCATGCGGCTGATTGAGGAGAAAAAAATCGCCTTAAGCGACTTTGAATACCTCAAGTACAACGGCTGCGAAATAATCCCTTAGTTTTTTAGATAATCCGTTGTATGTTTTAGGTTACTTTCGCTTTCGGAAGATTTTTCCACCGTCATTATATTCGCCTGTGACATACTCAAAGCCAACATCAATTAATTTGCAAGCTTCTTCAACGTTAAGCGCTACTTTTGTTATGAATTGGTCGTTTGCCTCGCTTTGATAAATCATCTGCTCATAATGTATGTATGTTTCAGTGCTTGTAATCGACTTGTGTCCTAAAATTAGCTTTACGTGCCACGGGTCTTTTGTCCGATGCTGCTCTGTAGTGCCTTTCCAATGTCTAAATGTTTTGAAGCTAATTTGCTTAAGCTCTGGGGCTGCCAATCGCTTTGCTATTCGTCGGCGTTGATAGAACAAGGTTGTACGCATAGAATCGGCTTTACAAAAAAGCTTGCCTTCGCCTTGTGGGATATTGCTCAACATTTCAATGGCTTTGAGGGATATTGGCAAAATTCGACTGTTGCTTCCTTTTTCAGCGGCTATACGAATTGTTCGCGCTTGAAAGTTAATGCTTTCCCAAGTTATGTCCGATATTTCGCCAGGTCTAGCACCCGTTTCCTTTAGTAGCTGTAGATATGCTGCGGTTTTTTTGCCAACGGCTGCAATAAGCGTATCCAGTTGACTCTCAGTTGCTAAAAAGGGTATTCCGCTATCTCCAGTGTACTTTGGCGGTCGCCAGCCTATGCCATTAAAGTCATACCAAACTGACAGCATGGCAACCATGTTTTTCTTTGCTCTTGGCTTATTTGACAGGTTAGCTAAGACGGCTTTTGTATTTTCTGGGTCAAACAGGTCTGCCCCTGCTTGTAGTAAACGATTGAAGGTCTTGCGATAGTTACTTACTGTTCCAGCAGTCCGTCCATCATTCCTTACTTGTTCGAGGAGCTTTTGGATTTTAGGGGTTGCTTTAACTTCGTTCTCTGTTGGTGTATGTTTCTGTTTTCTCCGCGCAAGCTTGATTTCTTGCGCTAAGTCCAAGTTTTTCGATTTCTCCTGCAGGAGTTGCTCGCATACTTGGTGACTCTCTTTAAGCGCTGAAGGAGCTATTATTTTTTGCCTAGGAAAATGTTGACTAAATCGATGACCGTAATCGGCACATCTGTACCTTTTTATTAGGGCTCCAGTTGATGATTTCCTAAAACCATCTTCCCAAATTCTTGTGCTATGACAATTAGGGCATTCTCTTTTTGTCTCTTCACCTCCCTGTGATGCCTCTGCAGTAATTGTGATACTATGAGCCTCCGCTAACCAAAAAAAGTTACAAGCTAATAAAACCCTGAGTCAGACTGACTAACATGTTAAGAACAATAAACAACTAATTTACCAATTTAAAACGTTGGTTTTTAGGTTCTGTAAACTCTTCCGGTTACTTCTCTCCCATGTAAACTTTCGGTTAACCAAATTGTTACAAAACCATTTTTTCTCCTGCGAAGCTTGGCGTTAATTTGCCTCTTCTTATTATCCTTCAAGTATGAAGTGTAAGAACTGTGGACACGCAATCTTTGAAGAAACTGTGGACGTTAAGCATAAACAGTCGAATCACAGCGCCTATTGCCAGTGTAGGAAACCCGAACTCTAGACGAGTCACAGCTTTAAGTTTCCTAATCTCGGCTTTTTAATCTAAGAATCAGTTGATAAATACAGTTTAGAAAAAATGGACCAAAAAGAGGTTTAAAAAAGGGTTAATTAAGTGGTTGTTGCTTCAGGGGGTTTCTTCTTTTCAATTTTATCTAACAAATTTTGCAGTTCTTGTGATAGTATTAATTTAGCTTCAACGTTGGAGTCAAATACGTAAACTGGCATGCCGTTTGCGTCGTGTTTGCTTGTTCTGCTAAAGTCAATTGGTGTCAAGCGAAGTTTTAATATGTGCCCATAGCCTAAATTGTATATATTCCATGCTTGGAATTGAGTTTCAAAGTTGAGGTGCGGTGCAACAATACATGGTTTTAGTTCTTTGGGATTGTAAGTTGCTTTGTCGGGTTTTCCCCTCAGCTCTATGGGCGCTTCTATTGCCATAAGTGTTTGAAAGTTAAAGGTTGTTTCCAAAGTGGGTATTTTGCCGTCTCTTATTTGTAGTTCTGCATCTTCAAGACTTTTGTCACTCATATAGGTCATAAGTACAACTTTTGAACGGATTTTTGTTCCATCTTCTAGTTTGTGAATGTCCCAATCTTCTCTTGATATTTTAAAGTCGGCAAAAATGCCTGTAGCCAGAAACTTGACTTTTTTTTCAACTGCTGTTGTTATAGTCATTTTGGCAGTGACCTTCCTTTTTCGTTCATAATTTGCACTTCCATTGATTCTGGAGCATTCTTTGTTATGTCTGTAATTGGAAATGATGTGTTCATATTTGCCCCTATACCTTCAACCATTCTCTTAACGTCGGCTGTGTTACCTTTCACGGTAATTATTTTTATTACAGCTTCACTGAAGTTACCTGTTTGGCATTCTTCTTTCCTTGTTAATGACATTCCAGTTGCTTTTTCAGCTTTGAAAAATGCTATTTCATCTCCTAAAGCCACTAGTACTTCGCATATTGAATTTTCAGTGTTTAGTTTGTATAGTTTTGAGTTCCCAACAGCTTTGCTAACTGTTACCAAATCGAATTTTTCTAATGTTGGAAAGACTTGATAGAGCGTTCTTCTGCTAATGCCTGTTTCTCTAGCGATTTCCGTTCGAGTGTACTCAAAGTCTTTGTAAAGCGTCAAGAAATCTAGGATTTTTACAACTGCGTTACTTTCAAATAACTCCTCTAAGGGTGACATATTTGGTTCTCCGAAAGGTGGGATCGGGTTTCTGTTCATACGTTATAGTCAACTACTAGGATAAAAGCTTTGTGAAATAAAAGTTACTTTATCGTATTTATTTGAAACATGATCGGCGTTTAACAATGTTTTTTCCACATATATTAAGTTTAGTAAACACTTATATGAAAGAAAATACACAATAGATAACCGTATCGGCTGCGGGGCGGATGCGTTATTGGCAAAGGACAAGAAAATCAGACAAGCAATTCTTAGAAAGATGCTTCGACAAGAGTTTATAGGGGCTAAACATACTTCCATCGAAAATATCCCTAAAGGATTCCCAAAACACATGCGGAAAGACGTTGCCGATATTACTAGACAACTGAACAAAGAAGGCTTTATAATCTTTAAACCCAAACCAGATGCAATACATGTTTCTTTGAACCCAAAAATGTTGCCGAAAATCCGCTCCGAACTTGGGTAAAAATAACAAGAGAGGGTACGTCTTTTTTTTGACTATAATTCTCTATGAGTGTTTTCCATTTGTTTTAACCTTCGACGATTATGCCGCATGCTTCACCTGGGGTTTTGCCTTTTAGGGCTTCGTGGGGTCGGATGTAGTTGTGGAAAATCTGGTACCCATTAAAAACGGCGGTTTCGTTGACCTTGATTCCCTGCATGATAAAAAATTTATGAAAGGAATATTTAGCTCAAAAGATGCCGCTTAATTTTAAGCGGTCTTTTTTCATTTGTTTTCTCCATTTGAGTATGTTTCTTTTGAGGCATTTTATCCATTCCAAATAGTCGTCGCCCATAAGCCATTCAGTAACGTTCTCGCAGGTGTTTAGGTTAAAGATTTGTACGTAATATCTGCCGTCTTTTGCCCTGAACAATTCAGCGTATCGGTCGCCGAAGTAGCAGAGACTCGCAAGCACTAACTCCATTTTGAATATTCCTCAAAATAACATTATCTTTTTAGTATTTAAGTAAAAAGTAGTATAAGTAGTATTATAATAAGTCACCAATACAAGGAAAACCATAAAGGTTATGTTGCCCGATTTGAATACTTTTTTGGGACTTTACATGAAGTTAAGCGCTGAATTAGTGCCTTCAACCGTTTGGTACTCCTCACTCTACAGGCTCCTACCCTCGGATGTGTGGAACCGCCTAAGAGACCAAATAATAAAAGAGAACGGCAGAAAATGCCAAATCTGCGGAGAAACCACAGGAACCATGAACTTACACGAAAGATGGAGCTACAACGACACCACCCACATACAAAAACTTGAGGGCTTCATACTACTTTGCAGAATGTGCCACCACATAAAACACATAGGCTTAGCAGGCATACTCGCCAATGAGGGAAAGCTCGACTACACCAAAGTAGTCAAACACTTCTGCTCCGTAAACAGCTGCTCAGAAAAAGAATTCACCAAACACGTAAACGAGGCATTCTCAACTTGGAGCAAACGCTCCCAGCACCAATGGCGCCAAGACTTTGGAGAGTACACAAAATACCTCCAAATATGAAGCCAAGCTTTGATGTCTCTTGAGTTGTCATTCTGATTTTACCAGATGTTGCAGTGCAGTGTTGTGTTTTGCTGAATCTGATTTTTTGTTATATGCTAACAAGGAAAGGAACCGCGCTATCGCGCGGTTCGGCTCGCTCGCTTCGCTCGCTCGCCCGACGGTTAAGTGCCCGCTTTTCTGCGCGCCCTCGCCATCGGGCAAGCGCGAGTTTTCTGGCGGGGTATCCTTACGCTCCGATTGCCCCAGGGGGCATCGGTCAGGGGCTGTCAAGCGCAAGTGCCGCCCCCGCCAGAAAACGTCGTACTTTTCGCAATGCATTTTTGCCGGTACTGGGCAAAAATGGCAAAAAGTCCCTTGCCGCGGTTGGCGTGGGCGCGCGCTATCGCGGGCACACGACGAATTATGAAGTTGTGTAGAACAGAAAGAGAACGATAGCGGTCAAAAGACCGCCCGTAGCTGTGTACAGCCATAACCTGAGTGAAGCCGCTCCACTTGTATCAAATATAACAATCGGTTAGTTTTTATAGGTTTTTGTCCTATTTGACACAATAATGTACAGAAAACGTCAGTTATTGGCAACTAAGCGTAAGGGTCAAGCACTCAAAGCTTTCAAGAGTTCCCCGAAGCCCAAAGGTCATTTGAAATAATCAAGCGAGATCAGAGCACGGTTTTGCCGTCGCCCGTGGAATGGGTCAAACGCCAAACTTCAGACTCTGAAAGCAATTTAGACTCAAGCTTAGGCATACACCACTTCATCGATTCCAAGCAGGAGTCAGGCTCTCTTAGTTGGGGCTTCATACGCCGAACAGTAAAAACAGTATAAACCATATTCAAGCCATCAACAACCTCAAAATACTTAGGCGAATCAATAACCGCCTGAACAGTCTTAGAAGAAAACAAATTACCACCCTGAAAGCAACCCTCAAGACGAGAACAACAAGACCAATTAGCAAACCCAACAACACCCTGAGTCTTAGGCTTAAGCTTTCGATGCTGAAAACGAGTCTGACGCCCCAAACGCCCCGTAGGAAGAAGCCCAAGCTTAAGGTTTCTATCCCAAATTTCCTTTGCACGCCAAAAACCATAAACATCAACAAGATGCGTAAATGAGTTCTTGAAGCCCTCACAAACCCACTGACGCCCATAACTCATCCTCAAAACAGGCTGCTTCGCAAAATACTGCCCAACCATGTACAGGCTCAAACCCTCAGCACTCGTAATGTCAATTTGTTTGATATTGACCCGCGGAGAACCCCAAAGCAACGCCCACTTATCACTAAGCCACTGAAAAGGAATTTTGGGAACCATGTAACCTTTTCTAAAAACAATATGCATAACCCCGCCGCCCTCATCAGTTTTGATTTTAAAATACTTGAGTTTAAAACGGAACCGTTCCCAAAGTTTAGGATACTTAACAGTTTTCTTTTTGAATTTCCCAAGATAAACATAAGGCTCACGATGAGTTTTCTTACAGTACCGCTCATACATCTTTTGAGTTAAATAATATTCAATCTGCTGTTTGAGCTTAGTAAAAGCATAATTCATCAATTTGAGCTTCTCTTTACGCTCTTTGGGCTTCTCAGGAATACTACGCCCGTTTGAATCAACCATCTTATTTCCGAATCGGTCTCTTTTTATGTCATATTGCGTAGAAAGCGTCATAAAAACAAGCCTTTCCCCCCGATACTGTCCAAGCGTCATACCGCTTCTCAGTCTCATAAAATGGCGCTTTTGCTTCGGCGAAAACTTGTCTTTTCGATAAACAGAAAGCGACTCAAAAAGACTGTTTCCAAACGAAACAAGCTTATTTTCACCCCTGATTTTTTGAACAACGTAAACCTTGCCGTCAGGCATGAGGTAACGTTTAGGAAGCAGCTTTCCGTTGACTAACTCAAATTCGTTCCCCTCAGGGTCAACATAATCAGCAGCACACGACCCAGCAGAAACACAAGCCCTCATACGCCGAAGACAAAAAGAATGCTAACTTGCCCAGCACGAAGAAAAAGGGGAGCTTTGGCGCGGAGATGGGGACATCACCACTACAGAGGGGTGCGAAATAATCCCCTGAGTTTTGGCATAATCCCATAACTTAAAAGTCGGCTTTTGTGCTTTCAGAGTTAACTGTACGTTTTGAACGTTGATAGCCAGTTAAGGGTGCATAGATGCCTGCCACGGCGGGATTCATGGGGGTTTGAGGTTAGAAATTGTTTATGTTGAGTCTTCTTTTTTTCGTAACTAAATTATTCAACGCCTCGTTACGAAACAACTGGGGGGTAACTTTTCTTGTGGTGATGTGTACGCCGTAACGCAGGTCAGATTCTAAAACAACCTCAAGAGTGTGTTTGCAGTAGGGGCAAACACAATGCTCAACCAAACTTCTATTTCGCTTAAGCATTTCTTACAGCCATATAATCTTTTGTAGACTGCAAAATATAAGAATTAAGCGGGGCAAACTCCAGATGAAAAAGTTGTCAATCAACCAGAAAGCCACAAAACCCCGCGAAAAAGGTTAGAGATTGACTTCAACGGCGTGGTTTTACGGTGTTAGTCATCATCGTTAAGGGCGGATTGTAAATCCAGTTGTCTTCAGGGGCAGTTTTTGGTTCAATTGGAAGCGTAATGGTGAACTGGGTGCCCTTTTCAACTTCACTTTCAACACTGATGTTGCCGCCGTGCGCGGTTACGATGCGTTTACAGATGGCTAAACCAAAACCCATGCCCTTTGCCTTGGTCGTGAATAGAGGCGTCCACAGTTTGCTTAAAGTCTCTTTTGTCATGCCGGAGCCGTTGTCTGTAAAGGTTATTTCCCAGCCCTCAGGGGTTTCTTTGCTTTTCACGTTTAAAACTCCCCCGTTAGGCATTGCGTCGAAGGCGTTTTTGATGATGTTCAGAAACACGCGGGTCATCTTCGCCGAATCCACTTTCAGAGAGGGCGTTTCAGCGGTGAAATCAACAATTTTTACGCCTGCAGGCACCGTAACTAGAGCTAAGGCGTTTTTAAGCAGCATGCGCGGATTAGCCGTGGAGAGGTCAAGGTGGATGTCTCGGCTGTACTCAAGCAGGTCATTGATTATCTTGTTGGAGTAAACTATGCTTTTATCAATTGTGAGCAGCATATCTTTTGCGGTTTCATCAAGTTCATCGGCGTACTTGGCTTTAAGGTAGTAAACTGCGCCTTTGATGCTGGTCAGAGGGTTCCGCAAGTCATGACCAACCATGCCTGCTAACTCCCCGATAGCTACAAGCCGTTCAGATTTAACCAGCTTAGCTTGAGCTTGCTTAAGCTGTTGGGTACGTTGTTCAACCAGGTCTTCAAGTTTATGCGAATACCGCGCAAGGTCACTTTGCATTCGCTTCTTTTCAGTGATATCAACAGCGAGTTCTAACGCGGCGACAACGTTGCCATCTTTGTCTTTCATAGGCGTAACAGTAATCTCTTGATAAGAGACATCTTTTGGAGTTTGAAGTTCTATTACGCGAGTATCTATGGCTGCGCCCTCAAAAACTTTCTTAACACCACAATTTGAGCAAATACTGTTGCGATGATGAATAGTGGAATAACATTTCTTTTGTTCAACATCGCCATAAATTTGTTTTCCATGCTTGTTTAGCCAAATGATGTTATAGTTTCGGTCGATAATCAGGAGCCCTGCGTTGATGTTTTCAGTTACAGCCTCCAGCTTGTTTTTTTCCTCCAAAAGTTTCTCTTGCAGCTGTTTCTTTTCAGTTATGTCGACCGTTAACTCTAAAGCACTTGTGACGTTGCCCTGTTGGTCTTTGATTGGGGTGACAATTATTTCGCTCCAAACAGCCTCGCCATTTGGCCGTCTTATGCAGTACTCGTGGGCATCGTAGGCTGCGCCCTCGAAAACTTTTTTCACTCCACAGTCGGGGCAAACATTGTCTAAGTGGTTATAAACGGAATAGCATAAACTGTTTTCAGCTTTGGGAGCGAGCCGTTTGAGGTACTTGTTTGCCCAGAGTATACGGTAATTTCGATCAATGATTGTCAAGCCAGCACCGATGTTTTGCGTTATGTTTTCTAGCATATCGCGTTCCCGTTTAAGGGCGTCTTCCATTTTTTTGCGTTCGGAAATATCCCGCACAACTGCCAAAATGCAGTTTTTTTCTTTTAACAGAATAGAAGACAAGGAAAGTTCGATTCGAAAGTCTGTGCCGTTTCGTCTCCAAGCGTACAATTCAAAGTTTTTAAGCGACAGCTTTTCCTGTGCGAATTGTTCAAAGATGTTAGTGTAACTTTGGTATTCATTGGGCACCCCTATGAATTTGGGCAGCTTTTTACCAACAGCTTCCTTTTCCGTGTAGCCAAAGGTTTTTTCTGCTGCGGGATTCCAGTAAACAACCTCTTCTTCTTTGTTAACTAAGATTATGGCGTCAGAGGCGGAGTTGCTTATTGCACGGAATCTTTCTTCGCTTGCTTGCAGGTCGTTAACTAGCCGCTTCTGTTCGGTTATATCTCGAACTATGCTAACAACCAGTTTCACCTTTCCATGTTCAAAAATGGGGGACCAAGAATGAGAAACCCATCTTGTCTCGCCAGCCTTGGTTACCACTCGGTACTGAAAGTTTGAACCGCGTTCACCCTGCAAAGCGCGAGACAAAGTGGCACCTATTTTTTGTACATCATCAGGATGGAAAATTTGAGACTCGTCAACATACAACTCCTCAGGAGTATACCCCGTTAACTCAAAGATAGCTGGACTCAAATAAGATATAGAGGCGTCGGAGCGTGTGAGCATTATAACGTCACTGGAGTTTTCCACTATACCTCGGAATTTTTCTTCACTTTCTTTGAGTGCTTCCTGAACCATTTTTTGTTCAGTTATGTCTTCACCTGAGCTGAGTGTGCCAATAACCTCGCCCCAGCGAGTTCTAACAAGTGTATGCCGCCAACCGATAATTCGGCGTTCCCCGCCCGCGCAGACAACAATGTTTTCCGTATGTTCTGGGCGAGAAGTTTTCCCCTTAAGCCTCAGTTTATGCGCACACAGTTGCACCGTTTTTTCTTCTGGAGGCACAAAAAGGTCAAACCAGTTCTTGCCCAAAACTGGCTCAATTTCACAGCCCAATATGGAGCAGCCTTTTCGGTTAAGTAAGGTGATGTTACCTTCAGGATCCAATGCAAGCAACAAGACATCTGCCACGTCAAGGTATGTTTGAGCTTTATCTCGCTCATAGGTGATGCGTTCCTGAGCTAATTCAATTTGTTGCGCCAGTTTTCGGTATTCGCGTTCTGAAGATAGCAGCTCCTCATGGGCTTTTTTTCGTTCGCTTATGTCTTTAGTCACTGCTACAAAACAAGCAGGTTTCCCTTGGTCATCTGGTATAACACTTAAAGAGAACTCGCCTGGAAACTGGGCGCCATTTTTTGTTATGAACTCATATTCAATATTCTTGGAAGCGCCTCCATGCATGAGCAGGTTTTCTGCAACCTCGGTGATTCTTTGTTGGTCTTTTTCAGAGGCTAAGTCTAAGCCGTTTTTCCCGATTAACTCTGATTTGTCGCCGTAGCCAAACATTTTTACGGTTGCCTCATTGCAGTCTAACACTGTGGCTTCGGGGTCAAAAACCATCAGCGCATCGGGGGAGGCATCCAAGATGGCTCTGAGTTTCTGTTCACTTTCCTTAATTTTGCCTGCTTTTTCCTCAACCAGCAACTCCAAGTTTTCTGTATATTGTTTTAGCCGTTTTTCCATTTTTTTCCGTCGCGTTACATCACGACAAATTACCAAGTTTGCCTGCTGCCCAGCATATTCAATGTTTTTTGCGTTCAGTTCGTAATGAAAAAGTTCGCCAGCAGTGTTGGTCACCTCCAACTCGTAGGGTTCAACTTGAATGCCCTTATACCTAAGTTGAAGGTTTCTGAAGCCAAGTGCTTTGCTATCTTCCGAAAGATAAGGCAGTACCAAGAAACTTTTACCCAACCAATTTTCCTTGGCAGTGCCCATCGCTTTTTCGAAGGCAACGTTTAGGAAAAGAAAGGTTCCTTTTTGGTCAACAATCAAAACAGGGTCAGCAAGCAGGTTTAAAGCATCAACAAAAGAGCTCGCTTTGCTGGATTTCTCGTTGTCAGCTTGCTCAAGAGTGTTTCGGGGTAAAAACGTGGTTTCGGCTTTGGTTTTTGTGACAAATTCTTGTTTAACCGTGTTTATATAGTTTGAGAAGGTGAAGTCGTCGGCCTTCATGGGTTTGCAGTCGTTTTTAACTTTGGCGTGAAGCCGCTGCATAAGCATGAGTTCAAGGGGTTTACTGCCCACCCCAAACAAGGTGTTTAATGCGTGGTCAAAGGCATCTATACGGCTGGGTATATCTTGGCGTTTGATGCTGAATTTTTGTTCAATATGAAAATATATTGCCGTTTTTGCGCTTTCACCCAGAGCAGATAGAGTTTCGTCAATAACTTCCAGAAAAAGCTGGTTGAATTCGTCTTCAGTAACTTTCGGGTTTTTGTTTTGCATCTTAATCCTCAGGTAAGGTTGACTCTACGCGACCGACAGCTTCAAACCAAAACAACATGCTTCAGTTTTTAAATAAAATCTTATGAATCACTAATCAACTTTTGAACCCTTCATGGAAACATAAGCCAAAAGTTATATCTTCTTAGCTTACCCGTTAAATGAAGGTGGAAATCTTGTCGTTAACATTACGTGACGCCCAACATCTTGCTTGGAAAACCTTCAAAAAATTTGAAAAACTAGATGAAAACAAAGCAGCCGAATTCAGCTCACCAGAGCAATTAGTCAAAAAAGTGGAAGAATTAGCTAAGCAAATAATAGATTCTCAAAAGGCACAGGAATCATCAACTACAGAAGAGTGCGGAAAAATGCTTTCAGACCTACTTTTCATGATGCTTGTTTCTGCTGAACGCCAAGGAGTAAACTTGGAGGATTCGTTTTTGCAGGCAGTTGATGAACTCATTTTGAGTTTTGTAAGCTAAAAGTTTATTTTTTCCCCAACCGAAAGCTTTGTGATTGTTATGGATGCGCTTGAAGTCACGGGCTTGTCCGTCAAAGTTGAGGGCAAGCTTATTTTAAAGAACATCACGTTCAGCCTCAAGCAGGGCGTGAGTCACATCCTTTTTGGACCCAACGGGTCAGGAAAAACCACGCTCATAAGCACGCTCATGGGACTGCCAGGATATGAAATCACAGAGGGCCAAATCGTCTTCATGGGACAGGACATAACACACATGAGCGTGGATGAACGCGCTAAACTGGGGATAGTGGTCTCCTTCCAGAGTCCGCCTGAAATCACAGGGGTAAAACTTGGGGATTTGCTTAAACTGTGCCTTGGCAAAAGCGCATCTGACGACTTTAGCCCTGAAGAGATGAAACAGATTGAAGCGTTCAGGCTCACGAGCTTTTTGAACAGGGAAATTAACGTTGGCTTCTCAGGTGGGGAGAGAAAACGCAGCGAAATTTTGCAGCTGATTTTCCTAAAACCCAAACTTTTGCTGCTTGATGAACCAGACAGCGGCGTAGACGTAGAAAGTTTACGTTTGATTGCTGATGAAATACAACGGTACTCCGAAGTATCGGGCGCCAGCGCCTTGATTATCACACATAAAGGGGACATTTTGGAACATGTGAAAGCAGGCTACGGATGCATCTTGCTTGGTGGCCGGTTCCACTGTTTCACTGAACCCATGGGCATCTATCAAGATATCAAAAAACTTGGCTACGAAGGATGCGTAGAATGCAGAGTACGAACACGCGAGGGATGGAAGAGTGAGCAAGACGAAAGAGAACAGTGAGTTAACTAAAATTCCACACCAAATTCTGGAAGAAGCCGCAAAAGTCGGCTTAGAAACGCAGGACCAAAACCGCGCAGGGACCTTTCTTCACCTGAACCAAGAAACTGTTGCCTCCAGCATCAATCAACTCTACGAAGGCAAAGTGGAAATGATGGATATCAAAGCCGCGTTGGAGAAGTATCCTTGGGTTAAGGATTATATGTGGAGAATTGTCAGCAAAGACAAAGATGAATATACACGCAAAGTGGCAGATGACTACAGCGGCGGCTACTTCATGCGCATAATGCCTGGCGCCGAAATTACGTTCCCGTTACAGTCTTGTTTGATGATTACACAAAAAAACCTTGAACAGCGGGTGCACAACATCATCATCGCCGAAGAGGACTCCAAAGTGCACATAATTACCAGTTGCCTGCAGCACTCCAGCATAGAAAGCGCCTCACACTTGGGCATAAGCGAAATCTACGTCAAGAAAAACGCCATGTTGAACTTCACCATGATTCATCAGTGGGGTGAAAACACTAAAGTGCGTCCGCGAAGCGCCACGGAAATTGAGGAGAACGGCACATTTGTTTCTAACTATGTGTCAATGCGGCCCGTGCGGGACATGCAGATGTACCCCGTAGCTTACTGCAAAGGCGACAACTCAAGAGCAAGCTTTAACAGCATTCTGTACGGACACAAAAACAGCCAACTAGACATCGGCTCCAAAGCGATTTTGACGGGCAGAGGCAGCAAAGCAGAAATGGTTAGCCGAGCTATTTCACGGGAGGGCTCCAAGCTGATTATTCGAGGCATGATTGAAGGGGACAACACCGAAAGCAAGGGCCACTTGGAATGCCGCGGTCTCATCATGGATGACGAATCGTATCTGCAGTCCATACCTGAACTGATTGCTAGAAAGAAAGGTGTCGAAATCACCCATGAAGCTGCAGTGGGGAAAATAAGCGAGAAAGAAATCGTTTACCTTATGACTCGTAAGTTGTCAAGGGAAAAGGCGGTTTCGCTTATTATTCGAGGCTTCATGGATGTTGGCATATTGGGTTTGCCGGATGCTTTGAACGCGGAGATTAAAGGCATAGTGGATGCTTCAACTGAAGCCAATTAGCGGTAGGGACGTTTAAGACGCAAGGTGTGGTTTACAGTTTCTTGTAAACTACGTCTTGCGGCTTAACTGCCTGCGGTATTTTTAAGCCAACGCTTTGTCCAGCTTCTGCGCGTTGAATATTTGTGTTTTCAACCTGTATAACGTTAACAGTTGTCTGAACGTTTGTGGTTGGTCCTGCGAATAGGATGCAGTCTCCGACTGCCAAAGGCGCCGTGAGGTCAACTAGTGCAACGCTGATTTTGTGAAAGAAATGCTTCACTGTGCCAATTTCAAGCACGCCTTCTTCACTCATACACAATATTGCTCCTCACGAAACATTACGTCCGATTCAAATAAAAAACTTGCCCAAAGTACGGTACATTAAACAAAGTTACAAACAAGATTTCGTTTTCAAGTCAAACAAAACGCGAAGTCACTTGCAAAAGAAAGAGTTATCAACCCAAACAGCAAAGAACAGACCATGCTGGATTTAGAGAAAAGGACGCCTGAGCAAGAACAAACCGCAAAAAACGCCCTCAAAGACGAGAAACTGCTTTCGGAGCTGTTGGAAAGCATGGTTTCCACGGACAGAGAACGCAGATACCAATGCTTTAAGGTGGTATACCTCTTAAGCGAAGACCATCCTGAAGTGCTCTACCCAAAATGGGACTACTTCAAAGAAATGCTGGAATCCAAAAACAGCGCATTCACTTTTCAAGCCATACACATACTCGCCAACTTGGCAAAGGTTGACGCAGAAAATAAGTTCGAACAAAGCTTTGGTTCCTTCTACCGCTTTCTGAACGGAGAAGAATTAATCCCCGCCAGCCATGTAGCCATCGTTTCCAATAAAATCGTTAGGGCAAAACCAGAATTAGCGGATGCAGTAACTGCGAGGCTGCTGAATTTGGATAAGGCAACCTATAAACACAAGGAGCTGGTTCAAGCCGAAGCCTTAAAATCGATTTCTGAATTCTTCGACAAAGTTAGCGAAAAAAAGCAGGTGGTTGCCTTAGCGAGGGAACTGCAGAAAAACAGGGGCAGAGCAAAGAGTGAGGCATCGGCGTTCTTAAAAAAATGGAACTTATAGAGGCAGCAGCCGTAAACCTGTTTTACGCTCAAAAAAGCCTGATAAACGGCTATGGCGATTTTTCGAGTTCGACTTTAACTGCCCAAGAAATCTTTTTGGCTAACTCCTCAGCGTCGGCTTCAAGACCGTTCTGCTCTATGAAGTCAGAGACTACGTCGTAAACTTTGTCGCTTACCTCGGGGGAATCCAGTTGTTTAAGAAGCATTTTTCCGATTTCGTCGCAGAGTTCCTTGCTTTGCCGCTCGTTTAAACTGAAGGACTGCATGTAAATTCACCGAAAAATTAACACAGAGTGCGCATTTAAGGGTGTGTGACTGCAAACGGTCAACCACAACAGCGGCATGTTTTTGCAGAAAGAGATAATAGCTTTTTTTCTCCATTTATTATTGGTGTTTTTTTGGGAATTAAAGTCGGAGATAAAGCTCCTGATTTCACTTTGCCCAGCCAGATGGGTGACGATGTGACTCTTTCAGAGTTTTTCGGCAAAAGGAATGTGGTGCTCTACTTTTACCCCAAAGACGAAACCGCCGGATGCACCAAGGAAGCTTGCGCTTTTCGGGACAGCTACGATGTTTTCACTGAGTTAGACGCAGAAGTGTTGGGGGTCAGCGGGCAGAGCGTGGAGAGCCATAAGTCGTTTGCGTCGCATCATGGTTTGCCGTTTCTGCTGCTCAGCGACGAAAGCAACATGGTTAGGGCGTTGTATGGGGTGCCGTCGAGTATGGGCATCGTCCCCGGCAGAGTCACCTACATCATCGACAAGCAGGGGTGTTGTGCGGCATGTTTTTAATTCACAGTACCACCCAGTGAAGCATGTTGAGGAAGCCAAACAGGTGTTGGAGAAACTCAACTTAGAAGAAAAAGCCGCCCCGTAAATGCTTGCTTGAGGATGTGAAATACTGCTTAACTTGTACAACTCGTTAACCCAGAAAATTGAGCCGTTCCACTTAGCACAAAATAAACAAGTCAAGATGTACACTTGTGGTCCCTCAACGTATCAGCGTCCCCACATCGGCAACTACCGCACCTTTCTTTTCGAAGACATCCTGCAACGTTACCTTGAATATCTGGGTTACAGCGTCACACGGTTAATCACCTTGACAAACATTGAAGACAAAGCCATAAACTGGGCAGAAATCGCCAACATCACGGTAGAGGAGCTCACCAGCCGCAACGAAGAAATCTTTTTTGAGGAATTTGAGCAGCTACGCATTAAACGTCCTCAGTTTACGGTTCGGGCATCCACCATCGTGGACCAAGCCGTCAAACTAATTCAGACTTTGATAGCTAAAGGCGTCGCCTACAAGTACACCTACAGAGGCGCCCACAACGTGTATTTTGACCCCCTCAAGTTTGAGGGGTTTGGTAAACTTGCACGCCTGGACATGAAAAAGTGGCCCAAAACAAGGCACCGTTTCCATTTGGACACGTATCCAGGTATGCCGTGGCATTTGGGGGATTTTGTGTTGTGGCGTGGCTGTCATGCGCATGAGAGGGTTTGTTGGGATACCGAACTGGGCAGGGGCAGACCCGCTTGGAATGTGCAGGACGCCGCCATGGTTACGAAGCATTTGGGGTTTAGCATCGACATCGCGTGTGGCGGAGTGGATAATCTTGTGCGGCACCACGACTACACGCTTGCCGTGGCCGAGGCGGCTTCAGGAGAGCCGTTTGCGCGGTTTTGGCTGCACGGTGGGCATTTATATGTTGACGGAAAAAAGATGTCTAAAAGCCAAGGCAACGTGCTTTATCTGGATGAGTTAGTTGCTAAAGACTACTACGGCGCGGCAGTACGTTTCTTCCTAATTTATGGCGCCTACCGTAAGAAGCTAAACTTCACTTGGGAGGCACTTGCCGAAAGCAGCCGTAAACTTGACAACTGCCAAGCACTGATAAGAGAACTCCAAAACAACCAAACAGCAAATGCCCCCTCCACTAATCAGGCGAAGAAGGCGGTTCAAAACCTGCTGCCCACGTTCGAGAAACACATGAACAACGATTTAGACGCGAAATCAGCCTTTGACGCAGTTTACGCGACGGTTGCCTTGCTTGTAGAGTTCAAACGTAAAAAGGCGTTAGGTAAAGCCGAGTTGGATGCGGCTATTGATGCGCTTCGGAGAATTGATTCGGTGCTTCAGGTGCTTTTTTAACAAAGAAAAAGAGAGGGAGAAGAAGGTTTGCGGGGTTGTTAATGAGTTGCGGGTTCTTCTCGGATGGCGTTTTGGATTTTTTCTTTAAGTTCAGGAGAAATAGTTTTTATGTCATGAACGGATGCGGCGTGGATGGAAATTTGTTTCATAAGTTCCTCTTTGGTGGGCGCTGAGGCTTCAAAACCGCATTTCATGCCTATATCTGCGCATTTAAAAGAAGGCAAAACGTTCACCTAGAAATACTTGCAGGCGCTCTTTAATAAGCGTGCAGCATTGATGCGGAGAAGTACTCCGCTGGTCTGCTTATGGTTCTTCAAGAACGGGGTTGTTTGGGGTTTCTGGGTCGACGACTTTTAGGATGCCTTTGTTGCCAGTCGTGAGCTGTTTTGTACCTCGGAATTTGGTTACGGATGCGTTTTCCAGTTCAATGTGGTCGCCTTTGGATACCGTTTCAACTTGGTCGCGCCATAGACAAAGGTTGATTTCGCCTGTGGAGTCTTTTAGGAGCGCTTTTGCCATGCGGATGCGGTTGCCGTATTGTGTGTTGACGAGGGTGGGTTCGGTAACCTTTAGAACTTCGGCTTTAAGGTTAACGTGAGTTGCGCCAACCTTGAGGTCTTCAATTTGGCTGTAAAACTTGCCTGAAGGTTGTTCAGGTCGGAAGCTCTGAACCAAATCTGTCTCCATGAAGTTCCTTATGGGGTTTTTTTGTTTTTCCAAAAAGTCCACGGCGACGGGGAACTGTGAAACCACTTGGTCGCCTTCCCTGATTAAAAAGTAAATTTTATCGTCGATTTCTCCGCGGCATTCTACTTCAAGTTCGCCGCATTTGGCTTTTCCCATCTCTCCTGCTGCGAGCAATGCACAGAAGAGCATGTCCGGATGAACGTCATATTTCACCGTGAGGAACGCCAAGTATTCGCCCTCTGCTTTTTTACGCCTCAATCCTTTTTCACCTCCACGTTTTGTTTGTTACGGGTTGAGTTTAGGGTGTCTAGTCTGGTTGATTGTTATGAGTGCCTGAAGATGGCTCCTTCAGAGCCCAGCCTTATAGCCTAAAGTGTTGAGGAAACCAGAAGGTAGATTCCCAACTCTACTTTTAACCATAGCTTGGTGAACAGAATATATTAATATAGCTCCTGAAAAAGAAAGTTTTGCATGTTCTACCCGCATTTTTTATGATTTTTATGCAGAGTCAGGCTCATGACCATAATAGTAGAAACGCACAGGAGCCACAGTTAACCGCTTATACTGGCGGTACATTTCGCGGGATTCTCGACTTTTAAAAGCAAACGTGGAAATGGCTTCCCACAGAAAAACCCAGCCGCCAATACTTATAACATCCACCAAAGTTGTGAGGAAAAGGTTGCCTAAAACGCGTGCTTGAAGCGAATACGACGTGAACAGCAACAAAAAGGAACCCAACCCGTAGAGGGCACTTTTCTGGTAAGAGAGACGGATGTCCCGCTGCAGCGAGTTGCGCACAAACGAGAAATACGTCCGCAACCCAGTTCTTATACGGTCTTCTTTTTCCACATCCTGCTTCTCCTGCGAAACATTGAACTGCAGCGTGATATCGTAACGCAGAGGAATGTCAGAGGAAGATTCCTCCAAAAAGACACGCAAGTCGTGGTCAAGGTCACGTCTTCGCCAAGGCGCCGAGTCTAACTCGTTAAAGATGTCAGGGTACTTTTCGATAGCGACGCTGATTATGAAGGCACCTGACTGTTTATCGCGCTCGTAAATACGCTCCAACGTTTTCTCGTCACGGCTACGCTTCATAAGTAAAGAATAAGCAAAAAAACATATATCCCCTCTCTTGAAAGCGGCGAATATAAAACAGAAAACATTCAAGCTGCGAACCTATTTGGAGCCTAATAACATATCTATGCAGAACCTATAGAGGGGTCTCCTCGTCAACGTCCGCAGTTAAACCGTGGAATCGGGAAAACGGCGGAAATCGCGTCAGACATGTCAATAATGCTGAAATAAGCCGCGTTTCCTTCAAGTCATGTGGACGCTGATGCAGCGAACGGGTTATGCAAGTTTGCCTCTTCACGGCGGAAAAGCCCCCGCATGGTTAACGGGCAGAATGCGTAGCCTCGCCAAAGAAATCACCGCCATCATAGTTGATGAGTACGGCACAGACAAGTTTTTGGAACGCATAAGCGACCCCTACTGGTTTCAGGCTTTGGGCTGCGTTTTGGGTTACGATTGGCACAGCAGCGGCGTAACAACCGTCGTCACGGGAGTTCTGAAAACCGCCCTCACCGCCAAAGAGCATGGCGTAGTGGTTTGTGGCGGAAAAGGCAAAACCTCACGCAAAACCCCAAGTGATATACAAGAAGCCTCAGGCAAATTTGGCTTCTCCGAAGACCAAACCGAAAACCTCACGTACACCAGCAAAATGACGGCGAAAGTGGACAACACCGCCATCCAAGCAGGCTACCAGCTGTATCATCACGCGTTTTTTGTGGCTGAGAACGGCAAGTGGGCAGTGGTCCAGCAAGGCATGAGCACGCAGGGCAAAACTGCGCGCCGATACCATTGGCAGAGTGACCAAACTCGCTGCTTCGTCGTGGAGCCTCACAGCGCCATCGTCTGTGACACACGTCACCCAGTTGTGCTTGACATGACTGCACGGCAAAGTGAAGCCAGCCGCAAAGCCTCCGTGGATTTAGCCCAAGAACCCACTCAAAAACTCAAACGCCTCGCCCAAGACGCCACGCTGCCAAAGGATAAGCAGCAGCAGCTTCTTAGCCAGTGGCTCCCAGAAACCCCGCGACTTCAAATTGCCTTTTTAGATATGCCCCGAAACATCAACTGGGACGCCTTGGCAGAAGCGTATGACAAGAAACCCACTGACTACGAGGAACTGCTTGCTGTGAAGGGGGTTGGACCTGCAACCGTCAGGGGCTTAGCCCTCATCGCCGAGTTAGTCTACGGAGAGAAACCCAGTTGGCATGACCCCGTCAAATACAGCTTTGCTTACGGCGGAAAAGACGGCGTGCCCTACCCCGTAAACCGCCAATCCTACGACCAATCCATCCAGATTTTGCAGGAAGCGGTGCAGGCAGCCAAAGTTGGCGACAAAGAAAAAACGCGCGCGTTGCAGGGACTGCGCAGATATGTGCCGCTGGACGCAAAAACCTCATAAACACGAACAGACAGATTCTCACTGGGTTCGGAGAATGAGGAAAACAGACATCTCAGCAGCTGCAGGAATGATTTCACCCTTTTTCACTTACGCATGTATCATGGTGGCAATCGGCTCATGGAAGCAGTTCAGCTGGACCGACAATGCACTTAGCGATTTGGGCGTACAAAGCGGCATAACCGCACCAGTCTTCAACATAGGCTTAATCGTTGGCGGAATCCTGTTTGTGGTCTTTGCGGCAGGCATGTTCCGCTACATGGGCAAAAACGTGGTGGGCAAAGCCGCCTCAGTGCTTCTTGCGGTGGCGTGCATCGCGCTTGTCTGCATCGGCATTTTCAACGAGAACTTTCATCCAACCCACTACATTGTCTCAGTCATGCTGTTCGTGTTCTTGCCCATCTCCATGCTCACGTTTGTGGGCGCATTCTGGATGGAAGGCAAACGCAAACTCAGCCTCTTCACTTTGGGGTTAGGGTTGTTTGCAGCTGCAGTTTGGGTGCTACAGCTAACCCTAAATTACGTGCCACACGTTGCCATACCCGAATTCACTTCAGGCTTGGCAGGGTCAATCTGGGTGATAGTTTTGAGTTGGCAGATGCTCAAAAAACCAGAAACCCCGAGTTATTTGCCTGCCAAATCGCGGTAGATTTGGGCACAGCAAAACCTTGAAAAGCCAACTTCAAAACTTGCTTTCTCCGCGTAGCTGATGGCGGATTCGCTGGGAAACGCCACGCCATCCGCGCCAGCCTTCAACGCCAACACATCCGTTTCAGTGCGGTGTCTGCCTTTAGGACGCACGCAGCCCAGAACCAGAGGCGTCTGCGGAAACATGACCCGTGCAGTTGCAACCGTTCGGGCTATGTCGAGGGGTTTTGGAGGCGTGGTTTTTGCCATGGCAGTGCCGTGAATGGGCATAAAGCTGATGACCACGACGGCTGCGGGGTGGTAGGGCAAAATCGTTTTGAGCGCCGTGTATTCACCTTTAAGTTCGCCATGATGCAAACCTGCAACTACGTGGGGCACAAAGGGAATTTCGGCGTCGTGTAAGGCTTTTAGGGAAGCCTCATACTGCCCCACGGAAACGTTCAGGTTGTAGATTTCCTGAATTGTCTGGTCACTGCCTATAACGTCGATTAACGCAGCATCCACGCCCGCTTGCTTGAGTTGCCGTGCGGCTTCTGCGTTAAGGATACCTGTGTGCACAAAAACCGTCAAAGCCAAATCCCGCTTTATCTGCGCCAAAGCAGGCATAAAGCGGCCAAGTGGGACTGAACCATCAGGCAAGCATCCCCCGCTAACCAGCACCCCCACTGCTCCATCCTGCTTCAGTTCCTCACATAACGCCAGCAACTTTTCGGGTGTGTCAGCGGCATGCATAGTTTGGAGGACTTTTCCGCCGCAATGTTTACAGTTCAAAGCGCACCCGACGCCAGTGACGGATATTGTGGGGAATTCCTTGCTGGAGCCGCAGAAACTGGAGGTTTTGTAGTAGGTGAAGCTTGGGGCGTAGAAACGGATTTTTTTGTGCTCTGCAACCAGCTTACCCGAATCCAGTAGCTGCTGCAGGTGCGGAGGGGTTGCGTTCCATATTGCTTCTGCGGAAACTTGAGCCATAGGCATCGACACAACAACATGGGTGGGTTTGTTTAACTGTTTTGGTTGCTTGCATCAAGATATTTATGCCTCAACACATGCCTTAACACGGGAGGTTGGTTTAGTGAGCGGAACAATTCGGAAACTGCGCCAGAACATCGGAAAAGAGTCAGGCTACTTCTTGTTGCCTCCGTTAAACTGGCTGCAAGAAGTCGAGAAAGCACAGGGCAAAAAAATTCAGGGTTTCAACTTCAAATCCTCTGGTGAAACGCTTATTCTAAGCCCCATATTTGAGGCGCCCAAAGCTTCAACCTCCAAGCAGGGTTTGGCGGATGATGTTTTGTTCATGCTTAAACGGGGCGTGTTGGAGGTTAAGCTTAGGGAGATTCCTAAGGGACGCAACGTTTACCGCGTTGTGAAGGTTCCGCGAGCTTGGGTGCATGCACAGGAGATGCAGCGTAACCGTAAGATGGCGGCTTTGAACGTGAAAACGGAGCAGCAATGCCTTATGACAACGCCGATTTTTGGGGATAAACTAAAACTCACAGACATTTAAGAGCAGGAGTTTCCTTTCGATTAGAGATTTGTTTGGTTTTTAAAAGTTGGAATAAAGTTTACTGTATCGTCTTCGTTAGGTGCTTTAAGTTTTTCAAGGCGCTTAACTGTGCGCAGAGTTCTGTAAACTGCCATGCCTCTGTGGGTTAAAACGTAGAAGACATTGTTATCGTGGCTGACTTCAATATTTACAATGTCGTTATTCAACAGAAAAGTCAGCTTGTCCTGTAGCAAAACGCAGCTTGTTCCACACTCAAACGCTAAGCTGTCAAGGGTTAATGCCCTCTTAGCTAAAGCACAAATTACGTCTTGGTAAAGTTCAAGCTTAGATTTTCGCATGGTAGGCACACCACTGAGTTATGTTTTTTTAATGAAGCATTTGCGAATTTTAAATTCATAGCTAAAAAACAAAAATATGCCGCATAACGATATAGTTTCTAAAGCTAAAACAACAGAAACAGTTCAAAAATGCATCTTCGAATTTTACGAAAAGGCGCTCCAGGTTTGATTTAAACCCATAAATTACGAAGCCCGAGCCAAAAAGGGACAGGCAGGCCACATAGCAGACATACAAGGATGGGCAGAATGGAATGCCATTCACAACATCACCGCTTGGGCCTACCCGAAAACATCTTTCTTGAGCCAAAATAAAAAAGCTAGTTGGCTCGCCATGAAACAACAATCACGAAGATAACTTGCAGAGCAGCAGGTAAATTCAGGGTGGGACTTGCTTTTGGCTTATTATATCGGAGATTTTGACATCAGGATGATGATATCGTTTCTTGTTTACAGTGAAGGTTCCTGCTTGAATGGCCTGTTTGGGGCACCACTGCAGACACGCAAAACATAACGCACAGTCTTTTCCCCAAGAAGGTCTGCCCTCGACTAACGTGATGTTATCCATCGGGCAAACCTTTGTACAGGTGCCGCAGCCATTGCAGTTTTCGTCAGACACAAAAGCAAGCGAGCTCCAACCATGCACTGCAACGTGCGACATTAAGCCTAAAAGTTTAGGTAGAGTTCTAATGAACAAACCGTTGAAAATGAAGCCGCTAAAAAAGTTAGTTGCCTCGATTCGCCCCTGCTGCTGGCTCTTCACCAATTCGGCTATTTTTTGGAGTTTTGCGTTCCATTGCTGTTCGATTTCCTTTTGTATCTTGGGGGTCATTTGGTCAGTAACTACGCCATTATTTGGCATATGCACAATAAAACCAAAAGAAAGCTTGCCGCCACATGAAAGCAGAGTTTTAGCAAATTTTTTCAAAGCTTTTTGCGCCAAAAAACCCGATGTTACAACCGCAAAAACATACTTCGAATCAAGTGTGGAGATTTTTTGGACAAACGCGTCAACGATTGGGGGTACTTTAAAGTCGTAAATTGGAAAGACCAGCCCAACAACTGTCGCGTCAGTTTTCACCTCATTATGTTTCAGGAAGGGCACAATCGGCGTAAGTTTTGCATCCAATGTTTCCGCTAAACTTCTCGCTATAACCAAAGAATTTCCTGTCCCCGAGAAGTAATAAATTTCAATATCGCTCATACCCAAGTGATACAACCTTAAATTGTAAGGGGTTTCTTTTTTATGGCTTAAAATTTTTTTGAATAAGGTCCCATATAGCTTCAAAATCCGCCATGAAACGCGCCCGCATTTTTGTGAAGCGCATCGCCGCAGAAGGATGAACAGTCTCAACGTATTGGATGCCTGCAATTCTTGGTGTCTGCCACGCCACGGCACCCATTAAAACCACAAGCTGCGGGTTAATTATCTCAATTTGGGCAAGCAAATGGGGTACACAAGCGGCTATCTCTTCAGGTGAAGGCTTACGGTTATTTGGAGTAACATGCTTAACTATGTTAGTTACAAAAAGTTTGCCCCGGTCTATGCCATTTGCAGCCAGCACTTTATCAAGGAATTTTCCCGCTCTGCCAATGAAAGGCACGCCTGCTTGGTCTTCGTCTGCCCCAGGGTTTTGCCCGACAAGCATAATTTTTGCGTCAGATGGACCTTTTCCGGGCACCACGTTTTTTGCGTTCTTCCACAGGCTGCATTTTTTGCACTTAGCAATTTGCTTGTTCAGGTCAGTCAGGTTCGTCAAAGAGGTCACCTTGTTGGTGGGTATTGACAGCCACAAGCATTTAAGAAAATCGCCCAGTAAAACCAATACGTGCTGTTTTACTTAAACAGCCTTTAACTGTGGGAGGCTTAAGCGCATCTCATTTGTTATTGGTCCACGTCTTATGGGGTTACTGTTTCGTGTAGGGTTGGTTTTTGAACCTTTGGCACCGCCCGCCATCTCATTCTATTTGTCGCGAAGCTTACTACATGAGTGGAAACAAAAAGGGTTAATTCTCGACTATGCAGTCCACACCAAACGGCTAGGCAAATTCCACTACAAAATAAAAATCGACTTAGACGTAAACGCCAACCAAGCGCACCACTTTTTCACTCACGTACTTCCAGAATACTCTAAAACGTACGGGAGGTGGTTGAATGACTGAAGAGAAAAAAGGCAAAGTGAAACTCACTCTTGAAGTGGAAATCAACGAGGAACTCATGGACGTCATAAAAGAGGGCATGACAAAGATGCATTGGAAGATGCCTGAAATGATGAAGCGCGGAGAAGAAGCAAGCAAGTAACCGCAACCCGTTTCAGCCCCAACTTTGATCCTTCTTTTTACTTTCTGCATCAGGTTTAGAAACGTTTTAACATCAGAGCCGCCGTTTCCTATTAGGGATTGGCATGAAGTTTTTAATAATTCAGAAAATTAACCGCGAAGTTCCAGTAGAGAAATGGGCTAAGCTGCTTCCGTTGCAGTTCAAGTATTTTGATGAACTTAAAAAACATGGGGCTCTGGAAGTGGTGTATCATCTTATCGGGCAACAGGGCAGCATGCTAACCGTGAATGCTGAATCTGACGAGGCTCTCTCGCGAATCGTGGGCGAAGACCCCATGTTCTTTTACATGAACCGCGAAGTGTACCCGTTGACTACCCGCGAAAACCACGAACAAAGAATCCGCAATCTTCTCCAACAGCAGCAGTAGGTGAAAAGGTATGGCTTGTCACGGTGGCTTTGCTCTGGACGAAAAAACAAGGCGCGAATGGTACAACCCTGAACAAATCCTAAGAGACATAGGGTTAAAAGAAAACATGGTTTTTATGGACATAGGCTGTGGTCCAGGGTTTTTCACGCTTTTGGCAGCCCAGACGGTAGGAGAAAAAGGGGTAGTCTACGCGGTTGACGCCGACGCTAAAGCAATTGAGAAACTCAAAGCCCAATCCCAAGAAAAAGGCTTAACCAATATCCGAGCCAAAGCAGCTCCAGCAGAAGAAACAGTTTTCTGCACTGCCTGCGCCGACATTGTCTTCTACAGCATGGCGCTCCACGACTTCCATGACCCATTGAAGGTTTTGGAGAACGCCCGAAAAATGGTCAAACCCACAGGCATCCTTGCCAATGTGGACTGGAAAAAAACACCAATGAAGTTTGGTCCACCTGACTGCATCCGTTTCAGTGAAGAAAAAGCTTCAGACCTGATGGAGAAAGCGGGTTTTTCGGTTCAAAGCGTTAGAGATGTGGGAAAACATCACTATCTGGTAGTGGGCAAGCCTTAACGCTGCCCGTTTAGGTTAGTTCGGCAGCCGCGTAAAGCTCCAGCAGATCACGCTTGAACTTTTCAGGCTCAGCAAGGTAAGCGGAGTGCCCAGCACCAAGGTAAGTTACGAGTTTCGCGTTAGGCAACCTTTGGGCTAGGTTACGCATTCCTTCGCCAGATATGATGTGGTCTTCAGAGCCCCAAATTATTCGCACCGGAAACTGCCATTGCTCATACGACTGCAAAAGCGTTGCCTCTGAAGCCCGCGCTGGAGCCACCAAAAGCAGCCCCTTTACGGGAAACCGCGCTGCATACTCCAAAGCAATTCCGCCGCCCAAACTTGCCCCCACCAAAATGGGCACTTGGGAGCCGAAGGTTTCTTCGATTGCTGCTTTAGCTAGGGCAACATTTGCTTCAGGGTCATGGGTTTTGGGGTGGCATTCGCTTTTTTGCCCGTATGGCATGTCTAAAGCCAGAAAGGGCACCTTTTTTTCAGATAGCAAGTCAGTTACGGTTATTCGTTGCCAAACTTCGCTGGTGTAGGAGAAGCCATGCAGAAAAACAACGGGAACCCCCGCGGCGTGACTGATGAAGGCGCGGCAGTGGTAACCTGCGGCTTTTAGGGTTTTTTCGTTCAAACGGCTACCTCAGTAGCTATAAGCACCCAGACCACCTTATAACGTTAATTAAGCCTCAAACAGAACTCGATGCGTCAGCTTTTCATCATAGCTTGGGCCTTACGGTCTTTGGGCATAAGTTCAATGGCGTACCGTAAAGCCGTTCTGGGCATAACAGCACGGTTGCGTACCACATAGTCGAAAACCTCTTGTGGGTGTTTGCGGCTTTCCTCCTTAAGCAGCCAGCCGTAGCCCTTCTGCACCAAATCATCTCCATCTGCCAGCAACAAGTCACTTATCTCAAATGCCTGCTGCAAAAACTTGCCCTGCTTGGCGGGAACAATCAGCGAAACCGCAGAGGCACGTTTCAACCAACGATTGGAAGATTTCGCCCAGTTTTTCAGTTCCCCAACTTGCTGGGGAAATTTTTCAAGGTATTCCCCGACTGTGTGGTTGCAGAAGGTGTCGCATTTGGCCCAGTTATCGACGTACTGCTCAATCCAGCACCTAAATGTCGCCAAATCATCGGCTTCAAACTGCGAGACAAGGTTAGGCAGCCAAACGCAAGCTACAGCCGCTTCCTCAGTGTATCCTGAACGAAAAAGCTCCTCAGCTAACGAGAAAATTTCGGGTTTGCTTAGGTTTTTGATTTCACGCCAGTATTTCTTGGCAATTTGCTTTACAGTTGCGGTTTTGACGCCGTAGCTAAGTACAGTTTCTTTGAAGAACCGCTGCAAAGATGCATTGGTTTTCGGGTCGGCGCTGGCTTGGAGGTCTTGGCGGATGCTTCCAAGTACAAAGGTGCTCATGGTTAGAAGTTGCTGCGGGTAGGTTTTAGCTTTTTCCAAAGCCAAAATTAGTCGAGACTATGAAAGGGGGTTAGTAGTCTTCCATCTGGTAGAGGTCAACATCTAATTGCAGGTTAAGGGTTTTCTCGGGGGTCTCTTCGTTTTCTAGGTTGTAGAGTTTGGTCATGGTTTTTTCCATCTTGATTTTGGGTATGCAGGTTTTGGGAGATTTGCGCGATTTAATTGCCACCGCGGAGGGTTTGGCGTGGACATGCGCGGGTTTTACGCGGCAGATGCTTAACGTTTCACTGTCCAAAAAATCCACATCTTCGGTGAGGAGTTTGTCAGCGTCCTCTAGTTGAAGGTGGAGTTTGGAGGTGACTTCTTCGTGCAGGTGCTTAGTCAACTCCTTTTCGCCTCCAAACTTCAGTGCTGATTAAGTCTCGGATGGCTACGCGGATAGCTTCGGCGCGATTGGGGTAGAAGCATTCGTCCACCAACTGGTCCAAAGCTTTTATGTACGTTTCAGGAAGATATAGGGTGATTAGTTTCATACGAATTTCCCTCGATGATTACTCACTGCCTTTTCTCGCCTATACTCGTATATGTCATGTTACATATATGTACATAACATGTTCGTTACAGTGCTTATAAAGCAACATGAAGTATTGTTGCAGCTTCATGTATAAACAACACAACCCCAACCTGCACGTTTTTATCCAATACCCACATTTCTAAAAACCACCAGCAGAGGAAAAACATGAAAATCCACCTACGAAGCTTCGGATGCAGCGCAAACACCGCCGACACCGAAACCCTAACCGGATGCCTAACCACCGCAGGATACACCCTAACAGACTCAGAAACAAACGCTGACCTAATCATCTACAACACCTGCGCCGTAAAAGGCCCCACCGAAAACCGCATCATTGACGCCCTTAAACGCATCCCAACAAACAAAAAAGTCATAGTTGCAGGCTGCCTACCGCTGGTAAGCTTTGAACGCCTATCTCGGGAAGTCCGCTTTGATGGAGTAGTTGGCCCAGCAGCAGGCGAGACCATTGTGGAAGTTGTTAGGCGCGTTCTAAGCGGAGAAACAGTAATTCAACTCAAAGACGCCTTGGCAGCCATGCCACGGTTAAACCTTCCCCGAGCACCGGTAAACCCAGTCGTAAGCATTGTACCCGTGAACTATGGGTGCTTGGGTTCCTGCGCGTTCTGCTGTGTCGTGCACGCCCGCGGACACCTCCGAAGCTATCCCATCCCCGAAATTGTCCAGCGTGTCAAAACAGACCTTGCCGCCGGAGCCAAAGAGTTCTGGATAACCTCGCAAGACACGGCATGCTACGGCAGAGAAGGAGGCACCAACCTTGCCGCCCTGCTCAAGGCAGTCACCGCGGTTAAGGGGGATTTTCGGGTGCGTGTGGGCATGATGACGCCTAACTTGGTCACTCCGTTTCTAAGCCAACTCCTTGAGGTGTATGCGGACCCGAAGGTTTTCAAGTTTGTACATTTGCCCGTGCAGAGCGGCGACGACCAGGTTCTGCGGCGCATGCGACGATTCCACACTGCAGCAGAGTTCAAGCAAACCGTGCAGGCTTTCCGAGAGGCATTTCCTGAAATCACGGTCAGCACCGACGTGATTTGTGGGTTCCCAAGCGAAACCCAAGCAGCATTCGAAAATACGCTGATGCTTCTGCGGGAAGTGCAGCCGGATGTGACAAATGTTTCCAAGTTTTTTGCCCGACCCAACACTGCAGCGTGGAACATGCAAGCAGAGGCGGTGGAGAAAAGCGAAATCAAACGCCGAAGCACAGAAGCAGCCAAGGTTGCCAAGCAGGCCTCGTTGGAGCGAAATCAGCGATGGGTTGGTTGGCGCGGCAAAATCCTGGTTGACGAGCGGGGCAAGGTAGAGGGGTCATGGATTGGGCGCAACTTTGCCTACAAACCCGTGACCATAAAAAGCAACGCCGAGTTATTGGGTAAAGTAGTGTTGGTTCAGGTTGAGAAAGCGTTCTCCACTCATTTAACGGCTTCAATACAGTAAGAAAACTTCGAGTCAACTGGTTTTTCTTTTGAAAACGGTAGGCATTTAACATCCAGCGCAGTATAGTATGTATTCTAAGCTTCAGGCGGATGAAAAAATTGGCTACTCAAAAAAGCAAAGAGCAGTCACTGGCAGTCGGCGGACAAGCCCTCATTGAAGGGGTTATGATGCGCGACAAAAACAGCATGGTTATGTGTGTGCGTAACCCCAAAAAGGAAATTGTAACCGCCGTGGAGCAACTCAACCCCTTAGGGGAAAAGTATAAGGTTTTGAGTTTGCCGTTTCTGCGTGGCATAGTCACGCTGTTTGAATCGTTTTATCTGGGCATGAAAAGCCTCATGTTTTCTGCCAACACCGCTTTGGAAGAAGAAACCCAAGGAGAAGGCGAAGACAAAGGCGAAAGCGTAACCTTCGGATGGGGAATGCTGGCGATAATTGGCGTAGGAGTAGTGGGGATTATGGCGGTGTTTTTCTTGCTGCCGTTCTTTTTGGCAACGTGGCTTCACCTTGAAGGCATCGCCTTCACCATCGCCGAGGCATTGATACGGCTGGGCATGTTTGTGACGTACCTGGCGGCGATTGCCCAGTGGGGCGAATTCAAACGGGTACTCCGTTACCATGGGGCGGAGCATAAGGCGATTAACGCTTACGAGGCAGGTGTTCCACTGGAGGTAGAGCATGTCCGCAAGTACAGCAGGCTGCACCCCCGATGCGGAACCAGCTTCCTCTTCATCGTGCTCATCATAAGCATTGTGCTGTTCACGTTGATGCCTGACTACGGGTACGGGTGGAGAATTGCCTACCGCATCCTGCTCATCCCCGTCATCGCAGGCATAAGCTACGAGCTTCTACGGCTTAGCGGCAAACATCGCAACAACCCAGTTTCCAGAGTGCTCACGGCGCCAGGAATGGCATTTCAACTGTTGACAACCAAGGAGCCCAGCGACGACATGTTGGAAGTTTCAATTGCGGCAGTGAAAAAAGTAACCGAAATCACAGCTCCAGAGGGACCAGATACAATAAGCGCCTCAAAGAGAACTTGAAAACACGACAGAAAAAATGTGGCACAGTCATTCATTTGCAACTGAAAGAGCGAAAAAAAATGAAAAGCGATTGAACAGTTAATTGTCCTTTTTAAATTAAGGACGTGGTGTTATGTGCTTGGTGTTCTTTGTAAAGCACGAAGCACAAAACTGGTGACACCAGCCATGCTGGGCAACCTCAGGTCAAGAGGCTCTCCAGTCAACCCTTTTTCTTGCACAGGTCTGCTGAAGGGTATAACCCCGACAACTCGCTCCTTGCCCAACTTTTTCATCATCTTCTCCGCAGAGTCCTCGTCCACTTTGTTGAGGATGAAGTGCACGGGTTTGCCTGCCTCGTTTACCATGGCGGATATTTTTTCAGAAAGCTTAAGGGACTCGTAAGAAGGGTCAAGGATGGCGAAGACTAGGTCAACGCTGCCGACTACGCCTCTGCCCAGATGCTCCACTCCGGCTTCGGTGTCAATAAGGGCAATGTCCTTTGGACCTAAGACTAAATGGTTAAGAAAATCTTTTGAAAGCACACCCATGGGGCAAGCGCAGCCTTCCCCATAATGCTTCACTTTCCCAATCTGCAACAGACACAACCCTTCACTTTTTGAAACGCACGCTTTGGGTATGTCGTCGATGCTCCATAACTCAGAGAAAACGGGCGCTTTCTCCCCACTAGGAAGAACTACGCCCAGTTTGCCCTTCAGAGCCTGTTTTCCGCCGATTTGAGTCAGAAGTTCCTTTGGGTCAGGTAAACCCAATTGGGCACTTAGACCATAATTTGATTCATCAGCGTCCACAACTAAGACACGGTAGCCGTCTGCTTGCAAGTTCTTTGCCAAAAGAGCAGCAACGGTACTTTTTCCGCTGCCCCCTTTCCCGCAAAGTAAAATTTTCATTGCTTTACAACCTCCTTTGGTAATTGGGTTTTTGATTTGGGTTTGATGCTTATGAATTGGACTGCCGCTTTGAGGGCAGGTGTTCCGCCGCCTTCCGCCACAACCTGCATCATCTTGTCAGGATCAGTGACTTTGACGCTGCCCACAACCGTTACGCCACGATCAAACAAAACCTGTGGCAAAATACCCGCCGACGCACCGATTATGGCAATCTCTCTTGCGTTTGTGGTGAGGCTCAGCAGATGGTCAATTGTTCCGTTTGCTATCGCCGTTCCCGTAATCAGCACTGCATCTGCAGCGGGCAAAATCTGGTCGCATGCCGTGTCGGGCAAAATGCCCTCGTCGCGTCGGCTAGGCGTTCTTTCGAGGATAGAGAGCTTTTTCACTTTTGCCCGAATGGACCCAACCATGGGGCCAATGTAGCCGACCATCGCAGCAACGTCATTTTCGGTCAGCCCAAGGTAGCCCAACACATCACCATCCAAAACCTCATAGTTTTCAGGTTGACGTCCCATGGCGATTTGGGAAAGCGCATTTAGGGCGGCAAACCCTACCACGCTTTCACTTATTTCCCACGATTTCGCCTTCTGAGCCAACTCCATGGCAGATGAGCCCGCCAGGGTTCCAGCTAAATCTGACACTTGGCAGTGTCGTGTTGCGTGGGCTATTTCGTTTTGGAAAGTGTAGCATAAACCGGAGTGCCCGCTGCTTAGCCTTACTGCGGTGTACCCCAAGCCTAAAACAACCTGCCGAACAGTTATCGTGTCAAGTTCGGGTATGAGTGGTTTTATTTTCTCTAAAGCTTCCTCAACGATTCGACCAACCATATTTTATTCCCTCTTACATTCAGTATAGTATTTGCCGTTTGCACAGGCACGACAAAGCACTTGTTCCTCAAGGTAAACTTCTCGGCCATCCATTATTCTTTCGCCACAAACCGAACAATTCGCCCGTCTCTTGGGGAACCCCGGCAAATCAGTTTCTGGAATAGTTACTTCTACTTTTTGAATATTAACAATTTGGCTCTCAGGCGTTCTTTCCATTTTGTCCACAACTTCTTCTGGGGACCCCTTGATTTCAAAACTTTCCCGAATTGTAGCGCGTACTGCTTTGCCGGTTGTGAGGTTTACAAAGGTGACAGCGAATTTTCCGTAATCAACATATTTTAGTGTTCGATGACCCAGAGTGCAGCCTGTGATTACTTGTATGGCATCGGTCATACAGCGGTCAATTTCGGCATACACAATCAGGTTCTTGTTTTTGACATGGGGGTCCAGTTCCAGATGCTTCATTGCGGCTAAAGTCATTTTTGTTCCCATGGCAATACCAAAGCATATGTGACCATGGTGGTCTCCAACTTTTTTTACATACGTCTCAAATTCACTCATAGGTATATCTCCAAAATTTATTCGCCAACAGGAACGCAGATTTTACGGTTAACCCCTGCATCTACGTTCATCACTTTGACCTTGATTTTGTAAACATCCTCCAGATTCTGTTCGGTTACGACTTCGTCAGGCGCTCCAAGACCGACCAATTCTCCATTTTTCATCAGAGCCACTTTTTTAGATACCAAAAAAGCGTGATCAGGAAAATGTGAGGTCATAATTATTGGCATGCCCCCATCCGCCAGTTTCTGCACTGTTTTTAACAGTCGAAGTTGATTTCCAAAGTCTAAATGAGAAGTTGGCTCATCAAGCAAAAGCAGAGAAGGTTGTTGCGCCAAAATTCTGGCGAAAAGCACCATCTGTTTTTCTCCACCACTAATCTGCGTGTAGGGGGTATTGGTTAAGTTGGCTATGTCCATGGTTTCCAGCGCTTGTTTAGCGATTTGGATGTCTTCTTTTTTGGGCGAGTGCAGCAGTCCAACGTGGGGAGCCCTGCCGACCAGTACCGCATCCAGAACAGAAAAAGAGAAACTTGGCTGATGAAATTGGGGTACATACCCTATGGCTTTTGCTATTTCCACTCTGGATAAGCTGCTTAGTTTTCTGCCGTTTACCGAAATGCTGCCGTGGTCCAGTTTTATCAGTTGGTCAATGCATTTTAGGAGGGTGGTTTTGCCACAGCCATTTGGCCCCAGTATTGTTAGGACGCCTTCGTGTTCCAACGTGAAGTTTATGTCTCTAAAACCGTGGGTTTTTTGGGAATCATAGTGGTATTCCGCCTGAGTTACACGAAGTTTCATGTCCAACCCTTCCCCCGTCTACTAAGCATGTAAATGAAGAAAGGCGCACCAATCATCGCCGTGAGGATGCCCAGAGGGATTTCCAGACTGGAAGCGGTGCGTGCGATGTCGTCGATAAGCAACAGATACAATGCACCCAGCAAGAGGCACACGGGCAAAAGCCGTTTATGGTCAGGTCCCACCAGTAGACGGCTGATGTGTGGAATGACTAAACCTACCCAGCCGATGATGCCGCTGATGCAGACTGCTGCGGCGCTTATCATGGTGCAACAGATCACTATTATGATGCGGAATTGACTTACATTAACACCCATAGACTGCGCTTCTTCTTCGCCCATCGCCAACACATTGAACCGCCAGCGCATGAGCAGTAGAATAATGATGCCGATTACCATGGGTACTGCTGCGATAAACATGTCTTCGAGACTCAGCGAAGCCAAGCTGCCCATTAACCAATAGATAATCGTGGGCAACTGGTCAACAGGGTTTGCGACGTACTCCATCAATGACAAAGAAGCGTTAAACAAAGAGGAAATGGCTAACCCAGCTAAAATCAGGCTGAGGTTGTCGTGGCCCTTAACCACTCGGCTGACCGCGTAAGCAATGGTTACCGCTAAGAGTGCAAAACAAAAAGCGGATATTTGGATGGTGAATCGGCTTCCCGAAAACAGGATTGCCAAAGCTGCTCCAAAACCTGCGCCTGCGGAGACACCCAGAATGTCGGGGGAGACCAGAGGGTTGCGGAAAAGCCCTTGAAAAGAGGCGCCTGCTAAGGATAGGGTGGCACCAACCAGCATGGCTGCCAGTATTCGAGGTAGCCTAATTTGCATCACAACGGAGTCAGGAATGCTGGGCGGGACGTTTGTGAAGATGTGCGAAAACAGGATATGAATTACTTCGGATGGGGAAACGTAGTACCTACCTAACGTGAATGATAAGATAAAGAGGAATATGAGCAGAACTAGAAGGACTACACCCACTGAGACGCCACGTCCTCTTTTGAGAACAGCGACAAATCTAGATGGGGGGGTTTTGGTTTTTTTGGAGTTTGCAGCTGTTTCTTGAATAATCTCGCTCACTCTTCTGCTAAGCTCAGATTTCAGACCACTCTGAGGCAACAACTCGCCTGTAGTGTTGAGCTATCGGGGGTAGCGAAGAAAAAGAGGGAAAAAAGGGGTGCATTACAGGTTTCCTCCACTTAGTAGCGTCTGGACTTCAGCATCAGTTAGATCGTAGTGGAAGAACTGCGAATAGAATTCCGTTACTTTTGCACTGAGGTCTAAGTCCGTGGTTAAGCTTGGGTACAGCGTATGCACCATCCAGTACATGCCCAAAATCTGGCCCGGCCCCGGTGGTCCATCAAACCACGAGAACGGGTTATCTGGTCGAATGACTACTTGGCCATTTTTGACTGCGTCAAGCTGGTTCCATAGGGTGCTGTTTATGATTGTATTGTACAGTGTTGCTTGGCTGCCGCGTCCGATGATTATCATCTGGGGGTTCCACTGGTAAATTGCCTCCATCGAAGTGGATGCCATGCCGTATCCAGGAAGCAAAGTAACGTTTGCTACGTTTACGCCGCCGCAGAAAGATAGGAGCATTGTGTGCATTGACCCTACAGGGTCCGTGTTAAGTCCAGCTGAGCCCTCCGCATAGTAAACCGTTACCTTATTGCTATATTGGATGTTGAAGACTTTCGAAGTTACGTAGTTCATTGCTTCCTCGTAGTAAGCGACCAAATTTTGTGCCTGGTCAGGTACACCGAGAAGGTCACCTAAGAAGAGGATTTCAGGTTTATACTGCGTCAGATAGTCCCCTGCGCTGCATCCTACTACGGGGACAGTGCCGAACTTTTGCTGCATTTCCGCCAGTGAATCGTTATTGCTGTCTGTGCCGTCTAAGAGGACATCGGGCTTTGCCGCTAGAAACGTTTCAATGTTCCCCGTCTGTGTCCCAAACCAGCCGCCCACCACGGGTATGTCAGCGTATTCGGCTGACACATAAGCCGGGTTGCCGTTGTAAGAAAAGGGTAAGCCAACCAGTTTTTCGGGGGCAAGCATATAGACGATTTCCATTTCAATTGGGCTTGTAGCTAACACGCGATTAACTTTTGTGGGTACAGTCAGGTTTCTTCCGTACATATCAATGATTGTTCGAGTAGTTGGCTCTGGCGTTGGAGTGGGGGTTGGTGTGGGAGTGTTTGTGGCCGTTGGAGATGGAGAGGGAGCACTAGTGGCTGTCGGTGAGGGCGAAGCGGTGGCTGTCGGTGTTGGAGAGGCTGAAATTGTGGCGGTGGGAGAGGGCAAGTTTGTGGCTGTCGGTGTTGGAGAGGGTGTATTAGTGGTTATTGGTGTTGGTGAGGTTACAGGTGTTGGCGATGATGTACTTGTGATTGGAGAGGGAGATGGCGAGGTAGTTGTTGGCGAGGGTGATGGAGTGCTGTTGCTTTGCAGGTATGGCGGAACAACCAGTGCTCCAACCACTATAATCACTAAAAGCACAATCGCGACCGCTATTACTTTGAATTGATTTTTCATTTTATAATCCCCTTAAGAAGAAAACTCAACCGACAATATTCTATAAGCTTTGGTAAACTGATTTGCTTACGCTAAACACACGAAAAATCTAAAACACTTGGGGCGGTCAACATAAAAATTCAGATTTAAACATTAAAACCGATTTGCAAAGCGTTCAAAAGAAACATTGTTAAAAAAAATTAGATATTTTGGTAATACGCACCTTTGAAGCACGCCTTACACACAGTTTGGTCACCTTGTACAATGCTCATTCCACCCATAATTTCTTCGCCGCATTTGGAGCAGTACCTTCGAGGCTCCAGCCGTGAAGAAAGAAGCGGGGCATCCCAAGTCACCTTGACCGCGTGAAAGTCAAACAGTTCCTCGGGCGTCAGCTTCAGGAAAGCATTCATCATTATCTTTCGATCCAGCTTGGAGAACGCTTCCACTTTTTCGCCCGCCTGGACTATGCCATCTTTCACAGCCAAACTCAAAGCACGGGACATCAGGTCTTTTTTCTCCACAACCCGATACCCTTTCCCTGTTGTGCCATCAACAAACGTAGCGGCTGACTTCCCATAATAGACCATTTTGAGTTTGCGGCTACCTGCACTACATCCTGCGGCAATTTGAATTGCGTCTGCAGGGCATTTGTCGTTCTCGACGAAAACCACCAGGTTTTCCTTCTTTTCAGCTTCAGTCATATTGAGCAGTTTGAGCCCCATCTGCGCCATCTTTAAACCTAAAGGCAAACCTACACAGAGGTGCCCTCTAAGCTCAGCTGCTTTTTGAAGTAACCGCTCAAATTCGTCTTTGTTTTCCACCATTTTTTTCTCCTGTATATAGAGGTGTTAATGAAGCTCCAAGGAGGCTGAAGCTTCAGGTTTGTTTTGCTCAATCGGAGTTTAGCTTATATGTTTTCGTAAGCCAATCGGATTACATTCTATGCCGTTTTAAGCTTAGGTTTAAGCGTCAAAATGCCACAGACACAACAATTGGCGCTTCCAAAACTACTGAAGAAGCAGTTGCCCATCTGGCTTTATTCTTACTGCTAAGGGCGACACTAAACGGTATTGTCGTATCTTCCCCTTTGACTTAACCAGAGCTATTATAGTATTTTCATCGGTCTTCACTTGAATTCCAAGAGCATCGCCTCGCAGAAAAATAAGTCTAGGAACATCATAGATGGAAGTTCTACTTGGCACCACAAACACTCCATCTTCAAAAAGCAACTTGAAGGCTTCAATGGTTGCCTGTGCAGCCCAGAAAACTTTGTAGGCGTTTCGTTCAATAATACTAATGTTTTCTCGGCTAGTGCCAAGCATCTTAGCCACCTTCTCCTGCGTAAAGCCCCGTTTTCTTAAGCGTAAAACCTCCATTTGACGGAAAGTAAAATTGGTGCGGCTCCTCATCTGAATTCCACACGTTTTCTCAGGAATTGCATAAGCTACCTGTTGCACAGTAACAATCATGTTTTCTGCCGTTTTGCCATTACATTTAATCGGGATTTGCGGTGAAGCGCATTTTTTTGGAGCATTCAGGTTTGAACCCTTCCCTCGAGGTATTTTGCAATTATTTTTTTTGTAGTCCCAGACAAGTTCACGTTGGAGTCAGTTGTGTAAGCAACATGCTTAATTTCATTTTTAGGCGCGGCAACACCAGAAACTTTGGTCAGGTACACTTTGTGAGTGTCTTGGTAGAAGCCGCCGTTTATGTCACGATGAATGCGACTGGCACAATCAAAAAGGTAGGAATAGTCCGTGGCTTTTAGTCCAGTTTCCTCCTCTAACTCTCTTATTGCGGCGTCTTTACGGCTTTCGCCGTTTTTTGCAGCGCCGCCGGGCAAATGATATGTTTTGCCATCTTCACTTACAACTAGTATTCCTTTTGAAGTATCAACTACAGCGGTTCCTCTTCGCCGCTTCCGGAATCGCAGATACCTCCGCCAGCGGGGTTTCTTTTGCATTTCTTTAAACTGCCCCGCAGAATGCAGCAGATGAGTAGGTGTCACCCGGTTAACTGCTTTTTTCATTGTGCTAAACACGCCCCTACACGATATTATCGATTGATAATATCGATAAAATAAGGTTTACGGCTAACCTAAAAAGAAAACCACGTAACAAACAACACAAAAACACGCTGGAACCAGTCACAAAAATAAAAGCAGAAAACAAAGCAAGAATCGAAAAAGAATACAAATAACAAAGCGTCATCAGCGCCGGACTATAACCGAATTTTGAAGGAGAGTTCCAAGTTTCACCGCAGTTCTTATATCGAAATTCAACCGTGAATGTAAATAGGCGCGTAAAAGTAGAATCAAAGTGAAGGGCGATGGCGAAATGGGACAAGTCGAACTATCCGTTGTAGTTCCAGCCTTTAACGAGGGAAACTTTATCGAATCTGCCCTCATCAACCTAAATGATGCATTCGAACGCGAAAATCGGGATTACGAAATCGTAGTTATCGATGACGACAGCAAAGATAACACTTTGCTGAAAGCACTTCATTATGCTAGAAAGAATGGCCACGTGAAGATAATCAGTTATAACGAGAATAACGACAAAGGCTATGCCGTGAAAACAGGTTTCCTGAAAAGCATAGGCGACGTAGTTGTTTTTGCAGATAGCAACCTGGAAATAGACATGGACGTTGTCACAAAATACATTCAAGCGTTAGACCATGGCGACATAGTTATCTTGTGACAAATGAAGAAATCCCAAGAACTTCGGCGTCTTTTTTTATTAGCTACCGTTCGTATCATCTTGTCTTCAGAACTATTAGGTTTCGATTCCGTTAATTATTTTACGATAGTTAAAAATTGTGTTTATTACAGACAATGGTGCTACGGGCAGGATTCGAACCTGCCTTACGGCTTACTGATTTCTGAGGTTCTCTTATCTCTTGGCTCATAGTCTAAAACCTATTTGAGTTATTGTTGGTTTCTAGCTTTAAGCTTTGGGGTGCGAGACTCGACCCCTGTGGTCGATGTCTGCGGTGGCGTGATTCCTAAAAAACCTTTATTTTAGTTTTGACATTAGTTTTTGAAAGCAAGTAAGCCTTTGTATATAGTATTCATAAGGTCTTTAGTTTGTTTGGCTGACAAGATATCGTGGAAGCAGTATTGTAATCCAAGGATAGCAATAATTGGGTAAACTGCTAAATTGCTTAATTCTTCAGCCGAAGGTTCTGAAGGTACTGTAAAATGTACCTCGAAACCATTTTCCTTTTGGTCTTCAAATCCAGCAGAAATACCCTTCAATGTACCCTCCAAGTTCCCATGGACATAATTACATAAATCTGCGTAATTTTGCCCAAATATTTTTTCTAAATGCTCATTCTTCTCCTCAGAAAAAATCCTGTGACTATATTTAAATAGTTGTGAACTCGAAACATTTAATTTTTTCTGGGCGATAAGACAAACTTTTTCGGGGTTGTCTTTCAGATAAGCGCACAACCCTAAACTTTCAAGAAAATTCCTTTGGAGTACACGAACCTTAAAATAATAACCTTTCAGAGTCAAGATTCTCAAAGATTGCAAAGTACCGACTAACCTACACATTGTTAGTATTGTTGGAAGCTGATTAACTGATGATTGGTTTCTTAGAATAAAGTCCAATGTCTTTGATAAAACATTAAAGCTTTCCCTGTAAGAAATCAATAGGTTTCTGTAATTAACAAGGGAACGTTTCTCAGTCTGTTTTTCAAGTTCAAGGTAATTTGTCAGAGTCCTAATGCCGTTGCTTGTCATGGTTTGAAAGTAGACGATTTTAATTTATAAATTAAGTGTGCTCTTGTATTTTGCAATATTAGGATTGTATTTTTTGGTACATTTTTTTCAAATCGCTGACCTAACTACAACGAGGGTACGGTAGGAGAGAAAGTGAAGTCCCCTTTGCCTCCACTACGTGTTCTCTGCTATGTCTGCGTCGGGTGACCAATAAGGGGAGGGCGACGCTTTTTCCCTCATTTTTCGTTGGATTTAGATTTTGATTGAAGCATGTACTCAATAGTTTTCATTTTATCATGCATCTGCACAATATAACAAGCATAATGCCATGGGTCTTTCTTCATTAGCTTCTCAACTTCCTCAGATTCTCTAACTTTTCTATCGTACCATTCTTCATCTGCCTTAGCTTCTTCGGGATGCTTTTCTATCCATTTCTCGATTTTTTTGACTTCTGCGGCAACGTTTGTAATTCTTCGGGTCTTGGGAAAAATTACTTGTTCTATTCTTTCAAGCCGTTCATTGAGTTCTTTTATCTCTTTTTTATGCTGTTGAATTTCAATCTCTCGCATTGTTAAGGTTTCAATTTCTAAGAAAGGTTGCGCTTTTTCTTCGTATAGCTTTCTGTAAAAAACATCGCTTTTTCCAGTGTTTTCTTTTAGTGCTTTCAAATAGATTTTGGCGTTTCTTCTGTAGAACTTCACTAAATCAAATAGTTTCAGCTTTTTCGTACAGTTAATTACTTTGGTCTTTTCGTACTCTTCAGCTAATCGTCTAAAACTTCTGCTAACATCTTTGGTGTTGATTTCTTTGTCCGAGCTATGAAGAATAAACAAAAGACTTTCAGGGGTTTTGTTATTTCTACTATTCAGGTATTGGATTGTGTATTTTTTTGCTTCCTCACCTATGAATGCCACCGTATAAAGATTAATTTTACAGGGCGTCTCAGTGGTCAGGTCTATGTCGCTAATTTTCAGTTGTTTAATCATGTTTGGAGAAAGCCCTGATTGTCTCATAATCGTGTAAAATGCTTGTTCTCGTATTGGGCTTTTTGAGGTAATATAATTTATTTCTTCTTCGTCTGAAGTTTTAATATTGGTCATTAAAGTCACCAATAAGAGGTTTCATTTTTTTATGTAATAGTGTCGTTTTATGTATATAATAGTTTCTTGTCACTGTTGTTTGGTGGTTAATCTGGTTAGCGGTTTCAAGCTTGGTGAGTTGGGGGTTGTGTGACAATTGACGGTTAGGACTGTTCCTGAAATAGATTCTATGCAAAAATTCGGTTATCGTCGAGTTGGTGACGGCAAACAGAAGGATGATAAATGCGGTCAATTCATGGGTCATGTCGGCTGTTTGCGCGAGGATTTACACCGTTTAATAACTCTGGATGGCGTTAACCATTCTGGCAAGGTTTTCATTAGGCGTGTTTATCACAGTTGTGACCGCCCTGAGTGTCCCGTCTGTTTTAGACGTTGGGCTATCAAGCAAGCAGATAGAGTAGAGCAACAGTTTAAGCCGTTCTATGTAAAATTCGGTTGCCCTGAACACATCATCGTTTCATGTCCACAGTCTGACTATGGTTTACCCTATGAGAAGCTCAAGGTAAAAGCTCTGAAAGCTGCTAAAGACCGCGGCTTCATGGGTGGCTTCATGATTTTTCATGCTCAACGCTACCATAGAGCTAATGAATCTTATTTAGGAGAATTAGCTCGTTGGTTTTATGCGCCGCATTTCCATTTTTTAGGCTTCTTAGATGGCGGTTATGGTGCTTGTCGTGGCTGCAAAAAATCAAAGCTTGATTGCTGGAACTGTTCGGGCTTTGAGGGTGTTACTCGTCGCTTAAACTTGAAGGATGGATATATCGTCAAGGTTAAAGGTGCTCGTAAAACCGTTTTTGGAACTGCCTACTATCAGCTTAACCATGCTACAATAATTCACGGAAAGATTCGTTCTCATGTCGGCTCATGGGTTGGAGTCTGTGCTTACACTAAGCATAAGCTTGTAGCGGGGGAGCGTAAGAAAAAGCATGTTTGCCCTATTTGCGGTCACGATTTGGTTCCCGTTAAGTACGTTGGTTTAGGTGACCCACTTGATGCTCAATGGTGGGTTGAGGAATATGAGGATGACTTGTACGATAGCGACGGTTCTGTAAAATGGATTGAAGCATCTAAAGTGAGGGGTCACTATGAATGAGTGTTCCCTCTCTAATGCTCATTGTCTTGGCGAAAAAGTCTTTTCGCTTCCTCATTTAGAAGTGGTTATTCATTATGATGTTTATTCGCCTGTTCTTGAGTTGACGTTTAAGCAGGGTGCTTTTAGGCACACTTTTTTCGTAAAAAGGTTCTACTATTCTAAGGCTGTTTTGCCTGTTTGTTATCAGGATTACTTAGAGTTTCATTTTTGTGCTGATTTAGAAATCGAGGTAGAATTTTGCTCACCTAATTACCGTACGGAGAGAGGGGGTGAAATTTGAATGAGCGTTAAAGATACTAAAGATTTAGATGCGAGTGTTGAAGAGTTCGGTTCTTTGCTTGAGGGTGAAAAGAATTTCCTTCCAAAGAATGAGTTGGTTTTCATTGTCTTGAAGCGTCCAAAGCCTGTGGACAGCTCTTATAATGGTAAACCAAGCAAACTGTACGAGGTTGAAGTGGTAGATTTGAAGGGTGACTTAACGGTCATGTCTGTTACTGCTGGTGACTACAAAAAGATTCGTAAAGCTGCCGAGAAAGTTCTTGATGTTCAGAAGCGTTACCCTAACCTTCCATTGATTCCCTACGTTAAAATCTCGTCTGCTTTGCCTTTCCAACAACCCATGAATAGCCAACGGTAACTGTTTGATACGGTTGTTTCTTTCCCACTTTTTACAATTGGGCATAACTTTTTGAGGCTTTTTTCGCTTTTGACATATCGTTTGGCTTTCGCGGTTCGTTTGGCGAGGCGGAAGCGAAGCAACGCCTCGCCTCAAAAGTCAAAAGATTAAGTAAACAGTCCATTGTTTGCGTATTTTTTACTTACGTGTGCCATTGAGTAGAGACGCAAGTGGAACCTTGTTTATTATGCGAAGTGAGGATATTTATTCTACGTTATTTTCCTGTTTATCTAAAAAAGCCCAGAGTATGGTTAAGAAATTATCACTTCGGACTAGCAAGTTTATTGAGCGAATACTTATCGCATAACTATTTATTCCTAAAATTACATAGAGTGCTAACGATTTGAAGTCTTCTCTAGGCGATTGAGGTTTAGTATTGTTTGGTAAAAATTCTCTCAAATTATCCTTCATTTTTTTTAACAAATTCTTGTTTGTTTTTACTGCTGCGCTGTCTAAGTCTTCAAATTTACGTACTTCCAGATAATGGACAAATGCATTTCTAATTTTTCTTATAGTGTCTGCTCCAGCGAAATGTTTTGGGGGTGAAAATCTTAACGATTTAGCAAACATAATTTTTGAGTATATATCAATTAACTCGTTATTACCTATCTCATCGTTATAATTGGGCATTAGAGCAGATAGGTAGTTATCAATTGCGTTTTCCATCAATAACTCGGCTGTTAATACTAGAAGTCTATCATCATCAAGTTTTGAAACTTCTTGAAAATACTCTATAAATTTCTTTTTTAATTCCTGTCCTGTTGAATCTGCCACTGATTCATGAAAACGCGTCTCGTAAAATACAGCTTCGCCTTTTTTACATTCGTTGTTGACGCGATTACTATCAATTCTGTTGACCATATTTGTAACCTATCTTTTTTTGTGTTGATTAGTTTATAGCCTTTAGGTATTTTGGGTTAAAAAATTGATTTACTTAGATTTTCTGAATATCTGGTAACCATCTATCTCCGTGAATTTTGTGAAGCCTGCTTCGGCTAATTCGCATATTTCTTTTAGTGTTGTTGGTGTTCCGAGTTGTACAGTTCTTGAGATGTATTCATCGTTTGCGAAGTTGATTAAGTGCGTGTAAATTAGGGTGTGCTCGATTCGTTTGTGCCCTAATTGCTGTTTGACTAAGAGTATGTCTTTGGTTTTTGCATAGAGCATTGTTGCAAAATAGTGTCTTAGGTCGTATAGTCTGTATTTGGTTAGTTCAGGTCGGTTAAGTTTTTTAGCTGTGCGTTTTCTGCCTTTTGTCCATGCTCTGCATTGGTCTCCTGAACTTGGGAATAGTTGTTTACTTGTGGTTTCTGTAATGTATGTTTTAAGTAAAGCTAATGTATTGTCGGTTAGTTTTAGGATTCGCGGATTGCCTCTTTTGCATGCTTTTGCGTTAATTGTGCCTTTTTCTAAATCTATGTTTTTGAGTGTGGTTCTGTGTAACTCTATTGGTCTTAATCCTGTTTCCTTCAGAATGGTAAATATTGTTGCCCATTTTCTTTGAAATGAAGATATTATAGTGTTTGCTTCTTCTGTGCTTGGCACGTTTGGTAGTCTTTCTTCTTTTTGAAAATAGGGCATTTCCCATTTTAGGTCGTAGTATTTGATGTAGCGGTTATATGCTGTTGCTAAACCTTCTTTGTAAGCGTTGGTTGCATTGTAATTGATTATGTATTCTCTGCAGATTTGTGGGATATCTAAACTTGTATTTTTGTTTAGGAATTTTAAGCGTCTTACGGTGCACATGATTGTGCTTTCGGCGGCTCCATTGACTTTCATGTTTATGGCTATGTCTAAAATTTCTTGTAAAGTGCTATGGGTTGCGGTGATGGTGCTACGGGCAGGATTCGAACCTGCGAACCCCTGCGGGAAAGGATATCCCATCCGTCTGGGGCCAGACCTGCCGGCCAAACGTTGATCTTGAGTCCTTCACCTTTGACCTAGCTTGGTTACCGTAGCCCGTGTTTGGTCTTTCGGCTACAGTCTTTCCGTTTGCTGTCTTATTAACTATTTGCCGCAATGCGTATGGGTGCAAAGGTTAAAATCACCTGCCAACCAACACACACAAGATTCCACGAGGCTAAAGTTATGTCAAAGGCAAACCCCAAACCCCTCCCCCTCACCGCCGACGTCCACTGGGTAGGCGTCAACGACACCCAAACCCCCCTCTTTGAAGGGCTCTGGAGCATCCCCGAAGGCGTCTCCTACAACTCCTACCTCGTCCAAGGCTCCGAGAAAACCGCGCTCATCGACTGCGTCCACGAGAAAAAAGCGGAGGAGCACTTTGATAAAATCAGCCAGCTAACTGACATCTCCAAACTCGACTACCTCGTCGTTAACCACATGGAGCCCGACCACACAGGCGCCATCCCCCAACTTCTCAAAAAAGCCCCCAACATTAAACTCGTCTTCACCCCCATTGCCCAAACCATATTCAGAAAATTCTACGGCACCAACCCTACCGCTGAACTGGTGAAGGGCGATGATGTGGAGATTTCGCTGGGAAACAAAACCCTGCGGTTTTTGCAGACGCCGTGGCTGCATTGGCCCGAAACCATGAGCACCTACCTACCCGAGGATAAGGTGCTGTTTTGTTGTGACGCGTTTGGCTCGTTTAAGAAGTTGCCTGACGGCGCCATTTTGGAGTCGGACATGAATGTGGCTGCGCAGAATGTCTGCGGTTGTTCACAGAAGTATTTTGCTTCTGTTTTTAATGGGCAGCGGGATTGGGTTGTTAAGGCGGTGGAGAAGTTTGAGCGGATGGGGTTGGAGTTTGAGTTTTTGGCGCCCAGCCACGGACCCGTTTACACTACAGGCGCAAAGCAGACTCTTCGGCAGTGGACTGCGTGGAGCAAGGGTAGCTACAAGAAAACCGTGGTTGCCGCTTACGGCAGCATGTACGGCTTAACCGCAAAATGCCTAAGCGCCCTCGGAAAAGGCGTAGCTGAGGCAGGCGGCAGCGTTGTAAGCTTTAATCTTTCGGAGGCAGACCCCGTTGATGCGTTAACTGCACTGGTTGAGTCGCCCGCCATTGTGGTGGCTTCTCCAACGTATGAACATGAGGTTTTTCCGAAAGTGGCGGATTTTGTGAATTTGCTGCGGGTGAAAAAGTTCTCCGACCGCTGCGCCAGCGTGTTTGGGAGTTTTGGGTGGAGCGGCGAAGCCACCAGAAAACTCGCCTCAGAACTGGCGGAGTTGGGCTTTGAAGTGGTCGGCAAACCGCTTCCCGTTTACGGCAGCCCCACCGAGGCGGATTTAGAAAAAGTTAGGGAGCTTGGCAGGGCACTTGCGGAGCGGGCGTTTGCCAAGACCAGCGCGGTTTAGGTTAGGGTTTTTTCCAGTTCAGCCACAAAATGCCCAAACCTGCCCAAACCCAGCTGCCAAAACCCCTCGTCCGCAACGTCTAAGCCCAAAATTTTTCCGATTTCCAGCGGAGAAACGCTGCTGCCTGCTGACAACGCTGTTTCCAGTTTGGGCACAAATACGCCGCCTTCTTGCAGGTACCGCTCGTACAGGGCGAAGACGAACATTTGGGCGTAGGTGTAGGGGTAGTTGTAGAAGCGGTAATTGGACATGTAGTAGTGGGGCTTCATGGTCCACTCCGCGTCCATTTCAGGCAGCCATGTGACTGCGTCGCCGAAGATGCGGTTTCGGGCGGTGGTCCAGTGGCGGCAGATGGTGGAGTAATCAAGGTATTCCCCGTGTTCAATGGAGGCGTAAAGTGCCTGCTCAAACCAAACCCGCGCCGTCACTTGAAAAGTCGTCTGCCCTGCCTCATCCAGAACCAAGCAGAGCACGGCTTTGCGGTCCGCGTCAGATTTGGCTTCGTCCAAAAGCAGGTCTGTCAGCAGCAGTTCCCCAAATATGGAGGCGGTTTCCGCCACAATTGAGGGGATGCTGGTGTTCATGAGGGGCTGGCTGAGTGAGGCGTAGTAGTCGTGGGTGGCGTGCCCCAATTCGTGGGCTAATGTGAACACGTCGCCCAGTGAGCCAGTGAAGCTTTGCAGTATGAAGGCGGATTTGCCCGTGTAGTATCCTGCACAAAACGCGCCGTTACGTTTGCCAAACCGCGGTGAAGCATCAATGCGGCGTTTCTCAAACATTTCTTTAACCGCAGTGGCGTATTTTGGGCTGAAGCGGTTATAGGCTCGGATAACTTTGTCTTTGGCTTCTTCAAAGGTGAATTTCTGTTCAGGCAAGTCAGTTAGTGGAGCAACGATGTCGTGGTTGCCCAGCACAGGCAACCTCATAAGTTGGGCTTTCAGCGTGAGGTAGCGGCGAAACATGCCAACGTTGGCTTCCACTGCGCTGAGCAGGTTGTCTATGATTTGTTGCTGGGTGTCGTTGCTTAGTAAGCTGGACTCCATGGGCGAGGTGTACTTGCGGCGCTGTGACATGACAACCCAGTCGTTACAAATGCTGCGCAGGGCAGAAGCAAAAATTTCGCCGTCTTTACCCAGCAACCCATAGATGGCGCGGTTAGCGGACTCCCGTGTTGCTCTGTCGGGGTGGGGGAGCAGCCCGTTGGCTTCCCCGTAGCTGAGGCTTTTTTCTTTGCCTGTTACTGTAACAGTAAAAGTGCGGGTGCTAAGCCACTTGCTCTGCAGTTCCTGCCATGCCTGCACCCCAAACTGGTCTTTATCGATGATAAGCTGCTCCTCCACCTCGCTGAGTTGGTGTTTTACGCGGCGTTGGACACGCTCCAGCATGTGCCGATAATCCGACAAAGCCGATTCAGCCACGACTATGGGTTTGTCTTTCACCAGCGCACCCAGCTCCAGCGAGAAAAACGCCAGCTGCTTGCTTAGCTGGGCTTCCAGCTTGTTGATTCGGTCGTAGAGTGCCTGCGTCTGCGGCAGGGTCATGTTGGCGGAGAAGGCAAGGCTGGCGTAAAGGGAGATGTTGCCGATTTTTTCTTCGAAGGTTTCCAGCTCCCGCAGGCATTGCAGCAGGGCATTTGGGGTTAGTTGGGCGATTTTTCCGCGGTACATGTTTTCAAATGTGTCTGCCAAAGCTTGAACTTGGGCAATGGATTGGTTGATTTTTGGGTCGGATTCGTTTTGGAAGAGTTCAGTTAGTTCCCAGGTTATTTCGGGGTTGGAGGTCATTATTTTCGCCTTTGCAAAAAGTTACGTTGATGGGATATTTTGGGGTTTTCCTTTGACGCCTAAACGCACTTTAGTTTTACGGCAAAGCATAAGTCTCACGGAGTCCAATAGAGTTCACAAACGCAGCATGATGTGGTTTCAGGCGAGGTGAATTCTGTAAAATGGTGATTCTACCCTTAGATTTAATCAGCGACCTTTTAGGGCGCATCACGGGTTCATTGGGCGGGCTTCCAACCATAGCAGTCATGGCTATTCCGTTAATCATTGGCTTAGTCGTGGGCTACCTCATCAAAAAAGTTCTCAAATGGGCAATCATAGCCGGCGTAATCGTCACAGTCATCGCATACTTTGGCTTCTTCGGCTTAAGTCTAAGCACTCTGAGCGGACTAGTAGAACAATACGGACCAATTGCCGCTCAAGAAGCAATTCTGCTCTTTGGAATGCTTCCGCTGGGTATCGGTTTCATAATAGGCTTAATTTTGGGCTTTATTTTCGGATAAAGCCACAGTTTCCTTTTTGTTCAATAACCATCACTGGACTTATGGCGACCAAGCTATCATTGTGAAGCATTAAACTAACTCAGAGGATTCCTTTGAGGATGTGAACTAGTATAATCAAGTAAAATGCTATGGCAAAGGCGGGGTGTAGAAAACGCAGTGATTTGGAGTATTTTTTGGTCATACCAGCATAAAGAACGATACCTGTTGCTACCAGAAGGGTTGTTGCTACGTAGAGGGCTATGCCGGTGCCGAGGTCAGGATAATTTGATGCTGGTCGGGTTATTTGCTGTGCAAAATGGATGGAAACTAGCAGAAACGCCAAAGAATTCCCAATCATGTGGACGGATAAAAAGGTGCGGAAGCGCTGTGGAGCTTTTCGTTTCACAATGGGTTGAATTGGGCTTGTGATGATGATGTATAGGGCGCCTGCCCAGCCAATCCAATGAGACAAGGGGAAAGTTAAACCAAGAAAAGTAACGTAGATGAATGGAAAACGGTAGACGCGCAAAAAAATTACAGCTTCGATAAGCGCCGTCGCAACAATAATAATTGACAACGTTAAAAGCACGAGTTTGTTCGTGCAGATACCTCAACAAAAAACTCTATTACATGGTAAATAAAAATTGCGGTTCACCACAGATAGGCAAAAACGTTAAATAAAACGCAAAGTTAGGTGAGTTTGAAGCAGTACCGTTGCCACTGTGGCCATGTCTGCCCCACGTCACAGGCTTTGAACTCCACCTTCAGCGCCATGCCTATCTTCACGGCTTCTGGGGGTATGCCTGAAATCATGCCGGGCAGCTTTAACCCGTTTTCTAACTCCACAATCCCCACCGTGTATGGCACCAACGATTGAAACTGCTGCGGCGCCACATGAATTGTTGTGTAGGTTAGTAGTTTGCCTTTGCCTGAAACCTCCATCCACACAAAATCTTGGCCATAGCAGTTGTCGCACATGGGTCTGGGGGGCAGGTGGATTTTTCCGCATTTTTGGCATTTTGCCGCCATCAACTTGCCTTCAGCAAGAAACTTGTAGAACTGCTCAATTGTAAAGGGCACTTGGGTACTCATTAAGCGTCGCTCCTATAGAGGTGTACGGTTGCAGTGGCACCTGAACCGCCAACGTTATGGGTTAAGCCCAACTTGGCGTCTTTGACTTGGCGTTTTTCGGCTTGCCCAGTCAACTGCAGATAAATCTCGTAAACTTGCGCAGTTCCAGTGGCTCCCACGGGATGCCCCTTGGCTTTTAAGCCTCCGCTGGTATTCACGGGCAAGCGTCCGCCGAGGCAGGTTTCGCCGCTGTCAATCAGCGCTCCACTTTCGCCGACAGGACAGAATCCAAGGTCCTCGTACGCCATAAGCTCAGCGTAAGTGAAGCAGTCGTGAACTTCTGCCACCTGAACCTGCGCGGGGGATACGGCTGCCATGTCGTAGGCGGTTTTTGCTGCGGTTTTGGTGGCTTGCAGGCTGGTTAGGCTTTTGCGTTCGTACAAGCCGATGGTGTCGCTGGCTTGTCCCGAACCAACTATGTGCACTGGTTGGTCGGTGTATTTGGCGGCTAACTCGGGCTTGGCAAGCACCACGCAGCTGGCGCCGTCAGTAATCAGAGAGCAATCATACATTTTGAAAGGCCATGCCACCATCTTAGACTCCATGACCTTGTCAACGGTTATCTCTTTTTGCAGGTGCGCTTTTGGGTTGAGGCTTGCGTTGTGGTGGTTTTTCACGGCGACCTTTGCCATTTGCTCCTGTGTTGTTCCGTAAGCGTTCATATGCGCCGTCGCCATCAACGCAAATAAACCTGGAAAAGTGATGCCGTGGAACTGTTCAAACGGGTAATCGGAAGCCATAGCAAGGTATTCGGTTACTTCGCTGGTGCTTCTGTGAGTCATTTTCTCCACACCTCCCACAATAACCACATCGGCTAAGCCCGAAAGAACCGCAAAAATACCCGACCGCAGGGCTGCTCCACTTGAGGCGCATGCGGCTTCGGTTCGTGTGGCGGCAACACCCAAAAGCCCTGCCCAGTCAGCAACTGCCGAGCCTGTGTGTCCTTGATGTTCGTAGGCTTCGCCCATGTGCCCGATGAACATGGCTTTCACGTCGCGTTTGGGTTCCAGTTTAGGGCAGCGGTCAAAAGCTTCTTTGGCTGCGTAGCTGAAGAGTTCTCGGGCGTAGAGTCCTTCGTGTTTGCCGAATTTGGATAAGCCTGCGCTGACTATGGAGACAAGCGGTTTTCCATTCAATCCTTGGTTTCCCATCCGTACGCCATAATGTGCAATGGTGGCGTTTAAAGAGTATGCAAAGGGGGATGCTGTCCTAAAACGTTTGCGCCCAAAAAGCCACCAATCAAAAAGGAAGGCTGCTGACGCTGTCTTCACAGTTAGTTGTGGTTCTGGGGCAAGTTGGCTCGGAAGGTTTATATCTTCTCTGAATACATGGCAGTGAATAATACAGCTGAGTGCAGCTTAAACTTCAAGTTTAACCTGGCGACATTATGGTTCAATACAAATGGGTAGCTCTATCAAACACGACTCTGGGCGTCCTCATGGCGTCCATCGACAGCACCATCGTCCTTATTGCTTTGCCCAGCATTTTTCGAGGCATAAACATTGACCCCTTCAACAGTTTCCAGTACCTGCTGTGGGTCATGTTCGGCTACAGCATCGTCACCGCCACTTTGCTGGTGACATTTGGCCGAATCAGCGACATGTTCGGCAGAGTACGCCTCTACAACCTTGGATTTGCCATATTCACGGTGGGCTCAATCCTACTATTTCTAACGCCTAACCAAGGCGACTTAGGCGCCATCGAAATCATAGTCTTCCGCATAATCCAAGGCATCGGCGCAGCCTTCCTCTTCGCCAACAGCGCCGCCATCATAACCGACGCGTTCCCCGCAAACGAACGCGGCAAAGCCTTGGGCATAAACCAAGTTGCCTTCCTCGCAGGCTCCCTGGTCGGATTGGTTCTGGGCGGTGTTTTGGCAGTTTATGACTGGCGACTAGTCTTCCTTGTCAGCGTCCCAGTGGGCATTGCGGGCACAGTCTGGTCGTACTGGAAACTCAAAGAACAAGGCACCGTTAGACGCCACCAGAAAATGGACTTATGGGGCAACATAACCTTCGGTGTAGGTCTAACCCTACTGCTGGTGGGCATCACTTACGGGCTGGTCCCCTACGGCGACTCACCAATGGGTTGGGGCAGCCCATGGGTCATCGGCTCACTTGTCACTGGAATTGCCCTGCTCATCGCGTTTCCATTCATTGAAAAACGTGCCCCTGACCCCATGTTCCGCTTGGACCTGTTCAAAATAAGAAGTTTCAGCATGGGCAACTTTGCAGGGTTCCTTGGCGCCATGGCACGCGGAGGCGTCATGATAATGCTCATTGTTCTGCTTCAAGGCATCTGGCTACCCCTGCATGGCTTCAGCTACGAGGACACCCCCTTCTGGGCAGGCATATTCATGATACCCATGTCGCTAGGCATCGCCCTGACAGGACCAATCAGCGGCTGGCTCAGCGACAAACACGGCGCCCGCACCCTCTCCACTGCAGGCATGATAATCTCTGGAGTAGCCTTCTTACTGTTCGCGTTGCTGCCAGTCAACTTTGATTACTTGCCCTTCGCAGCAATCCTGTTTGTACTAGGCTTAGGCAACGGCATATTCTTCTCACCCAACATGGCATCCATCATGAATTCGGTTCCACCTGAACACCGCGGCGTCGCCTCAGGCATGCGGGCAACCCTGCAGAACTGCGGACAAACCATCAGCCAAGGCATATTCTTCGCCATAATCATCATATCCCTAACCGCCACCCTCCCAGGAGCCCTATCCACTGCCGTGACAACTGCGGGCGCACCCGCTCAGGTGGGGCAAGTCTTTGCATCTACTCCCGCAGCAGGAGCACTTTTCGGGGCGTTTTTAGGCTACAACCCCATCGGAACCATCCTGCAAGGGGTGCCGCAAGCTTTGGTGGCATCCATCCCGCCTAACACCTACAACTACATCACGGGAACCGTATTCTTCCCTACAGCGATTTCGTCGCCGTTCATGGTTGCCCTGCAGGAAGCCTTTTACATTGGCGCCATCATGTGCTTCATCGCAGCAGCCTGCTCCGCGTTAAGAGGCAAAAACTACGTTAACGGACAAGAAACACAAGAAGACACCCCTAAAAACCACACTGCATAACAACTGCCAAGACCAAGGACCCTTGTTTGCGTCCTGAGTCTTAGCAAAAATCCTTTTATCTCCAAACTGTCCTCAATGAACTTATGCCATCAGTTAAAGACATCATGACCAAAAACGTCATCACCATAACGGAGGACAAAACCGTTCTGGAAGCCGCCCAACTCATGAACACCAAAGCCATCGGCTGCCTCGTCATCGTGGAAGACGAAACCCCCGTAGGCATGGTCACTGAAAGAGATATCGTACGCCGAATCGTCGCCCAAAACCTTCCTCACAACGTCAAAGTCTCCGAAATCATGACCAAAAACCTTGTCATCGTCGAACCCGACGTCTCATTGAAAGAAGCCGCGCGACTCATGTCCAAAAACCAAATCCGACGACTCCCAGTCGTCAAACAAAACAAGCTAGTCGGCATCGTCGTAGCATCCGACTTCGTTCGGAACCTCGGCAAAAAAACCTTAACCGAAGAAATATTGGATGCCATGGGGCGCTACCCGCCGGAAGCGCTACCCATGGGTGGCGTGGTCTTATAGACTTGCCTGGGACCCGCCAGAAGTGGGTGTGATGGAAGCCTTCTCCTTCTCTTGCGCTCCACCAATACCTCAGTGGTTTTTGCGGCTTATTAACCTCTGAGTCCACCCCAAGCACATGTCGTTTCTTGTAATATCCCGTTGAGGGCAAAGAGAAGAAAACTTTTTGACCACAAGCGCAGAATTCGAGAGAAAAAGAAACATCACATCGAAAAGACAAAAAAGAGGCGACTTAGCCGCTTAGGTTGTGAGGCTTCTTCCGCAGCGGTTACAGTAGATATCGTCGGTGTTGTTTGGTGCTCCACAGTACGTACAATATTTCATTTGCGAAGTAGAGGAGGAAAGCTGTTCGGCTGAGGAGTTAGTGGAGGTTACTGGCGCCGTTTTGGGGGAGGAGTTTAGTGAGAAGAAACCTATCGCCACAAAAATCCAAGCAACCCAAACCAGCAAGGCACCCACCATGACGAGGGTTAAAACAGTGCCAATTAGGTACAGCACCCCAGCGGTTCTGAATGCGGTTACGCCTGATTCTTCGCTTAAAGCGTTGAAGGCGCGCATGTAAAAGAATGCTGAAATGATGCCGAAAATGAACACGGTCAGCAGCAGCGACACGACGGGTAAGAACACTGATTGCACTGAAGAAACGGCTAAGGGACCATTAGATAGAGCATTAGGTACGTCAACGTGAACTTGCCTTGTAACGATGGTGAGGAAAGCAGATTCCACCACTAAAACAACAATTACGCCAACAATATTCACGATAATTCCGTATAGGACGTTTTTGAAGATTGCAGGTCGATTGTAGTATTTTGATAGGTTGTGCATGGCTAAAAGGAAGAGGATGAAGCTGACCAGCCCTAAACCTGCAAGGGCAACGTAAGGTAACACGAAAGCGGGTAAGATTGCCCCCGTTGAAGACACAGGTACCGCCAAGAACATGAAAAGGACAACTAAGGGCACCACTATCACGGGTAAAATCACGGTTAGTAAACTGCTGATTTTTCCCAAGGTTTTTCCTGATTCAAACGACATCAAAGTCCCCAGCCCACATTGGGTTCTAAACTGATAAATTTTTTGTATCCTTAACGTGTATAAAGTTTAGAGTATGTCGGGTTTGTCGCTGGCTATACCATCTACACCCTTCTTAGCCATCACCTCGGCTTCCTCAGCCGTGTTCACCGTCCAAACCAGAACCTGCAACCCGTTCTCGTGGGCTTTTTGCACGTTAGCCGTATGCGTAAACCGGTAAAGCGTCACCAGCCACTGCACCTTCAAAGCCAACGCGGCTTTAATCGGGTTTTTATGCTTCACATAAATCAGCCCCGTTTCAATTTGGGGGTTAAGCGCCTTAACCTTTGCCAAGGCGTCCTCCAGAAAACTCACCACAACCACATTCGCCAAAAGGTCCTTCTTTTGGATTAACGCCAAAAGCTGCTCTTCTAACCCTGCTTCTTTGAGTTCAACAAAAATCTTTACTCGCTTGCCCAACAGGTCAAAGACTTCCGCTAAGGTGGGGATGTGCTCGTCCTTGTCGGTTTTTAGGCGTTTTATTTCTTGGAGGGTGAGTTCGCTGACTAAGCCTTTGCCGTTAGTGGTGCGTTTCACGTCTGCATCGTGGATGACAACGATTTCTCCGTCTTTGGTTTTGCGCACATCCAACTCTACTGCATCAGCGCCCAGTTCGATGGCTTTTTGGAAGCTGCGCAAGGTGTTTTCAGGCTCGTAGGCTCTTGCGCCTCGGTGACCCACTTTCAGCATACCAATGCTGGCTGGTTGAAGCCTTATATAGGTTCAGTCGCCTCCAACTGTGAGGGAAAAACGTGTCTTCTCCCACAACTATAACCCTAAAACCCATAGGCTACATAAAGACCCAAGCCATCGGCAGCCAAGTTAGAGACAAAACCCGAACCGCCGAAATCGTAATTGACCCCCAACTGCAACCCGCCCTCGACGGCATAACCGACTACTCCCACATTTACGTGCTGTTTTGGATGCACCAAATTCCCCAAGAAAAGACCCAAACGCTTCACGTGCACCCCCGAGGCAGAAGCGATTTGCCCTTGGTCGGCGTGTTCGCGGCAAGAACCAACCTCCATCCCAACTCAATCGGTCTCACGTTGGTGGAGCTGCTTAAAGTGGAGGGCAATGTTTTGACGGTGCGCGGATTAGACGCCTTCAACGACACACCTGTATTAGACATTAAACCCTACGACACATGGGAAAGGATAGACAAACCGAAACTGCCGCAGTGGTGGTTAAGGTTGGAGGAAGAAAAAACGAAAAAAGAGTAACTGCCTTACAAGTAGTTGTTTTTTTGGGCGGCAGCAAGAATTGCTGCTCTAAGCTCTTCGCCTTTGGGGTTGTTGCTTTTGAGTTTTGCCAGCTCCTCTGCGAAGTCGGCATCACCCACGGCGTTTCGAAGCCAATTCTCAAAATCGTCCCTGCCAACGTGGAACTCCAGTGAAGCAGCATCCACGGTTGGGATTACCTCAAGGAACTCTTGGATGCTTCCCGCCCAAACATTAAGTGGTTGACCCAATGCGACGTAGAACTGGAATTTGAGGTTTTCAGGCACTGGCTCGGAGGCTTTGAGGACTTTTTTCGCCTTCGCGGTCAGGGCGTAGCCTCCGCCGACTTTTCGGAGAAAGCCCTCTTTGGCGAGCTGCTGCATGTGCCCAACAATCTGGTTAGGGGTCAGGTCGGTTTTTTTGGCGAACTCTGTCATGTCCATGCGCCCCGTGATTTCGCTCATGAGCTTCAAAATTTTTGTTTCTTGTTCAATCAAGAAGTATCCCTCACACACTAGACTATTTCTGTGAAGGAACCTTAAAAGCATTAATGCCCCAAACTACTGCCACCAGAATGGTCTACGTACAGCAAAAAGGGCACTATTTAGTTTATAGAGGCTCTGCGCAGTATTCTTATAAGCAGCTTAAACCAGTGTTTTCTTATGTATTCAGGATTTGTTCTTTTCTGTGACCAGAAAACCTTTGGGCAATGCGTTAGCAGACGCCTCTACACGTGCACGGACACTCACAAAGGCGAAGTGGAAACCATCAAAAAGGGCTCGGTGCTCTTCATGTACAACCCCCAAAACCAATCGCTGGTAGGTCCCTTCACGGCGGCAAGCGAGGGCGCCACGCGAATTGAAACAGGCACCTGGCTAAGCGAAATTAACAGCCACTCCTTTTCAGGCAACATCAAACTCATCTGGGAAAACCTGCACATAATCAAAAACGCCAACGAAAAATTCCCCTTCCTGAAAAGCTCCGAAAAATGCGAGCTAACTTCCCTTCAGGTGCAGACGCTTCTGGAAGCACTCAAAACCGCAACCATCTACCAAGGTTAAGCCAAACAACGCGGCTTCTGTTTTCCGTAGCCCTCAGCATACTCCATACATGTAGCATGCGGGGGCGGTTAGAATTTTGGAAAGAACGGCGCGGGAATCACCACGTCCAGCAGTATGCCAAACAGGGTGCTTATGGCGGCGTACACAAGGATTGCCAGCAGGGCGATGGCTAACGAGCCCAGCCAGCCGGTGCCAAAGCTTATTTTGAAGACGCCCAACCAAGCGATGAACGCCAAAACCAACGCCACAATGTACGCGGTGGAACCAAGAATAGAGCTGAAGAGCAAATCCACAACCAGCAACGTGACCACGTACACTATGGGACCAAACACGGTGGCTATCATGGCATCGCCCAACGTAGATTGCCCGGAAGTGACGACTTTACCTGCTAAATAGACGGGAACGGAAACCAAGACCCACAGGATTATGAAGCCCATCAAGAAAAACAGCACATTCATAACCGTCAACTCGCCGATGACAGGAATAGAAGTCAAACTCCAAAACTCCTACACAAAAACCAACCACAAAACCCTATAAGAACATATCCACAACCACCCAAAAAGGCAGTCTCTGAAAAGAACGTCACTCAATGGACCAAAAACGAAAGGTTTACAAATTTTTAAGCTCCTTTTAAATATTGCTGATGAGGGTTCTGTTAACTTGTTGTGGGATTAGGGGTTCATGTTAATTATCGTGGGATACTGAATCTCTCGCTTTTACTCAAAACCAAAGATACGGATATTCTCAAAGGCTACCAGATTTACCACAACTATGTACGACCTCACTTATCTTTAGATGGAAAGACTCCAGCGGAAGCATGCGGAATAATCGTTGAAGGAAAGAACAAGTGGAAAACCATAATCCAAAACGCTTCTAAGTAAACCAATATTTTTTTATTCAGAATTTCCACTTTATTTTTGAAGGGTTATGTCAGATAATAGCGAAGTCATAAGACAAACAATTCTACGCCAACTAAGTTATGATTCCTGTTGTCGAATTCACATTCATCGTGAATGCTGTGTTGCATTAGGACTAAGCGTAGAACCATTATGTAACGAAAAAAATCAAAGAATCCGTATATGCAAAGACCTTACAGACAACCAATTTAACAAAGAATTTGATAAATTAATCAATGAAGGTTTTGTTCAGAAATTAACTGAAGCAAAGGGATACGCTTTCTATAGCTTGACAGAAGATGGAAAGAAATTAGTTGAAGACTCTTCGTGAGGGTTATGAGGCTCTTCTTGGGGGAAATGTTCATCCCACGACAGTTAACAGAGTTTCCCATCCCATGCTAAGTTAACAGAACCCTGATGAGGGTTCTTTCAAGTCTTCGGTTGATGAGTGAGTTTCGGGGTTTGCTGTCAAAAGTCGGTTGATAAACCAACATGAAAATTCTTGGGGTTTTTCCATGTCAAATTTCGGTTGATAAGCGCCGCAAAAAGATTCTTAAGGCAAATTGTAGAAATACTTGGCAATTGGGGATTATTATGAGTAATGAATGCCTAAAAGTTACTTCTGCGACTCCTCTTCAGGACTGGTATTTCCAAATTGAACATTATCGGGAGTATGCCATTAAATGCAAACAGTTTCTCGACAAAATCCCTGAACTAATAATCTACGAGTCCAGAGTGCATACTAAGCGCAATCATGTCTGTTGGTATTATGGTTTAAGGGATGAACGAGGAGAGAAAGTCTGCATAATTCTTCGTCCTGAGATTAGGAAGGATGACATTTGTTTTCAATTTCAATCTGCAAAAAATGTGCCTCAAGACCTGTTAAAATGTGGAGAAAAAGAAAATACAACAGGATGGCTCAACATCTTATACACCAATTACAGAGAAGTTGAATTGAAAGACATAACAGAAGGATACTTGCAGAAAGTTAGAGATAACTGGAATGAAGCCCAGAAACACTGCAAAAAAAGACGCCCCTGCACTTACTGTAAAAAGGCATAGTTTCAAATTACCTTATTTCTCGGTTCTTCTTACTAGCGTTCTGTATCAAAGTTTTCCACTTGTTCTCGCCTTCCACAGTTATTCCGCATGCTTCAGCGGGTGTTTTGCCGTTTAGACTTTCGTGTGTTCGTATGTAGTTGTGGAATAGTCTGTAGCCTTTGAGTATGTTTGTGCGTTTTAGTCCTTGGATGATTTTTTTTCTGTCACGGATTCACATATTCATTCACTTTACATCCTTTTGTTATATTGGGTCTTTGAGGGCGTGGCTCATGTTTTGATGCAACACCAGCAAATTTATTTAAGTAAAAGCATTAATCTCAATTTGTAAATTTATGAATTTCTAAATTTTGCAATGATTATTAAGCCACAGCATACAGGTTTTGGTTGGTGAAAAGCCGTGATTTGTGGAGGTGAAGTTCAGAAAGAAAAGGCATTTTTTGTTTTGGGCTATTCTGAGAAAGTGCCCAATGCAACAGGAGAAACGCGGACATATTTGCCGCCTATTAGCATCCAAATAGTAATTCATTGCAGAACCTATAGAGGGGAGGGTCGATACAGACAGAATCTGCGGTCAGAGCATCGGAACTGGGAAAGCGTAGAGAGGAAGGGGTCTACTCGAAACGTAGCCTACCCACCCAAAGCACCATGGGGGGTTTCTGTAAACGGATGCAAACAGAAACGGGAGTTTGGTGCCATAACTGTTAAATCTCCAGTAGCGGCTTGTTCCCACATTAAAAGTGTGCAGGTCAGGATTATCACGCAGGCAGATACAGTTATTGTCAGGTTTAGCGGCGAGACAGGCGTAAAAAGCGAATGGACCAAACGCATTTACCAAAAGCAACTCCTCGAAAACATCAAGTACACCCTCGAAGCCCAAGACCTTAAACCCGCCAAGCTCGTGCGCATGAGGGGCAGAATCTACATCCAAACCCCCAAAGCCGCACAAACCGCACAGGCGCTCACAAGGGTTTTTGGCATAAGCAGCCTCTCCCCAGCCAAACAAACCACCGCGGAAACCGCCGACATTACCCAAACCGCCCTCCAAGCCGCCGAAGAAGCCATCGAAGAGAACACGACGTTTGCGGTTCGTTGCCACCGCGTCGGAACCCACCCCTACACCAGCCAAGACATCTGCCGCATGCTCGGCGAACAAATCCTTAGCCACCTGCAGCAGAAAAACCCAAAAGTCAACCTCACCACCCCCCAAATCACCCTCACCGTGGAAATCCGCGAACAAGAAGCCTACGTCTACACCCAAACAATCCAAGCTTCAGGAGGCTTCCCCGTGGGCACCCAAGCTAAAACCGTGTGCCTGCTCAGCGGCGGAATCGACAGCCCAGTTGCCTGCTGGCTTACCCTCAAACGCGGCAGTCCCCCAACTCCCATCTACATCGACAACACCCCCTACACCGACGAGCACGCAAGGCAGAAAGCCATTGAAAACGCCCAACAACTCAGCCAGTGGAGCGCGGGAAAAATTCGTAAAATGTACATTGTGCCCAACGGTGAAAACATCAAAACTATACAGCAAAAAACCCCCGCAAAATTCACGTGCCTGCTCTGCAAGCGCCTCATGTACCGCATCGCCCAAGAAATCGCCCAAAAAGAAAACGCCCTAGGCATAGTCACTGGGGAGGCAGTGGGCGAGCAAGCCAGCCAAACCATGCACAACCTCTTTGTTATCGACCAAGCCGCAACGCAGATGCCCATCCACCGCCCCCTGCTCGGGTTTGATAAGCTGGAAACAGAAGCTTTAGCCAAAAAAATCGGCACCTACGAAATCTCCATCAAAAAAGAGCAAGGCTGCACCGCCGCGCCCTCCATGCCCTCAACACAGGCACGATTAAACATGGTTAAAGACGCGGAAGCAGCCTTAAACATCACCGAAATGGTGAAGGCGGCGTTGGCGGCGACGGTGGTTGTTGACCTCAAACGGGATTAATGTTTTCGTAGGTCAATGACGGTTGTTCCCGCAAACTTGTCAAAGTACCGAATGAAGCGGCGGTCGTTAAGCATCCACCCAAAGAACAAATCAAAGGGCAAAAGCACCTTCCCAAAATTACGCACCGCCGCATGGTCATAGGAAAGTTTTCGGCCATCAGTCTGCACCACTTTTAACCCGAACAGGCTTTTTCCAATGCTCTGCCCGTTAAAGCCCTCCAGAAGCGTTGAGTAAACCCACAAAATCCCCAAAGCCACAAACAACACATTCACGGTAACAACAAACCAGTTCGCAGTAACCATCGAGATGAAGGCTTCAAGCAAAAACAGCAGAGCAAGCGCAAACATAATCGAGAAATCCACCAAAAAAGCAAAGGACCGCTTCGCAAACGACGCCAAAGGCAACGAAGACGCCTTCCGGTCCACATCGGCAACTTCAGCCCACGACTCCACATCACGGATGACGCGCACGGCATCTTCGCCTGCTCTACTAAGCGTGTATTTTCCGTTTTCGGTCTGCTCAAGAAAGGGCTGCAAACTGCGAATGTGAAAACTCAGCTTGCCGGTGTCCACGTTTAGGGCGTTCATGAGGTCAGTGAAGCTGCTTTCGCCTTTGTCACGTAGAATTAGAAGAATCTCTCGGCGAATTCGGTGTGACAACACTGAAAGGACTTTTGTGACGTTTTCTTGGTCTACTGACATGCCCAAAACCTAACTGGATAACTCTGGGTAAGGTTCAATTAACGTGCAGCCGGTACCTAATAAGGTTAGGGTCACAAACCAGAATATAAGCAAACCCCCAAACCGACCAAAATCTATTCTTATAAGCATAGAAACATATCTTTCAAGTATGTCGTCTGCGGAAGTTGCCGTAAGCATATTTCGAAACCTCACGCCAGAGGACCTGCGAACCCTGCAGCTCATCGAGACAGGCATGAGTAAACGTGAATACGTTCCGCCTGGACAAATCCAGAAATATGCCAAGGTGCCCATGGACCGCATCGACTATGAACTGGACCGACTAGACAAGCTTGGCTTAATTTACCGAATGCAAGGCGGATACGTCGGCTACACCATTAACTACTCAGCATACGACTGCTTAGCCATCAACGCAATGGTCAAAGCACAAGTGCTCCAAGCGTTTGGCAAACCGCTGGGCGTAGGCAAAGAAGCGGATGTTTTTGATGCGTTAACCCCCCAAGGAACACGTGTCGCGGTAAAGTTTCACAGGTTGGGCAGGATAAGTTTTCGGCAAACCAGACGCAAACGAGGATACATGCTTGACCGTGCGGGCTGGCTGTTTCAGAGCCGTTTGGCAGCAGAAAAAGAGTTTGAAGCCCTAAACCTTGTTCACCGATACCAAGTTGCGGTGCCCGAGCCTATTTATCAGAACAGGCATACAATTGTTATGGGCGTCATTGAAGGGGGCGAATTGAGTAAATGGCGAAAAATTGAAGATGCAGCGGCAGTTTTGAGGGAGATTCTGTTCAATGTGCGGCGTGCGTTTTTGGATGCGGGTGTGGTTCATGGCGACTTAAGTGAATACAACATCATTTTGAAGCCAGATATGCACGTGTTGATTATTGATTGGCCACAGTTTGTTTTGAGAACGCATCCAAATGCGCAGGAAAAGCTGGATCGAGATGTTAAAAATGTGCTGGATTTTTTTGCCCGCAGATTCAGGCTCAAAGTCGGCTTAAAAGGTGCAGTTGAGTTTGTATTGGGAGAAACTGAGGCGTTGGAGTTTTAGGCGCCTTAGTGTCTGCCTTCGAGGACGATGTAGAGGACGTTGTTTCCGCGTAGCAACACGTTGCCGTAGTTGGTGAGCATTTGTTCATCTTTGTATTCGGTTGCGCCTTCCAGCAGGATGTTCATGTGGCCGTCAACTTTTATCATTTTGCCTTTGTATTCACAGCCGTTCTTTAGGACAACTTCAATGTTACCGTTGAGCTGCTTGATGAGGACGTTTAGGGGTTTTTTGCTTGGTTCCATCATGGCACCGTGATCAAATGAATTGGGATGCATACCTTTCACAACCCAACACGACCTATAAAAGTTTTATGAAGAGGGAAGTGAAGTTTGTGCAAACTTGACCATTCCTAATCGTTAGCATACACGAAACGCAGCAGTGTAGAGTCCAAAGGAGAAGCAGTTACGGCTCTTTTCGACTAGACCCGTTTACAAATAGAAACTTGAGTAGGGAAAGCTGGCAGGCTGCCCAGTTTGGGACAGCGATGTTTTATGTGAAGGGGGTTAGGGGTAGTTTCTTGGTTGCCAAGGTTTTGGAGCAAGCTGTTTTAGTCGGTTTTTTATCTCTTTTTTGACGGCGGGGTCAGTCTCTTTTTGTAAGGCGTCGTTTAGAAGCTTTTTTGCGACTTCTATGCGTTGTTCCTTAAACGTTTTGGAGAAGACGCTTGAATCGGCATTTGCGGGGCTCATGTGTTGTGGCAGAATGCAAACAAAGTTTGCGGGGTACACTTTATCGCGGTCTTGATCCACAATGGCGAAGCGGAGGACTTTTTTGGCTGTGTAATCTTTTGTAGGTTTTACTTTTAAGATGCATAATTGAGGATTCATACTCCTTCCTCGACCTAGTTTATCGATATTGGCGGTTATGCCTTAAAACAATATGTGATTGCCACAAAGCAACAACAAAAAACAAGGTTTTGGTTAGTGATTTTTGGTGGAAAGAAAGCCCTGTTAAAAAACAGAAAAATCAATTTTAAGCAAAAGGAGGCTACATTACGTCAAAAATAAAAAATGGCACAAAGTAAACTATTCAAAAGGTGTGAAGGTTACAGTCGCGCTCGGCTACTCGTACCTCACAAGATAAAGGGGTTTATTGGCTTCCTTACGCCTCTCTTCTATGGATACATGTTCGAGGGAAATTTTTTGGATAACTCCCTTCAAATCTTCGGACGTGTCCTTTCGTATGAATAGGATATCTAATTCATTGTTGGTTAAGGGCCGTCTTACGCGGCGAATTTCTGACTGCATACTATTTTCCTCCTCGTGGAGACTGAAAACAAGAATGCTGCAGACAACTATTAAGAATATGTGGCTACAAGGGGCAACAACAATTCACGCTTAAAAAACAGAACAAACAAAAAATTGTTCTATAAATGATAATAAACAATGCAAAAAAAGATTCAAAACAAAAAATGAAGGAGGGTTTATGGACCCTTCTTGGTCACTTCTTTGATTACGCCTGCGGCGACTGTTGTGCCCATGTCTCTGACGGCGAAGCGTCCGAGTTCAGGGAATTCTAGGTAGGTTTCGACAGCGATAGGGTGAAGCGGTTCCATGCGGACCCATGCGGCGTCACCAGTCTTGATGAAGCTTGGATGCTCTTCGGTGACTTGTCCAGTGCGTGGGTCAATCTTTTTCAGCAGTTCGGTGAAGCGGCAAGCAATTTGTCCAGTGTGGTAGTGCAAAACAGGTGTGTAGCCGGCTGCGATTGCAGTTGGATGGTAGATAACGATGATTTGTCCGATGAATTCTTTTGCGACTGTTGGGGGAGCAGATACTGCACCTGCAACGTCTCCGCGGTGAACTTCGTTCTTTGCGATGCCTCTGACGCTCATGCCGATGTTGTCGCCTGGTTCAGCCGTGGGTATTGAAGAGTGGTGCATTTCGATGGATTTTACTTCAGCGGTCTTGTTGCTTGGCATGAAGATGAGTTTGTCGCCTGCTTTAAGGACACCAGTTTCAACTCTGCCGACTGGAACGGTGCCGATGCCTGTGATTGTGTAGACGTCCTGAATTGGAATACGCAAGGGTTTGTTTGTTGGTTTAGCGGGTGTTTCGAGCATGTCTAATGCTTCAATAAGGGTTGGACCAGTGTACCAGGGCATCTTGTCGCTTCTATTGACGAGGTTTTCGCCAGTCCAGCCTGAAACTGGAACAAAGTTTACTTTGTCAACCTTGAAGCCGACCATTCGTAACATGCGGCTAACTTCGTTCTTGATTTCGTCATATCGCTCTTTGCTGTAGTTAACAGATATGTCATCCATCTTGTTAACTGCGACTATTGCTTGACGAATACCCAAAGTGAAAGCCAAGAAAGCGTGTTCACGTGTTTGGCCGCCTGGACCAATGCCTGCTTCAAATTCGCCTTTCTTAGCAGAGCAGAAAAGTACACAAGCATCTGCTTGGCTTGCACCTGTAATCATGTTCTTTACGAAGTCTCTGTGTCCAGGGGCATCAATAACGGTGTAGTTGTATTTTTTAGTTTGGAACTGTAGAAATCGAAGGTCAATGGTGACACCTCGTTCGCGTTCTTCTTTGAGGTTGTCCAACACCCATGCAAATTTGAAGGTGCCTTTACCCATTTTATCTGCTTCTTCTTGGTAAGCTTTGATTGTTCTTTCATCAATTGCTCCTGCATCGTAGAGCAGGTGGCCGGTTGTGGTGGATTTTCCGTGGTCAACGTGCCCCATGATGATGAGGTTAATGTGGGGTTTCTCGCTTTTGCTCATCTTTACATTCCTCTACTTTTGAGTTTCCTTAAATTTTAGTGATTTCGTTAACACATCAGTCCTCCAATTATTTTAAGTTTATTATACCGCCTAACCTTTACAACACAAGCAACAAAACCGTTTACTAAAACAAAAAACACCTATAAATCCGATAGAGAATAACCAAAAAATGACAGAAAACTCCTCCTCACAGGATGCACGGGTTTTTGATGGCTGGTTTGCTTAAATAGGGTTAGCAACTTTGATTATTTGGTGTTATTGTTGTCAACAGATTTAAAGGCAGAACTAGACATGATTGCTCAAGAAAACTTTAGAAAGGAAAAAGAGCAGCTTGAAGAGGATCTGCCGCGAATAAAGGGGCTACTTTTGAAGATTTCTGAACTGGAGCAATTGGAAGTTTTAGTCTGGATGGAAGGAACTCGGCAAGCAGACGCGAACAGGGACCAGAAAAACTTGGGTTTTCTTAAAAGATCTAATCTGGTGAAGTCAAAAATTAAGTATACCCACCGTAACACGTACCGCGTGTACAAGCTCACTGTAAAGGGAGCGGAACTTGCCGAAAAACTAGCCGCCGAATCTGGAAGGATGAACTAAACAGCGGGTTTTTTGGGTGATTAAATCAACATTGGCTCCTGACGCTGGTTATCTGAGGGAAAATTTTTACTGATAGATTAGAAATTGTATTTAAGCTGAAAATATACTACTCTAACGGAAACATTATGCCTACTAACTTGCCTCCCGAAGCAAAAGACAAATGGGCTGAAGTAGAAGCCACCAATGACCCAAAACTGAAGCTGAAGAAATACCAAGAGTTTTTAGCGGCAGTTCCCCAGCATAAAGGCACACTAAAGCTTCGAGGACAAGTAAAAAAGAAAATGGCAGTAATCCGTCAGGATTTAGACGACAAGAAAGCTAAACGCGTTGGCTTAAGAAGCGGCGGACCCAAATTTTTCATTGAAAAAGGAGGCTCCGCACAGATTGCATTGCTGGGCATGACTAATGTGGGTAAAAGCAGCCTGTTAGCCGCCGTGACAAATGCTAAAGTTGAAGTTTCGCCTGTTCCATATACTTCACGTGACCCTGTTCCCAGCATCATGAACTACAAAGATATTCAGCTGCAGATTTTGGAAACTCCGGCGATTACTGAAGGTTCAGCTGATGGAAAACTTTGGGGAACTCAAACTATCTCTTCGGCTCGTAACGCTGATGGCTTAATCTTGATGGTTGACCTCAGTAGTGACCCTGTGTGGCAGCTTCAGTTGCTTTTGGGAGAACTAGAGAAAGCTCGTATAGCTACCACCAAGCCTAAAGGTAAAGTGGAAATTGACCGAAAACACACAGGCACCGCCCTGCGGATTGTTCTTGTAGGCAAGCTGTTGGACTGTAACATGAAGGAAGTGGAGGAGCTGCTTCGAAGCTACCGCATAAACGACGCGATTGTTAAGATAAGCGGTGAAGTCAGCTTTGAAGACATCGAAGAAACCATCTTCCAAACATCCATGTTCAAGCAAACATTGGTTGTTGCAAACAAGCTGGATATGCCCGGTGCCAAAGCCAATCTTCAGCGGCTGACGCAGTTTGTGAACGGCAAACTCCCGATTATCGCCATCTCTTGCCAACAAAAACTGGGCATGGATAAGCTGGGAGACGCCATCTTTGACACAATGGAAATCATACGCATCTACACCAAGGAACCAAGCAAACGTGAACCCAGCAACAAACCCTTCACGCTAACAAAAGGAGCCACCCTGCAGGATTTAGCTAAAAGCATTCATGGGGAATTTGTGCACAACTTCGCATACGCCAGAGTTTGGGCAAAAAGGCTGGTTTTTAGCCCACAAAAAGTTGGGTTAACGTTTGCGTTAGAAGACGGCGACATCGTAGAAATCCACACTAAATAACAAGTTCTTGCAAGAAAAAGGAAAGAAGAAAAGAAACGCGTTTATCTGCTGCTTTGAGCTACGCGTTCAATTTCGTGCCGTTTAGCTACGCCTGCGCTCTTTATGTCGTTGTTTGCGGCAAGCACAAGCTCATCAGCTAAGCATTCCTCAATGGATTTTGGCGTGTTAATTGAGGCTGCTCTTGCGCCTGCGGTGATGTGGCGGACTGCCAAGTCGACGCGGCGTTGGGGTGCAACATCCACGGATAAGTGGTAGACAACTCCACCGTAGCTGATGCGTGTGGTGTCCTCGCAGGGGGCACTGTTTTCAACAGCGCGCACCAGTACCTCCACGGGGTTTTTGCCTGTGCGGAGGTTGATGATTTCAAAGGCTTGCTTGACAATGTTTGTGCATTTGGCTTTTTTACCGCTGTTTTTGCCGGGGCGCATAAGGTTGTTGATGACCCGTTCAACGACGTTCACGTTTGCCTTGCGGAAACGTTGGTGTTCATGTCTACCCATGCTGTGGGGGGCAACCATCGGGGTTAAATTCATGTAACGTGCCAAGCCGAGGTCGTTAACTTTGATTTCTTTAAAGCTCCATTTCTCGAAAAGTTTGATGTCTGCTGGAGCGGCAGGTGCGGCTGGGGTGGTTGTTGTTGTGCTCATCATGCTCACCTTGCGGGTTTCTGTTTCCTTCCGTAGACAAGCTCGTTAAGAGATACGCCGTTAACCATAACGACCTTCCACCGAACACCAGGAATGTCTCCCATGGCGCCTCCGCGGGTGCCGCCGATGCCTTCTACGACGACTTCGTCGTGTTCATCAACAACGTTAAGGGCGCCGTCGCCGGGCAGAAAGGCGCTGATGACTCTTCCGTTTTTAATTAATTGTGTCCTTACGCATTTGCGTACGGCACTGTTAGGCTGCTTGGATTCGACGCCTACTTTCTCCAGAACGATACCCCTAGATTGAGGTGCACCTTGCATGGGGTCAACTTTCTCGTCTAGCATAAGCATGCGTCGGTTATAGTATCTGTCGCTCCAACGGAAGTCTTTCCGTTTGTTCTGGAGCTTTCGAGCTGCGAACTCGCCTCGTGGTGACTTTGAACCCATTCGATTATCCTCTTGCACAGTTAGAATTCCAACACTTATATTTAAACAGCACTAAAGAAACAACAAAGTTGCCGTGTTTGTTGTTTGATTCTTCAAGCCACCACAAACACCCAAGGTAACCAGCTTAAGGCACAAAGCCTTTTCGGCGAGGAAGAAACTTTGAAGTTTTGGAGCAAACTTTATTTCACCAAAACCCAACTTTAAAGGTAACCGTGCCGTCTGGTGCTTCACGTGAAAAACAAGAAAACAATTGCCTTCGTGGCAACCATCTTTATTGCAGCCCTTCTGGTTAGCGCCTTTGCTGTAGCCCAAATTCTGCACACCGTTGACATCGACTCTTATACGGCGCAAGCCCAAAAAGACTTCCAAAACGCCAAAACGTTAGTGGAGCAAATCCGTAACGTAACATTGCCTAACAACGTGCACCTTTACGTGATAACAAAGCAGGATGCGGTGGACCGGTGGGGCACAACGTCGGCGAATGCAAACTTGGCGCTTATTCAGAGGCAAGAAAACATCTACAAAACCCTGTTCATAATTAACGAAACCGACAGCCTCTACCAAGCCACGGTTGACTGGACGGCAAACTGGGGCGCCGCAACACTGGGAAACGACATATACGTTATTAAAGAAAACTTTGACCCGTTCAACTTGCCTGACGCGGAAGCCACCTTTGTGCATGAACTCACGCATGTTTGGCAGCCTAACCTTCCGTATGCGACAACGTTTGACGCGGACAAGGCACGTACGGCGTTGATTGAGGGGGACGCCTCGTACATGGGGGACTACTTCATTGAAAACTACGGAAACGACGCAGTCGCCACTGAAGACTCCATGATGATGGTCAACAACATACCCGTTTTCCTTCTAAACAACCCCGCCTTAAACGCCATCCACCCGATGCCCGACAGCATCTGGCAGCTCAACTTCTTCCCCTACGACAAAGGCAAAATCTTTGTCAATGCGCTTCATGACAGCGGCGGCTGGCAAACCGTAAACGACGCCTACCAGAACATGCCCGCAACCACAGCGCAGATTCTTCACCCCGACATGTACTTTGAGAACCAAACCGCCCAACCCGTAAATTCGCCGACGCTTGCCGAAGACAATTGGAGCCAGATTACCAACAGCTATAACCAGAAATCCGACCGCTTAGGCGAATACTTCATTCAAGTTATGCTGGACCGATGGCTCAACCAGACCAAAGCTGAGCAATCCGCGGCGGGCTGGTTAGGAGACAACTTCACTTACTATCAAAGAGACAGCGACTACCTGTTCACTTGGAACATTCAATGGAGCAGCAACTGCGACGCCAGTGACTTTTACGTGACCTTCCATGACATGGCAAACGCTGCGGGAGCGACCGACTATGGTAGCTGCAACTGGTCTATGAACGGCAGGTACTTGTCTATCATGTGGGACCAAAGCCAAAACACGACACTTATCGCGGGGTCAAACGTTCAGGCGGCAACTCAAGAAGGCTACTTTAGCTGGAAATAATGCGTGTTCAACGGTTAACCTGATTCTGCGGGTTAGCATTTTTTCGAAAACTCTTTTATTTAAAAGAAGCTGCTTACCAGTAAGGAGCAGCCAAAATGAAGATTCCGTTCACAAAACGAGAGTTAACCACCGTTGCAGTGCTGCTTTTGGTTGCGTTCTTGGTTCGGCTGGTGTTTTTCTCTCATCAAGGATACGCAAAGATTGACACGGTTGACTTCATGATTTGGTTCCAGACAGCAGCAAATTACGGGTTAAGAGCTTTCTACTTGCAAACGTGGTGTGATTATCCGCCGTTTAACATTTACTTCTTCTGGATGTTTGGCTCCTTAGCTGAACATCTTGCCGTATTTGGGACAACCGCTTTCACTTATGTTATGAAGTTGCCAGCAAACCTTTTTGACATGGCAACGGCGTTTCTTATATTCGCTTTTGTTCGAAAGCAATCCAACTTTAAACTGGCGCTGATAGGCACCGCGCTTTACGCGTTTAACCCCGCCGTCATCTTCAACACGGCAGTTTGGGGACAATTCGACGCTATCTACACATTCTTCCTCGTCTTATCCCTAATCTTGGTTTTCTATTCGAAGCCTAAACTATCGGTGGTGGCGTTTATGCTAGGAATCTTGACCAAACCCCAAAGCATCGCTTTAGCGCCGCTGTTTTTCTTTTTAGTTTGGAGGAAAACCGACTGGAAAGGTCTGGTTACGTCGGTTCTGGTTGCAGCGGCTACGGTGTTTGCGGTGATTTTGCCGTTTGAGTGGAGCAACCCAGTTACTTTCTTGACGGACATCTATTTTGGTGCTTACGGCGGCTACCAATTCACGACGCTTAACGCGTTTAACGTGTGGGGTTTTGGGGGCATGTGGGTTCCCGACGTACTTTGGACGTTCATCGCGGGTTGGGCAATGTTTGGAGCCTTGGCGCTTTTCACAATATATCTGGTGCATAAACGGGCGCCCAGCAATCGGGAACTGCTTATCTTCTTCGCCGCATTCGTGCTGTTTTTTGGTTTCTTCATGTTTCCCACACGAATTCATGAGCGATACTTGTTCCCCGCGATGGCGATGTTGGCTTTGATGTTTCCGCTTCTTAAAAGGACCCGCCCGTTGTATGTGGTTTTAACGGCAACGTGTTTTGTTAATCAGGCATATGTGCTGGATTTTCTGAACGCTGGTACGTTCATAATGTCAGGTGACCTTGTGATGGTAACAGTAAGCTTGATTAATTTAATAGCGTTCCTATACGTTCTCGTACTGATGATAGGCGAGCTACGGGGCAAACCACGGTTAAGCCTCAGTCCAACTTTAAAGCCATCAAATGGGGACTTCGCCAAATCACGGGAGACATAAAATGCAGATAACCAAGAGAGACCTGCTAACAATTGCGGTGCTGTCCATCGTATTCTTTGGAATGTCTACGTGGAGCCTTGGCTACACCCAAACCCCAACGTCGACTGCCACGTTCTCCAATGGGCAAAGTTTCTACTTAACTTTGGATGAGTCGCAGTATGTGGGTTCACTTAATTTTCTGCTTGAAGACGGCTCCTACAACGTGACGGTTTATTCAGGTTCACCTGACAACTGGCAACTGGTTACCTCTGGAGCAACATTTACTGATTACTACAAATGGAACGAAGTAAAAATTAACCAAGCCACCCAACACCTTAGGGTTGACTTTGAGTCCTCATCTGCTAACCCCATCATAGCGGAAATTGCAGTCGCCGACACAAACAGCCAACTGCTAAACATCACCCAAATAACAGGCTTAGAAAACGTTAACCCTGACCTACAAAACCTCATCGACGAACAAACCAAAGTTCACTTACCAGCCACCTACATGGGACAAACCTACTTTGACGAAATCTACTTTGTTCGCACCGCACGCCAATATCTGCATCTGCAGTCACCCTACGAATGGACCCACCCGCCGCTGGGCAAACTTATCCAAGCCGCAGGCATCGTCGTGTTCGGGTTCAGCCCGTTCGGGTGGCGCCTGATTGGAGTAATCTTTGGCACCCTCATGATTCCCGTCATGTACCTGCTGGGCAAACGTCTGTTTGGCACATGGATTGGCGCCTTTGCCGCTGCTTTCCTGTTAACCTTTGACTTCATGCATTTCACCATGGCACGCATGGGAACCGCCGACACCTACGTCGTGTTCTTTGCCCTTGTCGCGCAACTGTTCTTCTTCATCTACTTCTCTAACGTCGTTAAGAAGGGCTGGAGCACGTCTGTTTGGCCTTTGTTTGGGGCAGTGATGTTCTTTTTCCTAAGTTTCTCAACCAAGTGGGTTGCCTTATACGGCGCCGTGGGCATGCTGATGCTTCTGGTGGCACTTAGAATAAGAGATGTATCGAGGTTAAAGACAAATTTGGGACGAAAATACGCGGCGCTGTTTGACCACCCCTTCCTGCTGCTGCTTGGGTTTATCGGGTTAGGCGTTGGCATGTACTTCTTGATGTACATACCCGACATGCTAACTGGGCGCCCCTTCATAGGCACCTACGGCAACGGCGTCATCGACCTGCAGTTCGCCATGTACAATTATCATTCTACTCTTGTGGCGACTCACGATTTTGCTTCAGCGTGGTGGAGTTGGCCCTTCATGGTTGCCACCCATGGATATGTGCCCCTCTGGCTGGACATAACCTACTTGCCCAACAGCATAGACTCAACCATCTCAGTCATGGGGAACCCTGCGGTTTGGTGGGTGGGCTTTGGCGCAATACTCATAGTGACGGAGAGAGCTATTCGCGGAAAAGAACTCTTACAAGGTTTAAAGAAACGGTTAACCCACCGAAATGAACCTGACCTGACTCCTGTTCCAGCCATGGATACTCCACCTGCAGCCCCAGCAGACGAAACAGAGCAAACCCTTAACGCACCCACCAAAACCCTCAACATGCAGTCTGAAGAACCTGAAGCCCAACCGCAGCAGGTAGGACGGAAATGGGACATATCAGCCATATTCATTGCGACGATGTTCTTTTTCTCGTGGATTCCCTACGTGTTCATATCCCGAGTCACCTTCATCTACCACTTCTACGTGAGCGTGCCTTTCCTCTGCTTAGCCACCGCTTACTTAATCAATCAACATTGGAACAGCCGAAAAGGGAAAATAGTCACCATCGCCCTCTTTGCAGCCGTGGTTGTGCTGTTTGCAGTGTTCTACCCCGTAATCTCGGGCATGCCCACTTCAATCTCTTATATACATGACCTGAAATGGTTCCCAAGCTGGTTCTTTGCGCCATGACAAAACCAAACAACCCCCAAACCGTAGACGTTTCAGTGGTGTTTCCCGCCTACAACGAAGTAGGTTACTTAGATGACGCTGTGGAAAAAACCACCGAAGTCCTCAACCAGTTCACCCGCAGCTACGAAATCATAATCGCCGAGGACGGCAGCACCGACGGAACCGCTGAACGCGCCGAAGAACTCACCCAAAAATACCCCTACGTAAAACACATCCACGGAGAACAACGACTGGGAAGGGGAACCGCCCTCAACAACGCATTCCGACAAAGCAGGGGCAAAGTTTTGGTTTACATGGATTTAGATTTAGCCACTGACCTCAAATTTCTTCGCCCACTGGTAGAGGCAATCTCGGTTGAGGGCTACGACTTTTCCACGGGTTCCCGCATGTTGCCTGACAGCAAAGTGGAACGGACTTTACGCAGAAGCATAAGCAGCAAAAGCTACAACTTTTTGGTGCGGCAAATGTTAGGCTCCAAGCTTCGAGACCACCAATGCGGCTTTAAAGGCTTCAAACGTGAACCGACCCTGAAACTGATTGGGGAGGTACGGGCAAATCACTGGTTCTGGGACACCGAGTTTCTGGTTAGGGCTGCCCGTGAAGGATGCAAAATAAAAGAGATTGCGGTTGAGTGGAAAAGCGGGGGTAAAACCAAAGTGAACCTGTTTGAGGACAGCTACAACATGGGCAAACAGGTGTTTAAGCTTTGGTGGCAATTCAAAAAAGAGTAACACCGCTCAAGGGTTAATGGTTTTTTGCCAAGTAAACTATGCCTCGGGCAATTATGGAGAAGCCGACCACCACAATTAACGCTGCCCAGTACTGGAACCATGCCGCTAACGTTCCCACCAGAAGAAAAGTGCTCACCAAGTAAGCGGCGCCAAACCAGAACACCAAGTCACCCACGGTTTCAGCGATTCTTCCCGTACGCGATTGAAGCATCAGCCTAAACGCTAACAGAATAACTTGCAAGATGCCGATGCTTATGTCAAACTGCAAGATCGCGTTGTAGAGAGTTTCATGGGCAGCAGGGTTTTCGGGGGCGGGTAGAGCAAAGTGGGAGTTACCAAAGAAGGGGGTTGCCTTTAAAGTTAAGTCGGTAAAGAAGTCACCGATGCTTTGAATCAAACCCGGGTTCATGGCGAAAACTAAGCCCACCACGATGAAAAAGCCCCCAACGGATACTGCCGTAACAACGGGGCTTTCGCTGCGTTTCTTGTGAACGCGTGTATCGTGGGTTTGAGTCATATTCCGCTTCTCCTTGCCTAATTTCTATTCAGAGGCTTAAAGATATAACACTTTTTATAGGCATATCCTAAGTGAATATTTTAAATACTTACGCATTCAATAGTCAACTAGAGACCAGGTGAAAAGTATGCCTTACTGCCCCAAATGCGGCAACCAAGTTGAAGAAAACATGACCTTCTGCCCTCGATGCGGTGCACCCCTGAAAATGGAAGCACCCAGACCTACTCCGCCACCTCCACCGCCGAGTTACCACAAAGACGAAAAATCAGAGAAAGGCGAAAAACAAGAAAAAAACGAGCCTGAAAAAGGTGAAAAACACGAAAAAGGCGAGTCCGGCTTTGTCGGATGGCTAATAGGAGGCATAATTGTCATAGTTATTGGGCTTTTGGCTTACTTACGTGCAATCAACTTCATACCCTCCAACTTTGAAGGCCCATTAATACTTTTGGTGGTAGGAGTTGCAATAATAATCGTTGCTGTCTACATGGCTATGACTGCACGCAAACGGCACCCCTCACCTAACGTTAGATGAGCCACCCAACAAACAGCCGATACAGCCGATGCTCCAAAAGCGTCCACAGGTTGTTTCTGCCAAAGATGCGGAAATAGTTTTTTCCCGCCGCTTCAACCATGTCGCCGATGTCGTAGCGGGGCAACATGCAACTTGAGACTATAAGTTTGCCCCATTGACCCCGTTTGAGTTCATGCAACGGCACCACTCGGTTACCCAAGGCAACCTCAAAAAAGTAAGCGTCATAGTTTGGCGTGATATAGGGCAAGTCATCGTATTGCTGTCCAAAAACGCCTTCCGTAGCCGTGTACATCTCCACGATTGGAGCTTTGCCAAAGTACTTCTGCAACACGGGTCCGTATTTGAATTGGATTTTGCGTACGCTCGTGCAGAATAAGGCTTGGAACTTCCAGAGGTCAGCGGGTGTTTTGCCGTGCCTACGCTGCACGTATTTAGCAAACGCTAACACAACTGGGGTAACGCCCATGGTGGCGACGACGTTTTGTTCCAACGCTTGCTGATACGCCAACTCAAAACGCCGCTCCCAGTCCGCCTTGCTGATGCCTGAGCCTAACGCGTCGATGTCTTCCTGCCGCGGCAACAAGCTAACTTGGCTAAGCATGGGGTTAAGCCGCGCGTAAGTGCCTGAACTGTACCCGTAATTCATCTCCGCACCATTCTGGTTCAGGGTATGGACGCTGCTGGGAAAATTCAAGTTCAAAATGTTTCCCGTCAACACCTCAAAGTTCTCCGTGCGCATGGCAAAGTGGATGATTGCTCGGGCGCCGCAGAGGAAAATCTGCCGCAGATGCGTGGGGGTAGCGGGAAGGACTTTAGATTGTTTGCCTGTGGAACCGCGGGTCATGACCCAACATTCAGGCGCCTCAGAAAGAAAGGCTTGATAGTTGCCTTCTTTGACTTTGGAAAAGTAGGGTTGGTAGCCGTAGTAGTCGGTTATGGGAAAATTTTTCTGGTAATCCGTAATGCTGGAGGTCTGAGGGGCGTTATGCGTTTTACCATAGTCCGTAACACCGTATTTTTTGAGCAGATCCCACAAAGCCAACTCCTGCGCTTTCGCAGGGTCTTTAAGTGATTCATACCATGGACCCACAAACCTCTGCAGAATAGTGCTGGCATCAATGAACTCATCCTCAGGCAACACGTTGCGTCCCTCAGAGCAGGTTGTCTCAATCACCTTATATGTTTCGCCATCCAAATAATCCCACAAACACCGTTCTTAAAGTGACCCCCATGAACGAATCCGTCGCCGAAACCGCAGAGAAAATTCACAGGCTTCAAGTGCAGGGCGCCCGAAACGTTGCCATAGCCGCCCTAAATGCTTACCAAACCTTAGCCGAAAACACCCAAGCCACAACCCGCAAAGAGTTTCTTGCTGAGCTTTGCCAAGCCCGCGACCTACTGTTTGCCGCAAGAGAGACTGAGCCGCTGATGCGCAACGCCGTCCGCTGGGTCATCACGCAGGTGGAGGACAGTGACGAACGCAAAGTCATTGAACTCGCCAACTTGGTTTCTTTTAGCGCCCAAAAATTCCAACAGAACCTTGCTGCCTCCAAGGAACGCATTGCCGAAATCGGCTCCAAACGCATCCGCGACGGCTCGACCGTGTTCACGCATTGCCACAGCTCCACCGTCACCAACATGCTGGCAAAGGCGAAGGCGGACGGGAAAAGCTTCGAGGTGGTTTGCACGGAGACCCGACCCGCGTTTCAAGGCAGGATAACCGCCAAGGAACTGCTTGGGCTGGGGTTAAAGACCACGTTCATCGTGGATTCAGCTACGCGGTCACTTATGCATAATGTGGACTTGGTGGTTGTCGGCGCCGACGCCATCACGTCGGAGGGCAACATCGTCAACAAGATTGGGTCATCGGCGATTGCGGTTTTGGCGCATGAAGCCCGCAAACCCTTCTACGCCGTGTCGGAACTGCTCAAATTCGACCCCGCCACCCTCTACGGCGAGTACGAGCGGATTGAGGAGCGCAGCCGCAACGAAGTCTGGAAAGAAGCCCCAGCCGAACTGACCGTGCGCAACCCCGCCTTTGACGTGACGCCGCGGGACCTGATTAGCGGGTTAATCTGCGAAGAAGGCATCATCACGCCCCAGTCGGTGGCAGAGGTTATGCACAGAGTCTACCCATGGGTCTTTGAATAATTAAATTTAGGCGGCAGAATGGTTTGGAGAAGGTTAGTTCTAAGCCTGAGATGGACACTATCTTCTGTTCATTTTGGCGAGGTAACAGAAAGGCAAAATTCTGCCGCGTCTGTGCCGTCGAAGGCACATCCTGCTACGCCCTGTGGCAGGCGGTTTTGTCGTTAGCCACAAAAAACACCGTCTTAATCAACCGCAGGGCAGGGCGTGCGTTTGGGCATCGGTACCGTCTTGAACCTCCACGCCGTAGCCGTTGTCTCTGCTACATCACGACGCTGCAGGATAAGGGGGCGCATTTTGGGTTGCCCATCGAAGACTTCCTATATGTAGCCCGCACGGGGCAAGGCGGCATGTATGAGACGCCTTCACGGACCAAGCAGGAACCATTTGTGGGCTTGATTTTAGAGCAAATCGCAAAAGACCCCGCGGGAGCAAAACTGATTGAAGCTGTACAAGGGATTCCCCGCAAGAAAAAAACGAACTAAAAGGGGATGGAGTTCCCCTGAATTTATGCTTTCCAGGTTTCCAGTGCGCCGCGTAACTCCACATGCTCTTTCGCGTACTCTTCGAGACTGATGCCTTGCAGTGCCGCGTCGACCGCGTGCCGCATCGCCAACGCGCCAGTCTTGGTGCCGTCGGGGTGCCCGTGGATGCCTCCGCCCGCTTGGATAACCACGTCTTTGCCGAAAACCTCCAGCAGCGCGGGCACAAGCCGTGGGTGGACGCCGCCGGAAGCTACAGGCATAACCGGTTTGAGTCCGTGCATGGGGGCTTTGCAGGCGTCAATGTTTTCCATCACTTCCGTTTTGGTTTCGCTCATTTTGCCTACGACGGTTCCGACGTGAAGTTGGTCTACGCCTATGGCTCGGGCAACCGCCGCTATGGGACGCATTGCGATGCCGTGCAGGGGGTTCTTGGTGAAGGCTGCGTGTCCTGCCCTGTGTGCGTGAATCACCAGTCGGTAGTCCTGCTTGCGCAGGGTTTGCAGTGCGCTCCAGCCGCAGGTGAGGATGTCGACCATGACGTATCTGCCGCCGTGGTCAATCACCATGTCCGCGCGTTCCATCATCGTCTCCATTTCAGCCGTAATGTTAATCATGTACACTTTTTTCTCGCCGGTTTCCGCTTCAGCACGGTCTCGGGCGTCCAGCGTCGCGTGAAGCCGCTCCTCAAACGGGTTGAATTTTTGGCTGCTCAAGTTCTCGTCGTCTTTGACTATATCGCAGCCGCCTGCCCACGCTTCGTAGGCGACTTCTGCGTGGTCCTCAGATTTGAGCCCCAGCTTCGGTTTGATGATGGTACCGACCAGTGGGCGGTCTTGGACGTTGAGGAGTTTACGGATGCCTTCGATGCCGTAGCGGGGACCCTTGAAGCTCTTAGTCAGTTCGGCGGGCAGTTGCAGGTCCATGAGTTTGAGGTTTCGTAGTGCTTTTAGCCCGAACACGTTGCCTGCGACGCTGCTAAGAATGTTGGGCATGTTGCCATCTTCGAAGAGTTCGAGGGGGTAGGCAATTTTGGCGGTGCCGTCCGTTAGGGAGTAGACGTGGGCGGCGAGTTTTTTGACGTAGGGTTTTTCGGTGGTGAGTTCGGTCCATGTGCCGACGCTGCTTTCCGCCGCGATGGCGCCTGCTGCTTCCATGAAGGTCATGCCGTCGGGTTCCAAAGTGAAAGTGCAGAGTAAATCTGAATCTTTAGGTTTGTAGGTTAGGTCTACAAAGTCTGTGTACTTCAAAACGGTCGGTTCTCCTGCAAATAGGGAGGCGTTTTTGCTTAAAAACCCTGTCTTTCAATCAGGACCCGTAATAATTAAGCTTTAATAATCCAGTCAACTCTATTTTTGGAGAATTCAACAGCGGATTTCATCACGCTACAAAACAGTGGTAACCTTTGATATACTCCGACTGGGTAAAACGCAAACAAGCTGAAGTGCTTAGCTGGCAAATCAACAAGCCCGGCGACAACGACGACGGAGGTTTCCCAGCTGAAAAACCCAACGACCAAGGCGGCGTGTGGACCACCTCCGAAACACTCTACACACTGCTCAAATACCAAATCCTGCCACCCACCGATAAACGCGTTCAGAAAACCAAACAGTGGCTTCTGCGGCACCGCAACCTCGGCGGCGACTACGGCGACGGCTGGCCCCTCATCAACAAAGGCAACAGTTTTGTCGACACTACCGCCATGGCGATTTTGGCGCTTTCCTTCTTCCTTGAGGAACCTGAAACGAGTGAAGCCGTCAAAAAAGCCAAAGACTGGCTTTTAGAGAACCAAAACGACGACTACGGCTGGGGCATATGGAAATATGAGGACAGCCTTGTGTCGGCAACCGCGTTCACTCTTTTGGCGCTAAAACAGGTAAACACGGTTTTCCACGAAGAAAAAATAGAGGCTGCTTTGGAAAGCGGAATTGCATGGCTTAAGCTCGCGCAGGACAAGAACACGGGGCGTTGGGGATTCTCGGGGAATATGCAGGAAATAAACAATGCCAGCACCTGCCAAGCCGTGACCGTGCTGTTCCAGTTAGGAGAAAAACCCAAAAACTACAAGAAAGCGCTCGATTCGTTCCTGTCGGAATTCAAGGAAAACGGCACTTGGCGCACCGTCAACGAAAACTATACTTTAAAGTACTTTGGCGAAGGCTTGGACCAGCGGCTTTCCTGGTTTAACGCACCGCATGTTGTTTCGGCTTTGGTTTCTTTTGCGAGAAGCATGCCGCGGGAGGTTGAGATAAAGCAGGTCATAGAAGCCGTGGAAAGCCTCAAGAGATTTGACGCGGTTTACCAGTCCAAAGAAGTCACAGACATAGCTGTTGGTCACTTGGATGTGAGACCCTGGGCGTCGGTGCAGTACCTGCGGGGGCTGTTGGATGCGCAGGCGTATATGCAGGAGCACCTTGACGAGTACGTTTCGGTCATGAGCAGCAAACTTGCCATCATCGAGAAAGCGGGGCTGCTGCGGTCGCTGCCGATAGTTTCGCCCTTCCGAAAAGAAACCAGCGTTTACGTGAGTGGCACGTTTTTGGTTGTGCTTTTCCCGCTGTTGGGTTCGTCGCTGATTGGAATGTCTTACTTAACTGAAGCTGTCAGTTTTGAAGTTGCCGTCATGGTTACCCTGTTTGGGATGTACCTGCTGACGTTTGGTGCCTTGTTTACTGGGTTTAAGCAGAAGGTTATCTCGCGCAGCCGATTCTGCTACATGTATTTCCCCATCTGGGCGCTCATCGTCTTGGCAACGTGCCTGCTCTACATTGGCGAAACAACCGAAGGGCTGATTGTGTGTTTGCTGATTGGATTCCCAGAAATCCTCTCTCATGTAATGAACAAAACAAAACACGACTAAAACAAAGGTTGACGCCGACAACCGTTTCCCTTCTTTCCTAGCGCATCTTTTCGATTCAAATCCAGTTTTCGAGCTACAGTAGAAACATTTGCTCTTGTGAACACTGGTTCTTGAAACATTTAACTACCCCTTCCTACCCACATAGAACCGCAACGTGTGAAGCTCATGGAACTTATCGCTGGTGTCTTGAACATAACCACAGGCGGCAAACGAATCGTCATTTTAAACGATGAAACCGCCGCCTTGCTAGGCGTCCATTCCTCTGACCGCGTCAAACTTTCATACGGCGGCAAAGAAGTCATTGCCATAGCCAACTTGGCTTCGGATTTTCCTGCCGACCGCATCTGGTTTTACCTCGAAATCGCCCACGCTCTGGGCGTCACTGGCGGCGAAACCGTAGATGTTCAGTTGGCTCCGATGCCTGAATCACTGGGCAACATTCGAGCTAAACTGCGAGGTCAGCGGCTGCGAAACGAAGAAATTTTTACCATCGTCAAGGACGTGGTGGAGCAGCATTTAAGTGACATTGAAATCTCGGCGTTTGTCACAGCGCTCAAAGTTTATGGGTTAAGCATGAGCGAAACTGAAGCCATGAGCCGCGCCATGGTAGAGACGGGCAAAACCCTCAACTTTGGAAAACCGCCCATTCTTGACAAGCACAGCATCGGTGGCATTCCAGGCGACAAAACCAGCATGATACTGGTGCCCATTGTGGCGGCAGCGGGCTTTACGATTCCTAAGACCTCGTCGCGTGCCATCACTTCGCCCGCTGGAACTGCTGACCGCGTGGAAACTCTCTGCCCGGTTAACCTTGAGATTGAGGAGATTAAGCGGGTGGTGAAGAAGACGGGTGGCTGTTTGGTTTGGGGCGGTGCTCTTGAACTTGCACCTGCCGATGACCTGCTCATCAGAGTGGAGTATCCCTTGGGAATTGACCCGATGCTTTTGCCCTCCATCATGAGCAAAAAGAAAGCCATAGGTGCAACCCATCTGGTGGTGGATATTCCCATGGGTATGGGCGCAAAAATCAAGACGCCCACCGAAGCGTACACGTTGGCGGCGGATTTTGTGCACCTAGGTGAACATTTAGGTATTGGTGTGCAGTGCGCGTTAACGTTTGGGGACCAACCGTTGGGATGCGGCATTGGACCAGCTTTGGAAGCCCGCGAAGCCCTCAACACCCTCATGGGCAACGGACCCCCAGATGTACATGACAAAGCCGTCAGCATCGCAGGCATACTCTTTGAGTTAGCAGGGGAAAAGAACGGTCGCCAGAAAGCCCAAGAAATGCTGCTTTCAGGCAAAGCAGAATGCAAACTGCGAGAAATCATTGAGGCCCAAGGGGGAAGCCCAAACATCAAACCCGAAGACATACCCGTTGGACCTGAACATGCGGCAGTTTACGCCAAAGAAAAGGGGCGGGTTTTGTGGATTAAAACGGAGGGCATCGTGCAGGTGTCGCGGGCGGCAGGAACCCCAAAAGAGGCGGGCGCGGGAATTCTGCTTAAAGCCAAGCTGGGGGATGCAGTGTCCAAAGGCGATGTGCTGTTTGAAGTGTATGCGGAGCGTCCAAGCAAGCTGGAGAATGCGCTGGCTTTGGCAGAGAAGTTGGAGCCTGTGGTTTTGAGTCGCAAACCTGACGAACAAATGCTGTTGGGGCAGTATCCACTTAAAACAAAAAAAGAAAACAATAAGGGGAGTTAGCGGGCTTTGCTTTGCACGCGGGGTTCTATCAGCGTCCAGAGCCAGTCCACAAATTCCTTCATGTTCTTTGTTTGGATGTGTACGTCTCCAGGTCCCGTAATCTGGGTGACCAAGCCCTCGCCGCCAAGCAGAGTCTCTTTTAGTCCGCCGAATTTGGTGACTTTGTAGCTGCAACTGTCACTGAACGCAACCAGGTGGAAGTTGTCCACAATAAGCGTCTGCCCCGCTTGCAGAGTGTGAGTATCGATGGCGCCAAACGTGTTAATGAAAAGCTGGCCTTCACCTGTGGCTTTAATCATAAACAAGCCCTGTCCGAACAAGCCCTTGCTGAAGCCTTCCCATTTGATGTCTAAGTCGATGCCCTGAGTGCTGGCGATGTAGGAGGATTTTTGGATGATGTAACCTTGTCCAGGTTTAACTTCGATTTTTTCGATGTCCCCCACGGGCGCGGCGACAAAGCCTGCTTCGGCGTTAGGTCTGGTTGCTGTGTAGTCATTGACCCAGAAGCTTTGTCCGCCAATGAAGCTTAATCCGAGGCTGCCCCAGAAGCTTTTTTCACGTTTACGAGTGTGTGCCTCAATGCTAGGGTCCATGTAGGTCATGGAGCCAGATTCAGCGGTTATGGTTTCGCCTTGATCCAAGTTCACGACAAGCAGGGCGTATGATGGCTTGTATTTAATTTCGTACTTCAAGTCTGTTCATCCCCACCTATGAGTGAAGACATGAGCTTTTGAGGTTTACGATTGCCCAATTCATTAAGATTGGTTCCAGAAGTAACGTAGGAGAACAAACGTGATAACCGCATTCTAAAAATAGGTCACTGCAAGAAAAACCAAATATTGACCATAAAAGAATTCCTCCAAACCCTAAACACCAAGTAGATAGGTAGCGTCTCAAAGGCTAACGCGAACCTATTTGCCGTCTATTAGCAGCCAAATAACAATTCTATGCAGAACCTATAGAGGGGTCTACACGCAGCAAAGTTCAAGCAACAAAAAGAAAAAGACGGCTATTTGTTGAGGAAGAGGGTTTGAGTTGGGAACGCCATCTCTATGCCTTCCTTCTCGAAAGCGTCCTTAATGGCAAAGTAAATTGCCTGCTGCGTATCCATGTACTTGTTGTAGTCACCTACAACAACGTAGTAGACTACTTCAAATTTCAGGGCGAAGTCACCAAACTCACAGAAGTGCACTCGATCCAAGTCCGCAAACTCAATGTTGTTGATTATTCCGCGTACAATATCGGGAATCTTTTTGAGTTTGACCAGAGGCGTACTGTACACGACGCCGAATTTGAAGACGACGCGCCGCTTTTGCAGTTTCTTGAAGTTTCGTATCTGTGCAGAAGTTAACGTTTGGTTGGACAGAACAAGTTCTTCACCTTGAAGCAGCTTGACCCTTGTGGATTTCATGCCTATTGCAGTTACCGTACCTGCATGCTCACCCACCACGATAAAGTCGCCGATTTCAAACGGTTTGTCAAAATATATGGAGAAAGCACTCATCACGTCGCTTAACGTGTTTTGTACTGCCAAAGCGACGGCGATGCCTCCCACACCTAAACCGACAACAACACCAGACAAGTCGATGTTTAACGCATACAGGATTACAAGTAACGCACTCAGCATAACCAGTATTTGGATGATTTTTTTGAACACGAAAAACATGTGGTTGTTTAAGTCCGCGTTCCGCTGGGTCTGCCTATGTGAGTACCAGTCTGCAACGACGTTGGATACGCGGGTGATGGCGTATGAAACAAGAAGAACGGATAAGACGATGAAGATTTGGAATATTGTTGTGAAATAGTCTGCCAGAAAGGTTAAGGAGGTAAGTGCGTTGTAGCTGCCGATAACAACAACTAAAATAATTGAGGTGTATTTTATGCTTTGTAGAATTTTGTCATCGAGGGTGGTTTCTGTTTTGCTTGCCCACGCACAGAAATATCGGCTGAAAATGTAGTAAGCCACCCAGCCAATAACGGCAACGATAGAGAACACGATAACGGAAGCAAGAATGTCGCTGGTCAACATATCCAAACGCAGAGTGTCATGTAGGAAACGGGATATGTCTGTTCCATTCTGCACTACTTCCGACACTATAGAGCCCCCTCAAATTGTAACTGTAGGCTACGCCAACATTAATTTATTTTTTGTTATTTCAAAGCGGAAAAAACAAGAACAATCACTGCCAACAACAAATGTTTAGATGGGATGAGAGAGTCAGGTGCTTGATTTACGGGCATTTTTAAGAAGCTCTTTCCCAAGCTGCCGAGGCAGGTTACCTGAAAAGTCGTCTCTTTCGGGAAACTGCAGTATGTACCGAACTAACTTATCCAGTTTAGTTACGGCGACGGTTGGACGGTTTAAATGCAGGTCAGCGTGCCTGTTTGCAAAGACAAGAATTCCCACAACAGGAATATTTAACGCTTTGAATTCTGAATTGCCGATTACCGTTTTAACTTGGGAAACGTTACGTTTAAGCTGCATGCTTGGGCTACCTTTGAATTTGCCACCCTTGTTTCTTTGCCAATCATCTCCAGAACAGCCTATTTTGCCGCTCCAATTTTTGGTTTCAAGCACAAACACGCCGTTAGGTCCAACCACAATTTGGTCGACGTCGCCACGTCCAAAAGCCACACCGCTTAGCAGGTAAAACTTGTTGGATAATGCTGAGCTTAAAGTTTTAGCTACACGTTTTTCTCCCTCCAAGCCCCCTTTGAAAACACGGTATTTGCCCCAGAAAAAAAAGGCTCCACCCAAAGGAACCAAGGAGCCCAACAAAGCCGCAAGCTCAAAAAAATCCACGGGCCAACTCCAACCCACCAACTTTTCGAAGGCAGCCAAAAAAACAAGAGCCACAAACCCGACGATGCATAGAATGGTTGCTGACAGGTTTTTCCAAGTTTGATTCCGCAGGTAATTGTTGGATGACTTGAGCTTGCGCATTGTAAGCAAACAGGCGTCAAAGTATTTCAGTATGCCGATTCCCGATAACGCTCAAGATGCAAGGACATTTGGCGGAAAAGTGGTTGTGGACAACTCGTGTGAACCCAGATTTTCGATTATGCACCTTCCGTTTAGGAGCAAAAAACCATAACAGAATTAAAGGGTTCACCACAAACTATAATGCATTAAACCCATACAAATCGAGATGCAAAAAAGGGTGGATTTCGACTAGTGCACCGCGCAATATCGGTTTACGGCCGCAAAATCTTGGGTATATTCTTAATTTTTAATGCGTTAGTCACCATTTCCTATGCCGTAGGCATCCTGTCAGGCTACTATGCTGCATACCCACACTGGGAACCCTTCGCGCCTTACGTGCACAGTGGCGCCCTTTTTTGGCTGCTTATAGTGGCGGCGATTTTGAATATTTTCCCTTCAGCAAACTTTGGCAAGGTCCACACAGGACGCTTATGGTTCCATCACTACGTTTACGGATTCTTTGTCATGTTCCTCTCAGCAGTTTGGATCATGCTAGGCACGTCGGTTTCGCTTCTCAACATGTTTCTGATAAACTCCACCAATCTTTCGGTTAACGTTGGACGGTTCTTCATGTTGGGAGGGCTCTCGCTGGTGCTGGACGATTTGCCTGATGTGAACCGACTAACTTTTCGTTGGGTGAGATGGCTTAAGGCAAAAGCATGTCAGGCTCGGAAATTTCTGCATATCGCTCAGCTTGCCATGGGGTTTGTGGGGCTTTACTTCGCGGCAGCCATCACTATTTTCGTGATTGATAACCCGCAGTGGTTAACCGCAGCAAATCTTGTCCTCATCGAAACGTTAGTTGTTACGGTTTTCACAAGTTTTGGGTCAGCGATAGGAAAAATCTGGCTTAAACTCAAAACAGAATACGAAGACCTCCATCATTAACTGGCCTCTTGAGTTATCAAAAATTTTGGGGATGCTGTTCCGCTGTAGGAACAAACTGTTCCACAGTGAACCATTAGAACCACAGTCACCTAAACAAAAACAGGTGTACAAAATGAGCATGGACCCAGAGGCTAAACAGAAATGGTTTTCACCCGCACTTCTAATCCTGATTGCAGTCTGCGCATATTTTGTTCTTGCCTTATACGACGTAATCATAAGCTACTATTTTGCCAATGAACTCATCAGCAATTTTCCCACATACTCTGCCCTGATGGAGATGCCATGGTGGATAGCCACCTTCTACTCCAGTGAACTCGGCGGAGGCGTAGGCAGCGTCCTTCGCTTTGGCGCAAGCATCCTTGCGGTCTACTGTGCATTCCTGTTTTGGCGAAAAGGTAACCAAGCGTGGCCACAAATTCGCCGCAAACTCGCCGCCGCGCTGGCTTTAGAAGCAGGCTACTTCCTCATGTTTATCCCATCTGCGTGGCTGGGATTGGTGTTCCCATCCACAGGAGGCAACGTCTGGTACTTTGAGGTAACCCCCGTGCCAGAGGTTTTCTTTGTTGCGGGCGTGGCATGTTTAGCCATGGTGCTGGTGATGCCTCCGGTGCTGTTTAAGTTGCGGTCCCTTGTCGTTCACGACGCAGCGAAGGCAGAGCTTTTGCGGTGGAGCGGCATTGTCGCGGTGGCGTATTTGTTTGTGGTTTTCTGGTTTAACTCCACGATGCAGTGGGCAGGCATGATAGGCACATGGGGAGTGGATTTGGTGCTGGAGCCCATGAACTTTTTAGGCTTCGCTTCCTCGGTGTTTGGGTTGTTTTTGATTGCAGTGTTTGGGTTGGCAGTTGCGTATCCAGCTATCAAAAAACAGCCTAACCCGATAAACCTCAAACGCGTGGGTGCCGTCAGCGTGGCTTTTGGCAGCTACTTTGCCTTTGCAGTAGCGGTTTACTTTGTTGCGGGGGGGTTTGCCGTTAACCGTTCCGCGTGGTATGAGATGATTGTCCCTCACAACCCCTACCTGTGGTGCCTGATTTTCCTATTCACAGGACTACCATTGCTACTGATGAACAAGCAAAAATAACATAACCTCTTTTTCTCTTGTTATTCAGCTAAATTTTTGGTAGACACCACCTTTTGGAAATGTAAAACAAGAAACTCAGTCTACAGTCAATGGGGCAATGGTCTGTCTCTTCGAGTGGGAGCAAAACAAAATTAACGTCACCCAAAGCATAAATGGTTCCTTGCGAGTTGAAGTGACATGTCAGGCACCGAAACGCTCATTCCATTCACGAAAGAAAAAAAACAAGGCGACCCCGAAGAACCCACCATAATCGTGGATTGCCGCGAAGCCAGCAGCGCAGCCAAAATAGTCAAAGGACTGCGCGAAAAAGGCGTCACCGTCAAATCAGAGAACCTTGAAAAAGGCGACTACGTCCTCAGCGACCAGTGTGCAGTGGAACGCAAAACCGTCCAAGACTTCGTCTACACGCTGACCCGCAGGTACCTGTTTGAACAGATTTTCCGCCTCAAAGAAGCCTACCCCAAATCGCTACTGCTCATTGAGGGGTACATGCCCATGATTTACAAGTTCAGCAAAATCCAGCCCACTGCCATTTGGGGCGCCATGTTTAACATCGCCAAAAATGGTGTTGCCATGGTGAATACTGCTAGCCAGAAAGAAACCATTGATTTTCTTTACGTTGCGGCGCGTCAAGAGCAGGTTGTGGAGAAACGCTCACCTGTGGTGCATGCGTTTAAGAATTATGACACGGTTTCAGAGGCGCAACTGTACTTTGTTGCGAGTTTGCCAAATGTGGGCAGGGAAAAAGCTACAGCTATCCTCAAGTCATATCAGACGCCGCAGAACGCGCTCATTAACGTAGATGACTGGAGCAAAACCGTCAACGGATTAGGACCAGTAATAACCAACAAAGTCAAACAAATCCTAACCACCCCATACAAAGAATAAACCAATACAGCAACTATTTATTAGCAAACAGTGTGGAATACTACGTTTGTGACACTAACAGGTTGACCATCACGATGAAAGCAATCCTTATCCAGTTTCCCTTCGGCGTTGTGGCTTTCGACGAAGACGGCAAAGTAGCCGCAAGCAAGGTGTACCCCAAAAAGCCACAGGCAGCAGCCAAAAAAATCGCAAAAATAGAACCGGACACACTTTCTGAAGAAGCCCAAGCCTTAATTGAACAGCTCCAAATAAGCGGGTATGACGCCTTCGCGTTTGAAAACCAAGCAGTAGCCAGCCAAGCCCAAACCAAACTTGGCGTAGCCACCGAAACTGCATCTCCCCAAAACGTCCAAAGCGCACATAGTCACATGCAGGAAATCGCCATCCAAACCGGCTTTGCCAAAGACGCCAAGGACCTAAACCTTTGGGTCCATAACGTCAGCGTAGAAGTTGCCAAACTCCAAGTGAAAGGAGAAACACAAAAACGTGACCTAATCATCGCCCAGGCAATACAAACCCTTGACGACCTTGACCGCACCTTAAACTTGTTCATGGGCAGACTCCGCGAGTGGTACGGTGTACATTACCCTGAACTGGACCGACTGGTCGAGAAACATGAAACCTACGCACGCTTAGTTCTTGACCTTGGCACACGAGAAAACTTCTCATTAGAAGCCCTTGAAAAAGAGGACCTCCCGAAAAATAAAACTGAACAAATCAACCGCATAGCCGAATCCAGCATGGGCGCAGACCTATCTGAAACCGACCTTGCACAGGTCCAAGCGCTTAGCCGCAACATCCTTGACATGTACCATCTCCGCGAAAACATGGAAACCTACCTGGAGAACACCATGGAGGAAGTTGCGCCTAACACCAAAACCATCGTCGGCTCACTGCTGGGCGCAAGACTCATAGCCATCGCAGGTGGACTACAAAACTTGTCCCGCCGCCCCGCAAGCACCATGCAGGTTTTAGGCGCAGAAAAGGCACTGTTTCGCAGCATAAAAACGGGTGCACGTCCACCTAAACACGGCTTGATTTTCCAGCACACCTTGGTGCACGACGCGAAAAAGTGGCAACGCGGCAAAATCGCACGTGCCATCGCAGGCAAACTCGCCATCGCGGTACGCATTGACGCCTTCAACGGTGAATACGTGGGTAACAAACTCAAAAAAGCCCTTGACAAACGCATCGAAGAAATCCGCCAGAAATACCCTGAACCACCACCATTGAAAGAGCAGAAACCTCGCCAATTCCAAGAACGCCCCCGGGAATTCCGTGACCGCAGAGACTTCCGCGCAGGAAAAAGCGGCGGAGGCTTTAGGGACAAACGGGGCGGCGGCAGATTCCGCGGTGGCGATCGACAGGGCGGCAGATTCAAAGACAAAAACCGCCGCGACTACAAAGGCGACAAGCAACGGAGACCAAGCAGTCGTGCAGATTAAAGTCAAACCGCATCCCGATTTTGCGGAAATCTTCCAGGTTGTTTTGGAGGATGGTGCGAAGCGGTTAGCTACGAAAAATTTTGCGCTTGGACGAAACGTGTACGGTGAGCGGCTGCTCCGTGTAGGCGGCGTAGAGTACCGTGTGTGGGACGCGTTTCGCAGCAAGCTGGCAGGCGCAATTCTGAAGGGGCTAAAGACGGTTCCGTTTGCGGCTGGACATCGTGTTTTGTATTTGGGTGCAGCTTCGGGAACCACACCAAGCCACATCAGCGACATAGTCGGCGAAGAGGGACAGGTTTACTGTGTAGAGTTTGCGCAGCGTAGCCTACGCGACTTGGTGACTAACGTGGTTGCTTACCGGACGAATATGTCGCCGTTTTTGGCTGATGCGCGTATGCCCCAAAAGTACAGCATGTTCATCTCGGGCAAAATGGACGAACTATACTGCGACATTGCACAACCTGAGCAAGCAAAGGTTTTGGCAGACAACGCCGACGTTTTCCTCAAGGAGGGCGGCTGGGTACTGCTGGCAGTAAAGTCCCAAAGCATTGACGTATCCAAAGCGCCCGCGGAGGTTTACCAGATGGAAGCCAAAGTACTCAAAAACCGCGGGTTCCACGTGGTGCAAGTGGTGGATTTGGAGCCGTATGATATTGCACACGCGATGATTGTGGCTCAAAGATAAATTTTGACAAACCATTTCTCTGGCGGTTTCTTTATTTTTTACAGTCTTTTTTAAATTTGATGTTCCAGCTTTGCAAGTATGACTTATATTTCTTGATGCACTGAATTTTTTGGTGTTACAGCCTCATTAATTATTGGGAGATGGAAAACGCTGTCACTTTAGGGTAGCGTTAGTCGACTCGAGTTTGAGGTTTCCCAAATTTGTTGTTCTCGGAGCAGCTGTTTTGATTTTGCAGCCAAAAAAGGTGACCGATTAGCTTTAGTGAAGGTTTACTCTGAGGTGAATGCCTTCTCCGCTAAGGAAAGCCGCGAACTCAAAGTTATTGCTGACCGTGTTTCTGCTGCAGCTCTTGTTGTCAGCCAGCGGTCACAATATATGCTGGAAGATGACACGGTTTATTCACGCTACTCCGTTTTTGTGGTTATGCCCAAGGCGCTGCGCAATGTTGCTGAACATACCGCGTTTCCACTGATTATGCAGACCCAGGAGGCTACTCGGTGAAAGTTGATGGCATGCTGGTTGAGCAGCGGCGTAAAGAACGTGATTTTTCGATAGGAAAGCTTGCAGAGCTTGTTGGGGTTTCCCGCAGGACATTGTACGGCTACGAACGGGGAATGGCGAAGGCGTCAGTGGCTTCTGCCTACAACCTTGCAAAGGCACTTGGTGTTCCAGTTGCTAAACCCATAGACGTACTACAACCCACTCAAAAGCAACGGGCACTGTTTACTGCGAAAATCAAAGCGGACCATGGAGGAGCAGCGTATGCTCAAAAAAGTATTCCATAAATTTGCCTACTGCGACATTTCCCAGGTACATCTGCCCCTTCGATTTCATTTTGAACGTGCCCGAAGAGCGGCTGGCGGTTTTGGGGGCAGTGGCGGCTGGATGGGAGAAATTCCTTGATGAACGTGTCAACGAGATTTTAAGCATATGCAAAGTTATAGTGGCTTATCCTGTTTTGGTCACGGAGAGAAACGAACCGTCAGCCAAAGACATTTTGTGTATCCATTTAGATGAGTTATCGGAAATGCGTTCAGCTGAGGAACCTGTCGCCAAACTTTAAAAAAGGGTCTGCTGTTTAAGGTGCCGCTGAGCTTTGGCTTGTTTTGCAGGTTTCCAAGATTGGCGTACACAATTAGGGTAATCAAAGTTTGTTTTTAACCATTGAATGAGGAAAAATTTGGTTTTGGGGTCACCCAAGTACCCCGTGCCGAAATCCCCAAATTCGCTTCGCAAAGCAGCAACGGTGTTGTCGCGTTCAACTTTGGCTATGATGCTTGCAGCGGAGACCACAGTGTATTTTTGGTCGGCTTTATGTTCGCTCACAATGCGGGTTTTGAAGGTTGAGGCTTCCATTATGTGTTGCCCAAACCGTTCCGCTACAACATCTGCGGCATCAACGTAAACAACGTCAGGTTCCAGTTCCGTTACGATTCGCGCCATTGTTTCCGCTTCAAGCCGGTTCAACTTGTGAAGCCTGCGTTTGCTTTCAACGGCGCGGTCGATTTCCAGCGGAGAAACCTTCATCACAAAATGTTTTTCAACTAAGTGCAAGATTTTTGGAACAAGTTCCTCGCGTTTTTTGGCGTGCAGAAGTTTTGAGTCTTTAACACCTAACTCTGATAAGGTGGCAATATTTTTTTCTTGGACGGCTAATCCTGCGACAACTAGTGGCCCAATTACGCAGCCTCTTCCAGCTTCGTCGATTCCTGCAACCAGCAACTGTAGAGTACGCCTCTTCGAAGCGCCTATGGTTGTTCTAGGCTATATTGTTTTCATAACGATTTCTTAGTTGATGTTTTCATGGGAAGTAAACGTGTGCTCTGATGTTTACATTTAAGGCAAAGTGTCTTAATCCTAAAAGAGTGAAAGGTTACGCGGGAAGCTCCACAATAAACCGAGTCCCACGCCCTTCTTGGCTATCAAAAAGTATGATTCCACCGTGGGCTTCGATGACACGCCGACAGACCGCTAAGCCGAAACCTTGCCCTTTGGATTTAGTTGTAAACAGCGGTCTGAAAATTTTTGGTTTAATGCTTTCAGGTATTCCTTCGCCTGTGTCTTCAACTTCTAACTGAACACGGTTCTTCCCTTTATCATTCTTCTTAACGAAGGCGTTTATTGTGAGCTTACCCCCGTTAGGCATTGCTTGAACTGCATTTGTGAACAGGTTAAAGAAAACCCGCTTAAGTAATTGGCTATCCACCATAACTGGAGGAATGTTTTCGCTGATGTTAGTTTGGACTTTAACGTTATTTGGCAGATTTATCTGGTCAAGGGACGCTATCAAAAGCTTTGATAGGTTCACCGATTTCTTGTCGGGAATGATGGGTCGTACAAAGTCTTGCAGGTCAGAAACGATTTTATCCATGTAACCAATTTGCTCCGCAATTATTCCAATATTTTCTTCAAGGTTGCGTCTCGTGGGGCTGTCAGGCAGGTGCTTTACTTCTTCCTTTGCCAGAAAAGCCTCACCGATGACGGTTTGAAGCGGATTCCTGAGGTCGTGTCCGACCATGCCTGCAGTTTCGCCGATGGCTGTTAAACGTTCTGCGTCTCTAAGCTGGATGGTACGGTCATGCACAAGCTCCTCCAAGTGTGCGCTGTATTCTTCAAGCTTAATTTGCATCTGTTTACGGTCGGTAACATCAACGTTAGATTCTATTAACTCGGAGATTTCGCCATTTTGGTTGAACTTAGCCAACCAGTAACTTTGCATCACAAGCTCCCTCCCGTCCTTGGCGTAATGCAGAATTTCACCCGACCAATGTTTATACAGATTGATAGCTTCGATTATGGATTGTAGTGATTGGGGCAACTTAGTTTTAAGAAGCAAGTTAATGTTATTGCCCACAGCTTCTTTGCGGGTCCACCCATACAACGTCTCGGCGCCGCGATTCCAAAACGTTATCGTTCCATCTATCTTTCGAGTTATTATGGCATTTGGGTTAAGGTCAATTAGCGCCGCTTGTCTTCGCATTAGCTCATACGTTCTTTCTCTTTCTTTGCGAAGACGGATCACTGCAATACCATAAGCAAAGTCGTGGGCTAATTCGGTGAGAAGCGTCATTTCTTCATCTGAGAAGAGGTCAACCGTTCTACTGTAAATGGATAAAACCCCAAAAGTAACACCTTCAAAGGAGGTCAAAGGCAGAGAAATTGATGCTTTGTAACCCCTGCAACTTGCGTTAGTTCGCCAAGGCTCAAAGCAGGGGTCTTCAAGCAGATTTCTACACACGTAAGGCTTTCCAGTCCGAATAACTATACCCGCTGGTCCCCGTCCCCTCAGTGTATCTCGGGACCAAGAAACATTCAACTCATCAATGTATTCCTTGTCAAAACCACTGTACGCAATGGGGCGAACTGTTTTTGCTTCATTGTTCTCAGCAAAACCCACCCAAACCAGTACATAACCACAGTCGTTGATTAGAATATCGCAGATTTTGTTTGCATATGCCTCTTCAGTCTTTGCATACATAAGAGCCTGAGTGCTATTGCTTATAGCCCGCAAATGACGATTCAGCTTAAGCAATGCTTCTTCGGAATGTTTGCGCTCAGTTATATCTCGATTGCTGGCACGCCGCCCCAACCATTTGCCTTTATCATCATACACCGTCTGACAATCATGAGAAATCCACCGAATGCATTCATCACGGGTTACAATCCGGAAGTCAAGTTCATGTGGGGTGCCGGATTCTAAGAGGTCAAAGTGGTCGCCAAGCTTTGTTTTATCTTGGGATAAAATAATTTTTGTGAAGAGTTCGGGGTCTTGGAGGAATTCGTCGGCTCGATATCCGGTTATTCGTTCACATGAGGGGGAGACATAAACAAACTTGCCGTCGGGTGCAATCCAGTACTCCCAATCATAGTTGAAGTCGGCAACTGTTCGATACTTAACTTCGCTTTCACGCAAATCTGCTTCAGCTTTTTTACGTTGAGTAATGTCGGTTATGAAGCCAAAATAATGCGTCACACGACCAGCTTCATCAAAAAAAGGATGCACAACCAACTCTATTGGCACTCGAGACCCATCCTTCCGCAGGTACTCTTTCTCGTACTTCACAGGCGTTTTAGTCTGCTGAAGTTGAGCAAGCTTTTGCGCTTCCAGCTCCCACCATTCAGGTGGCGTCAAAACATCAGTCCAACGGATATCTTTTAGCTCTTGGGCACTGTACCCAGTAAGCTCCTGAAACGCAGAATTAACCAGACCCAGTCGCCCATCAGGATAAGCTACGCCGACAGCAACCGAAGTTTTCCGCACCAAATCAGCCAAGAAACGTTCCCGTTTCAAACTGTCAGCAAGCTTCTGTTCAGCTTTTTTTTGTTCAGTAACGTCATGCACCATGCCAACCGACCGAACAACTACGCCAGAGGCGTCACGAATATGCTCGCATTTCTCGTGCACGTAACGAACTTCCCCGGTATCATTGCGCACAATCCGATGCAGAACCTCGTAGACGTTTCCATCATCACTTAACGAACCACAATAGGCAGCATCAACTTTTTTTCGGTCGTCTGGATATACCGCCGCAAGAAACGCGTCATATGTTGCTTCGAACGCTTGCGGCTTCAAACCAAAAATGCGGTACACCTCATCAGACCAAGTTAGCTTACGAGTAACTAAGTCAAGCTCCCAGCTTCCCAAATGAGCAATTTCCTGTGACCTCTTCAGCCGCCGCTCACTTTCACGAAGAGAAGTCTCCAGCTTTCGACGTTCAGTGATGTCCTCGAAAATGGCGACAAGATATCCTTTTTTTAGGGAAAAACCGGAAACCGAAAACCACTTGCCAGTTGCCGTATCACATGCTTCAAACTTCGCTGGTTTCCCCGTAGTGGTAGCTTTTTCGCCGACCCTAATCCATTCGCAGGGGTCTTTTCCGGTGCCGAGAAGAGCGTCAGTGACCGTTTTTCCCAAAATGTCCACACGTTTTAAGCCAGTTAACCGTTCAAACGCGGAGTTAACTTCAAGGAAAACATAATTAACCGCCTTCCCGGCAGAATCAAAAACTACTCGGCAGTAGGCGAATCCGTCCATCATGTTTGCAAATAGTTGACTCAGAAAACTGTTCTCAGGGGAACACAACCAGCCTTCTGACCCGTTGTTAACATGAGGCATTTTAGAATCCTCCCTGTAAATTAGGGTTAAAGTGTACAACAAGCAGATATTTATCGATATGCATAGAAAAAACCCAATTATTCATGCGAAGAAAACAAGAAGCAACAGTTACAATTTCAACTGAGCCACAAATCAGCTATCAACAAAATTACTAAACCGAACAATAAAGAGAAAAAGCAGAAGAGTTGTCCTTCACGAGACCCAACGGAGCATGCACCAAACAATCAAAGACAATTCATGAATCGCCAACAAAAATAACTGCCGTAACGTTGCGGGAGATTTCACTGCTTCTGTGCAATTTGTTTTAATAAGAGAGAATTCACCTAATATTTTCGCTCCTAACGAGGCTAAACGCAAAAATGCTGATATCCGAAGTTATACTTCAAAACTTCATGAGCTACGAATACGCTAGAGTCTCCTTTAAGCAGGGCGTCAACCTCATCGTTGGACCCAACGGAGCAGGCAAATCCAGCTTGCTTTTGGCAATCTCGGTAGCGTTAGGGCAAACCTACACGGAGCGCAGCAAAAAACTCAGCAACCTCATCCGCTGGGGCAACGACCAAGCTCGCGTCACCGTCGTTTTAGACAACAGTAAACAACACGGCAGACGCCCAGTCGCCAAGTACAGCAAAGACCAACTCTTTCTCACCCGCCACCTCCGCCGCGACGGACAATACTGGTTTGAACTGGAAAACAAAGCCGCCACCAAACAGGAAGTTCAGCGGCTGCTGGGCAGGTTCGGCGTGGACCCCGACAACATGCTCATCATCATGCACCAGAACATGGTGGAACAATTCAGCCTTTTAAGCAACACCGACAAGCTTCACATGGTGGAAGCCGCCGTCGGATTGGAGCCGTTCCGCGAAAACGTGGTGCAAGCTCAGCAGAAATTAACCCGTATCCTAAGCCAATCCGAATCCGTGGGTAAACTGTTAGAGTCCGCCGAGCAAACCCTCAACTACTGGCGTGAACAATACGACAAATATCAAGAAAAAAAACAGCTTCAAACCAAGCGGCGCTTTTTGGAACGCGAACTCGCGTGGGCAGAAGTGGAACGTAAAGAAAATGCACTAAAAGACATTGAAGCTGACAAACAGAAACTCCAGCAGACGTTGGAGCACATCGAAAAAGAAAACCAAACCAACAAAGAGCAAGTGGAGAAAGAGAGCATCCAGCAGGACAAGCTGAAGAGCGAAGGTAAAGCACTTTTTGAACAACGCCTAAAACTGGAGCATGAAATCGCCTCCGAAGAAGCAACAGTTACCTTAGCTGAAAAGCTGTTAACTGAAGCACAACTGCTAAACGAAACGTTGCAAGGCACCAAAACCGTGGGTCAACTTGAATTTTTGCGTCCTGAGAATCTTCAACGCCTCATCGAAAACAGCCATCAACAGCTCAAAGGTTTCCACGAGAAAAACAGTGATGCACAAGCTAAAATCGCCACTGCAGAAGAGAAAGCCGAGGCACTTACCCTCAAAATTGTTTCACACAAAATCCAGTTGGCACTGTTAGAGTTCCGAAAAGAAAACTCAACCAAAGAGCTCCGCAAACTTGAATCTGCCATCAGAAACGCTCAAACGGCTCTGGACGCAGCGGTTGCTAAGGCCTTGCATTCTGGTGCGAGAATTGCTGTTACAAAGAATGTCGCAGACATTCAAGACGAGATTCGTCTCACCGACGGGCACCTCGCCGCGCTTTCCAGTGTCTCAGAAGACATCGAGCGGCAATATGAGTCTTACAGTAAGCTCTTTTTGGAGCTTAAGCAGAAAGCGCAGATGGTGGCTGAGAACCGCCAAAAAGCCCTCGATGAGGTTTCGGCGCGCATGCAGAGTTGGCGCAACGTTATGCAGGATTTGTTGGAACGCGTCAACCGCGAGTACCAGCGGATTATGGGGCAAACCCGCGCCACAGGTGAAGTCCGTTTGAGTAACACTCAGGACATTGAAACCGCGGGACTGGAGATTATGGTGGGCTTCAAAGGCGGAAAACCCGTGCCCTTAAACGCATACACACAAAGCGGCGGCGAGCGAACCACAGCAACCATGAGTTTCCTTTTAGCCCTACAGCAGCATGTACGGTCGCCGTTTCGAGCCGTGGACGAATATGACATTCACATGGATCCACGCAACCGCGAGATGATAGCCAAAATTCTCATATCAACCATCAAAGACGCCAACGCCCAATACATCGTTATCACGCCCAGCCAAGTTACGTTTGCGCAGGAAAACGCCAACATCGTTGCGGTGCAGAATGTGGAAGGCAAATCTATGGTGCGTGAGGTGCAGTGAAATGCAGGCACAAAACCCTAAGAGCCCAAAGGAACAAAAAGAGGCTAAGAAACTGGGCAGGGACCGGCTTGAACGGGTCATCGACATGATGAGGGGCATCGAAGCCCACACCGTAGACCCTTTCCTTCTAAACGTTGACGAAATCATCCGCATTGTTCAGGAGTATTTTCCCTCGTGGGACCAACCTGAAGAGCTTAATCTTGACTCCGAAGCCATCCACCACTTAGCATCAGTGATTAAGCTGCAAAGTGAGTGGGTTAAACAACGTAGCACCTCACTGTATACCGACCCGTTTTTGCTGGAAGAAAAAATTATCCTGAAAGACAAACAGGAAATGGTTCAACTGTTTCTTAAGGCGTGGCACCCAATCGTGGAGCAGGAGCAGATAACCCTGCATGCCATGGCAGACGCAATGCGGTATTGGAATGCGCTTGTGCCAATCAGGGAACGCTGGGAGCAAACAGCCGTAACTGAAGTCGCAACGGGTGTCGCCAGTAGAGGAGAATTGGTGGATCAAAATGTTCTGCGAGATGAAGCGTTCTCTGCCGAACTTGATAGATTCTGGACAGAACTCAAGGAGAAAGCGGAAAAGGAAAGTAAAGAAGGAAAACTTCTTTATATGGACTGGGTGGGTGCAGAAACCTACGAGCAGACCGTTCACCGAGCCTACATAACCAGCTTCTTAGTCACTTACGGGTACGCCACCTTAGAGGTAATCCCGCTGGAAGAAGAAATTTACATCCTCCCCCTTGAGGAGCCAGCGGTAAAACTTAACATGCAAGCTGTCTCCGTGCCTGTAACGCTTACGTTTGAAAGCTGGCAGAAGTGGAAAAGAGGAGAATCAAGTTGAGTACCAAAAAGAAAGGCGCATACGCCGCGAAAATGAAACGTGCCACACATATGCTTTTTTATCGGAGGCACCAAAAACCCGGCGTTAAAGGCTGGGAACTCCACAAAGCCATAGGCTCAGACTACCCGAAGGTTTTGGATTTGCTGGACGATTTTTTGAAGCCGCTGGATTTGCAGGTTAAAACCGTTTATGAACAGGAGAAGAACCCTGAGAAACCAACAGTGGACGAGATGGATAAGGCACGGTTCTACGTGACGCTGCGTGGGGAGTTAGAGCCTAAAGAAGCCAAGATGATTGGGTGGCGAATAGACGACTTAGCAGGCTTAGCCATAACCATCTCTTACATCATCAGCAAAAAGGGGCAAGCTGCACGCCGAGACGTAGAAGAATTGCTGGGAGAAAAAATCGCGGGTTGGAAAGTCGGCTTAAACCTTGACCGATACATCCGCTATGGCTACCTGCAACAGGATGATAACGAGCAGTTGTATCTGGATTGGCGAACACGCGCAGAAGTGGACGAAAAAGCATTGATTGATTTGCTGCTAAGAAGCGAAGAAGAAAACAATACACCCAAACAAAGTCAACCAGATGAAGAACTTGAAACAGATGAAGCGCAAGATGAAGAGAACAGTCAGTAACCCAGAAGTCACAAAATAAAGGATTTTCTTTGCGGCCCCGTTTTGAACCACAAACCCTAAAAACGTTTTTGGACATCAAGTTAACATCAATGCATATAGAAAACGGGCTTTTTAAGCGAAGAAGCTCGGAAGGGGAAAACGGGGAAAGACCTTTATGCCTAACAGCCACGAAAAGAAGCTTGAAGGGCTCGCGTTTAACGTGTACATGTACGTGGCTAAACAAAGAAAGCCATTGGGTCCACGAGAAGTCATGCATGGATTAAGCCTCAGCAGTCCAAGCGTTGCACACAGGCACCTGCAAAATTTAGAATCAGACGGGTTATTGACAAGAAACCAGTATGGCGAATACATTCTTAAAAAGAAAGCTAAAGTAGGCGGGTTTTTCTGGGTTGGAAGAAAACTTTTACCCCGAACAATGATTTACTGTTTCTTCTTTGCGTTTCTGCTTTTTTTGGAAGTGTTTGTTTTGGCGATTCATTGGCAATGGGAAACCGATGTTGTCAAAACCTACTATGCAATAGGCATGACCATCACAGGAATTGCCATAGCAGCGTTTCTTTTAGAAAGCATAATGGCAGTCAAAAAGCTAAACAAACAGGCAGGAAATGGAAGGCTCAACTTATAAAACGTTCAACAAAACGCGCCAACATTAAGACTACAAAAAGCGACGCGTCATCCCTTAGCGTGACCCCAGTGGGGTGGCTAAGTGATGCTGACGTTCTGAATGTCAAAGTACCGTTTTGCTAAAAAGCGCAGACGCTCGGCGTTTTTGCCGTTTTTGCCTATCGCGATGCCCTTGTCTTTTGGGTTAATCGTGACGACCGCCATTTTTTTGCCGTCGGTTTTTTCGGTGATGCGCACTTCTCGAACCTGTGCAGGTTTAAGGGCGTTCTTTATGAACTGCACGGGGTCCTCAGAGTACTCAATGATTTCATGCTTTTTGCCCGTCATTTTTTCAAGGGTGTGGATGTTTCGTCCGCCCTTGCCGATGGCAACACCAACTTGACCAGGGTTCACGATAAAGATTGCACGTGATTCAGCTTCGTCGATGATGCAGTCTTTGACGCTGGCGCCGCTTATGCTTTCAAACAAAGCGATGTAACGCATTTCGTCGCATGTGATTTTAATGCCGGTTGTCATTCGGTTCCTCCAACAATGTCAGGGTTTTCGTAGTATTCCATTTCTACGGATTTCAGAATCTCGCTGTCCCCGGGTTCTCTGATGCTGAGCGCCGAGATGATGAAGAGTTTTCCGCAGACAATGGCTAAATCCATGGAAGCACCCTTATAGGTCATAACGGGGACTTTTGAGAGTTTACCATAATATTCTATCTCGTCTTTTATGTTTTGTGGACAGTTAGAAGCCAAAACAATCATCTTAGCTTTGCCTGTCTTTGCGTTCAGCAATGCCGAGTTGGCGCCGAAAGAAACTTTGCCAGTTTTCACGGCTGATGCTAATGCTTTGTCTATGTCTATCATGTTTCTGTTTTTCCTCCTGAATTCTTTTGCTTTTCAAAGGTTGACATGTATAGCTCTACTAGGCCAGTGCCAATCGGAATAGATTGACCAACTATAACGTTTTCGGTCACACCTGCCAGCGGGTCACTGTCACCTTTCACAGCTGCTTCAACAATGTTGGGAACCGTAATTTCAAACGCTGCCCGCGCCAAGACACTGGATTTCTTGCCGCTGATGCCGTGTCTACCAATCTGCTGTACCTCACCGTTAGAAGTCATCATATCGGCCACAAGCATAACGTGGCGGACATCTACGTCTAAACCTTGTTCTTCCAACACGCCCTTTGCTTCGTTTATCAATGCATTTCTCGCTGCTTCAATGCCTAAGGTTTTGGCAATCTCATGGACGTTATTGGTTGTCGTACGGGAGGTGTCAACACCAGGAATCTCTAGAACCTTTGAAAGGTTAGAGCCGTCAGTGCGGATAACCCATTCGCCGTTCTCTTCCTGAGTAACCAGAACACGTCGAATGTCAGCAACACCCTTAACGTGGAAGTTGGTGACTTTCTCCAGCACCTTCTTGATTGTTTCCACTTTCTTGGGTTTTACCGTGAGCACGTCATCGCCTTTAGCTTTAGTTGTGGCGTTCTGTATTTCCACGCGTTCTTCAAGTTCCTCAATGGTTATGGCGCGGTCCTCCATCATGGTCTTGTTAAGCTCAACCACGATTTCCTCGTTGATGGGGTCCTCGTAAATCTCTGACGCTAAATTCTCAAGCGACGTGTAAATGATGTGACGCGCAATCTCAACCGCACCCTCTTTGCTCTTGCGGTATTCACCTGTAAGGTAAATGGTCATAATGGGGGTTGAGGGGATTCTTCGAGCGTCCACAATTTCGATAAGACGTGGCAGACCCAAAGTGACGTTTTGCTCTTTGACACCTGCATAGTGGAAAGTTCTGAGAGTCATCTGCGTGCCAGGTTCACCAATTGACTGCGCTGCAACGATGCCTACCGCTTCGCCTGGCTCCATCAAAGCCCGTTTGTAGCGCTCAGCGGTTGTGGTGATTGCTTTGTCAACACCTTTCTTGGTGAATTTACCTTTAGACAAATGCTGTTTAAGCTGATCCACCAGAATGGGAGTCAGTTGCCCTTCCACTTCTTTCAGCTGCTTTTTGATGTAATCGGCAGTGGCTGGCGCACCTTTCTCTTCGCTTATGTTGATGGCGTCCATAAGACGGCTGACGTTTACAGCTTTGCCGTGGTCACTTTTAGCGGGGTCAACACCATCTTCGCCGTACTTGAACTGAATAATATCGCCTGCAGAGTCGCGCACGGTGCCGTCATATTCAAGGCGTATATGTTCAAGAGCGTTGATGAGCCTACGCTGCATGTAACCGCTCTGCTGTGTTCGCACGGCAGTGTCAACCAATCCTTCTCTGCCGCCCATGGCATGGAAGAAGAACTCGATGGCAGTCAAACCTGTCTGGTAAGAGTTATACACGAAACCTCGTGCACTCGGCTTGGGGTCATCTGGCTCAAAGTGCGGTAGTGCACGTCTAGCGTAGCCTCTCAAGATACGTTTGCCACGGACTGATTGTTGCCCAACGCAAGCCGCCATCTGACCGATGTTAAGGCTGCTGCCTCTTGCTCCAGTTCGAGTCATGACGATGCCAGCGTTTTCCAGCGTGAAGTCTTCGTCAGCGATTTTACCTGCTTCGTCTCGAGCTGTAGAAAGTTCATGCATGACGTAGATTTCAAAGGATTCCTCCAGCGTCTGACCGGGCAAACGTGGAAGGTTGCCGCTCTTGTAGTTGGCGATGTGTTCTTCTATTTTGCGTTCAATGCGGTCCATGGTCTTTGCGATTCTGTTCCTAGCTTTAGGCGAAAGAACCAATTGGTCGTAAGTGTAGCTGAAGCCACGCATTGATATGAAGAGTTTGAGCATACGAGTTATCTTGTTGAGGAATTCTCGTCCCGCTTGCGTACCGTAATCTTTGATTATCCTGTGAAGCAAACTTTCGGACTGCTCAGAGCCAATGCTGCGGCGGTCAATAATACCCGACACGAGCTCGCCGTTTTTAACCACCACGTATGCATCATGTTCACATTCTTCTTCTTTGCACTTAACGCAACCTTGGCAGATGTTTGCCTTCAAAACGTAGTTCAACGTTTTTGGTAGGAACAAGCTAAAGATTTGTTTGCCTGACCACATTGGCTGAGGGTCAGTTTTTGCGGGTTCAGGAAGAGGACCAAGATAACCTGTGGCGGTGAGAATTCGGCTGACTTCTTCGCGGGTAAGGAAGTTACTTCTACGGGTGAAGTAGTAGGCGCTGGTGATGAAGTCCCTGATGGCACCAATGATGGGTCCACCAAAGCGGGGTGAAAGAATCTGGTCTTGCACCTGCATCAGCAACAAAGCTTCAGTGCGGGCTTCTTCACTTTGGGGAACGTGAAGGTTCATTTCGTCGCCGTCAAAGTCAGCGTTGTAAGGTGGGCAAACACAAAGGTGCATACGGAAAGTCTTGTACGGCAAAACACGCACATAATGCGCCATAATTGACATGCGGTGAAGTGAAGGCTGCCGATTAAAGATTGCAATGTCGCCATTTTTGAGGTGACGTTCAATGACAAAGCCCAGTTCTATGGCTTCTGCAATTTTGGTTCGGTCAACAACGAACTCCAACCTTATTCGTTTACCGTCAGGGCGAATAATGTAGAGCGCACCTGGATAGTTTTCAGGTCCGTTAATAACCAGCTTCTTTAGCTCTTCGATGTTCCAAGCAGTAACTTTCTCCGGAACGGAAAGCCGCATGGCTACATCTCGAGGAACACCTACTTCGTTTATGTCCAAGTTCGGGTCAGGAGAGATAACGGTGCGGGCTGAGAAGTCTACACGTTTACCAGAAAGGTTACTTCGGAACCGACCTTCTTTGCCTTTAAGCCGCTGTGAAAGGGTTTTGAGCGCTCTTCCTGAACGGTGGCGGGCAGGAGGAATGCCTGAAGCTTCATTGTTAAAGTAAGTCGTTACGTGGTACTGGAGCAGTTCACTTAAGTCTTGAATGATAAGCGTGGGTGCACCTGCTTCCATGTTTTCCTTCAAACGCTGGTTAATGCGGATGATGTCGACAAGTTTGTGAGTTAAGTCATCCTCAGAGCGGATACCAGACTCTAACGTGATAGAAGGACGCACATACACTGGCGGAACAGGTAAAACCTGCAGAACCATCCATTCCGGTCGGGCAACTTTTGGGTTAAAACCTAAAATCTCCAAGTCTTCATCGCTTACGCGTTCGAGACGTTCACGAATCATGCTTGGCGTCAAAGGTTCAGAGCCAGCTTCAGTCTGCTCAATGAACTTTGTGGGTTTCTCAAAAGTTATCTTGAATTGCCCTGAAGCGCAGTGGGGGCATTGTTTGGTCTTGATTTCTTGGATGATTTCTTTGTAAATCTCGTCAGGAATAAGTCCCAAGAGGTCCATGTAACGTTCGATTCTTGCGCGAGTTTTCTTTGCCGCTTCATCAGAAAGCAGTATGCGTCCGCATGTGCGGCAGGTTGCCCGGAGAAGGTCAAAGATGATTTTGGTGAATTCAATGTGTACGATGGGCACGGCAAGTTCTATGTGACCAAAGTGGCCGGGGCAGCGTATGGCGGTGTTGCCGCAGGTCTTGCAGCGTTGGCGGGGTTCAAGGGTGCCAAGTCTTCCGTCCATGAGTCCAGCGGTGATGGGAGCGCCGTCTTCGTCGTAGGTGTCGGGGGTTTGGATTTCGACAACCGACTGTTTACGCAGGTCTTTGGGCGAAATTAAGCCAAAGCTAATTTCGTCAACTACTTTATGGATTAGTTCCTCGCTTGCCATTTTATGCCCTTTCCTTTAGTTTTAGTTTGGGGGTTATGCATAAGCTTTGAAGCTCTTGCAGCAGTAACTTGAACGCGTATGACACAATAACTGGTGCTACTTTAGCTTTCTCATCGCATATCTTGCAGATGTATTTGCGTTGTTTCATGTCGTAGTAAGCAATTTGACCGCAGTTCTCACAGATATATAAGGTGTACTTGTCGGATTCTTCTAACAGCCTGTCCCTAAGCAGCATAGCAGCACCGTGTCCAATAAGGCAGTCTCGTTCCATTTCTCCGAAACGAAGACCACCACCGCGAGCACGACCTTCAGTGGGCTGCCTTGTGAGCATCTGCACTTGCCCACGGGCTCGAGCGTGAATCTTGTCAGCAACCATGTGGTGCAGTTTCTGGTAGTAGACAACACCAATGAACACGTCGGCAACAAATTTTTCGCCAGTGGTTCCATTGTAGAAGACTTCGCTGCCTGTGTGGCTGAAACCCAGCTTGACAAGGCTGTTTCGGATTTCTGTAGGACCTTCATTGGTGAATGGTGTTCCGTCCACAGGTTTGCCTCTGGCGGCAGCACATTTACCTGAAAGGGATTCAATAAACTGCCCGATGGTCATTCTGGAGGGGATAGCGTGTGGGTTGATGATAAGGTCGGGGACGGTTCCTTCGTCAGAGAAGGGCAGGTCTTCCTGTGGGACAATTAAGCCGATGACGCCTTTCTGTCCGTGACGAGAGGCAAATTTGTCGCCCAACTCGGGGATGCGTTGGTCACGGACTCGGACTTTGACGAGTTTGCTGCCTTCGCCCGATTCGGTGATAAAGATAGCGTCAACCACACCGTTTTCGGATGGACGCATGTCGGCTGAGGTGTCGCGCATGCTGGGACCTTTAACTTCGAATTCTTTGTATTCTTCAAGGAATCTTGGTGGGCTGATTCTTCCGATGAGCACATCGCCGCCAGTGACAGCTGATTCGAGGCTTATGATGCCGTCGGGCTCCAGCAGTCGGTAGTATTGTTCGCCGCGGTATCCACGTGTGCCAGGTTCAGGGACTGTAAATTTGTCTTTTAGTCCACCGAGGTATTGGCGGCATTCTGCCTCGTAGATGCGGAAGAAGGTTGAGCGGGCTAAACCACGTTCGATGGAAGCTTTGTTGAATATGATGGCGTCTTCCATGTTGTAGCCTTCGAAGCTGAGCACAGCAACAACACAGTTTTGACCTGTGGGTCGCTGCTTGTAGCCCATAACTTCCATCAGTTCAGTTTCCACCAGCGGTGCTTGTGGGTAGTGGAGTACGTGTGAGCGGGAGTCAACGCGGTTTTGGAAGTTAGTTCCGTAGATACCTAGAGCTTGTTTAGCCATGGCTGCTTGGTAAGAGTTACGGGGTGACTGATTATGTTCAGGGTAGGGAATAGTAGAAGCACAGATCCCCAGAATAGTGAAGGTTGCAATTTCAGCATGTGAATGTTCTGGACCAACTTTGTCAAGGGATATAGCAACGTAGGCGTTTTCTTCCTCTGAAGCATCCAAATACTCAACTAACCCGTTTTTAACTAAGTCTTCCCAAGCCCATTCACCTAAAGCTATGCGCTCCAAATGTTTAGCCTGCAGTTTAGGAACCCCGTTTTCCACAATTATCAGGGGTCGTCTAACGCGGCCCTCGTCACAGTTTATGTGGACTTCTTCAGATTCAGTTTGCGCTTTAGTGAAGTGGGTTATGTTGACCTCGGTGGAGATTTCGCCTGTGCGCCTTTTTTCGCGAAAACTGCTAACCATATCTTCGGGGTTACTGCAAAAACCTATGATGTTGCCATCGACGAAAACTTTGGCGCCGTTAATTTTCATAGCTTCGTTAACTTCTTGTGAAGGAACTGTGCCCATCTCGAAAAGAAGTTGCCTGATTTTGTCAGGGTTCACACCCACCGAAATGGAAGAGGACAACGCAAGGTTCTTGACGAGCCCACAATTGGAGCCCTCAGGTGTTTCGTTGGGGCATAAACGTCCCCAGTGGGTGGGGTGCAAGTCTCGGGCTTCAAAGTTTGGTTGGCTACGGCTAAGCGGGGACTGTAACCTGCGCAGGTGGCTTAACGTGGAAATGTAATTTGTTCGGTCTAACAGCTGGGTTATGCCAACGCGTCCTCGTCCCCAGTTTCCTGTGGCTAATGCATGCTGGAAACGTTCAGTGATGATGCCTGGACGCACTGCGGCGGAGACGGTGATTATGGGCCCTTTGACGCCTATGCGTTCAAGCTGGTATTTTATGTCGCGTGTTAGGTTTCTGAATGCAACACGGAAGAGGTCAGCCAGCAAGGGTCCTGCGAGGCGTAGACGTTTGTTTTTGAAGTGGTCTTTATCGTCTTGTTGGCGTCTGCCCATTTTGAGTTGTATTACACGGCTTGCCATTTCGCCCAGAAATATGGCTTTGTCTTTGCGTTGTTTTTCTGTTCTGCCTAGGTGGGGGAGGAAGTTTTTGTCCAGGGCGGTTTCGGCTTTTTGGAGGCGGTACTCTTCAACTTGTCCGTGGGCGACGCGGTTGCCGATGAACAGGATGGCGTCTTGGGGTGTGTCGACGCCGATGGCTTTCTCGAAGGAGGCAGCCAGTTCTTTTTGGATGTCCTTGTCTAGTGAAACTGCCTCAGCGATGTCCTTGTCTTTTTCTAAGTTGAGGGCACGCATGATAACTATGAAGGGAATTTCAGTTGGAACTCCAGGCATGGAGACGTATATGGCGTCGTCAGCTTTGAGTTTAAGTTCGATGCGGGCGCGGAAGCCTACTGTGGTGCTGAAGATTTTTGCTTGGTAAACAGGGCTTGTGCCTTTCTCGTCAAGGTCAATAATGACGCGGTTTGGTGCCAGGTCTTCCATGGCGACGATGACGCGTTCAGAGCCGTTTACGACGAAGTAGCCGCCTGGGTCGTCTGGGTCTTCTCCTGCTGAGATGAGTTCTTCTTTGCTGAGTTGGCTGAGGAAGCAAAGTTTGCTTTTAAGCATAACTGGAATATTGCCGATGTAGACTAATTCGGTGTCTTGCTCTCTCCCGTCAATTATGGGGGTCATTTCCAGCGCGATGGGGGCTGCGTATGCAAGGTTGCGGAGGCGGGCTTCCATGGGGTAGATTTCGTGTTTGGTGCCGTCAACTTCGGTTGCGTAGGGTCCAGTGATGCGGCTTTGGGGGTCGATGACCCAGATTTGGCCAAGTTTGACGCTGTAGGGGTTTTCGGGGATTTCGATGGGGATTTGGTTGACTTCGTCGACGACTTCTTGCAGGCCATGGTCAATGAATTCGTTGTAGCTGTCGAGATGCTGGCGGACAAGGCCTTTTTCGTTAAAGAAGGTCTTCAATAACAGATGGGTGTCTTCTTTTGTAAGTTCAGTCAATTTGTTTTTCTCTCCCGCCGTTTAGTTTGTGAAAGTGTCCTGATGTGTGGTTTGGTGCGGGTTTTTTCAAACGTGCATATTCCTCCGAGTTTGGTGGGTCCAACTCGCAAAAGGGGGTCTTTAATGTATTTAAGAGCACAAACACATGCTACGCAACGTTCTAATAAACCTTTTTATTAGGTGTTTAGGGTTTTAGTCTGTGTTTTGGTGGTTGTTTGCGTGTCGTGTTTGTTTTTGTGGCTAGTTTTGTTTGAATGACGCGGTTGAGGAGCCAACACGTAATTTTGCGCACACGCCCCCATCAGGGTGTAAACGGTTGTTGGGTCTTGTGTAGGGTTGGGGTTTGAGTTAGGCTTGTTTGAGTTATAGGTTGTCACGGTGTTTTCTACAGGTTTACCGCGACGAGTTTTCGCTTCACAACACGGTAGTATGTGCTTAACCCAAAATTGCTATTCATGAGCGCTTTTGTCAAGTTATATTAGCGTCGTTGACCTATTTTTCTATTGAGGTGTATTTTGTGAGTAGCGAAAACAGTCGGGCTTACGTGCTTGTGGCTATTGAGCCTGGAAAAGAACAGGAGTTCGCCAACAAACTTATCGCTGAGGGTTTAATTTTAGACTCTAAAGTTGAGAAGCTTGATTTTGTTCACGGCGTCTACGATTTAATTGTCATACTGAGCGGAAACAAATATGACATAGACCGCCGAATTCTGCAGATGCGAAAACTGCCCTATGTCCGAAAGACTCAAACTCTGATTCCGTTTGAGATGCTCAACTGGGAAGACATACCCATAAAACCATAACTAATAACAAAACGCCTAAAGGAAACTTGGTCAAATCAAGTCAGGCATGTTCGCACGTGCATCGTTACCAACGACCATTCATATTGAAACGTCTAGTTTCAACTAGCAGTCAATACCGTTAAGGAGGCTTCTTCGAGAAAACTTTCCTCAAACAAACTGACCTGAGCAACCTACAAAAAAACAGTAATTTCAGTATCTGACAACTTTGTGGCGGTCTCTACCCAACCGTCGTTTCCGCTTCGCCTGCGCCTCCGTCAACCGCGTATTCCCCGATTTCACGTCATAAACCTTGGGCTGCCCGATTTCGTTTCCAAAAAAGTCCCGCTCCTGAACCACAAAATCGCCATCCTTGCGAATTTTGGTGCAGTCATTTCCTTTTTGGGCTTGCTCAAAGGCGAACCGGTCTTTGGCGATTTTGCCTTTTTCCCGTTTGAGGCTGTACTGGCTGAACCTGCGGGAAGTGTTCCCAAACCCAAACGGACGATGCTCCTCGGAATTGCTTTTACCCATTACTGAAACCTTTTGGGTGTTACTTGCTGAACCTGTATTAAAAAGTTGCCAAGAATACACTTGTTTGATTGGTTCAACACCCTTTTTCAGGAATCAATTCAGTTTTTTCGCTATTTATTACAGTCAATTTGAAGCCAGTATCGCGGATCTTTTTTGTTATAGTCGCCAACAAATTCGGGTCTGCCTCGTATCCGACACTGTTTCGCGCGTTTTGCATTGCAGCTTTTACGGTGGTTCCTGAACCCACAAACGGATCCAACACCGTGTCACCTTGGACACTAAACATCTTGATGAGCCGGTCAGCGATTTCTTCTGGATACGCCGCCGTTCTTCGTTCTAACTCGTCGGCGGTTTGTCTTGTGCCTGTAACGTGCCAAATTTGGCTGAACCATTCGTCCCGTTGCGGCTTCGTGAACGCGCTGGCGTAGCGGTCGGGGTCCTTTGGTGGGAAACTGCGGAGTTTTCCTTTGCGGAAAATCAGAATAAACTCACAGTCCAACGTCACGTACGCGTTTGGCGGCAGAAAACCTGAACCCAAGAACGCACCTTTGCCCTTGTAAGTCGGCTTAGTGGTGGGCTTCTTCCACAAAATGTATGGTAGGGTGGTGAAGCCGATTTTCTCCATATGCTCAACGGTTCGGGCATGGTTACAAAAGACGCGGAACCTTCCGTTTACGCTGCGGGTAGCGTCGCCGATGTTTATACATGCGATTCCGCCTTCCACCAGCACACGGTAGGTTTCCGCCCAAACTTTGGCTAAGTTTTCGTGCATAGCGTCGTAGATTTGGGTGACAACGTTTTCCTGCGGTTTTTGCTTTAGCTGTTGCCAGAGGGCGGCGATTTTTGGGTCTAACTCGCAGAACTGGTTGTCCCACATTTGTATCATGGGGTAGGGTGGCGAGGTGACCATGAGGTGGACAGTGGCCTCTGAGAGTTCGGGCATGTTTTGACTGTTGCCGAGGATGATTTTGTGCTGGGTCTGTGGGGGCATGGTGTGGCGGTTCCTTTCTATGTATGTCTTATGCGGAGCGTTTTACTTTTTTGGTAACAACAAACACGCACAAGCCAACCAAAACAGAAGATTACACTACATGCTTAAGGATACAATCCGATTCGGTTTTTCGCGGTTTTGTCTCAAAGTTCAGTGCCAGATTTAGATTCAAATATGAATAAACAAATAAAAAATTAACCAGTATGTGAGGAAAAAGTGGAAAAAACTAAATACTAGATGCGCAGACAGTTGCACTGAAACTTGGGAAGAAAAAGGGAGGTGCCAATTGTATGAATGAGGAGAAAAAGGTGTTGCTTAGGAACGTGCGAACAGGCGAGGTAACAGAGATGCCGCTCAAACAGTTTGAAGCAGAATTCCAGACCAAACCATGGCCAAGCTCCAAAAAAGAAGAGCGCGGCTATGCAGATGTTTGGTGTGAATGGAAGGACGGAAGCACATACCATGACAAGTGGGCAGAAAAAATCTATCCACCCCCGCCATCTCCCTAAGCGATGGAGATAAAGAACCAATGAACAAGACCAAAGAGGGTTTAGCACAGAACCAAAAAGGCAGCGAAGCTAAGCTATGACACACACCAAAACGTACGCCACCCACCAAACCCTCAACTCCCTATATTGTATTGTATGCACCACAACACGATGCAACCTAAACTGCAGCTACTGCAGCGCCAGAAAAGCATCAAGAAAACAGGCAAGCTTAGATTTTGAAGCAGGCAAACAGCTTTTAGAAAAAATCGCCAACGTCAGCATGAATTTCACCCAAATAGTGTTCCATGGAGGAGAGCCGCTTATGGAATTTGACACTCTGTCAAAACTCATCAAATTCACGAGAGGCAACCTGGGGGATTCAAAAACCATCCGCCTGAGCTTGCAATCCAACCTGACCTTGCTCACTCAGGAGATGGCAGAATTCTTCAAAGAAAAACAAGTTTCAGTCGGCTTCTCGTTAGATGGGGATTTTTTGGCTAATTCCAAGACCCGAAAAAACAGCGACCCAGAAAAAACATTTGACGCCATAATGCGGGGCGTAAAAATTCTAAAGAAAACCCAAAAAAGCGTTGGCTGCATCTGTGTGGTAAGCAAAGAAAACATCAACGTTATGGATAGAATAATGAGTTTTTTTGCTTCAATCAAACTTGACGGTGTTATGCTAAACCCTGCGGTCCCCGTTGGCGGTGGCGTAGACTTTGTAGCAGAGCACGGCGTTAGTGCAGACGAGTATGCGAAAACGGTGATTTCCTTGTATGAACGCCAAGCAGCCAGGGGCTGGCCAAGAATAGACACCGTGGATACACTGATTGGGTTGGCACAGAAAACCCCCAACTTGGGTCACCGATGCTACCCCTGCGATGCAGGCTGGAGCATCATTGCCGTAGACCATGTAGGCAACGTCTATCCCTGTGGAAGATTCAACAACGACCCCAACTGGGCATGCGGCAACCTGCTTACCGATGACCTTCTGACAATTTACAACTCCGAAAAGATGAAAAAGTGCCGAACCAGAAAACAAAACATCACCCAATGCCTAAGCTGCGAATTCCAAGAGATATGTGGAGGAGGCTGCGCGGCAAGCGCCTACTACTACCAGGGAGACGTCAACGCACCAGGATACGATTGCGAGTTCAACAAAGCCATGCTCAACTGGGTAAAAGACAACAGCAATAAACCCACATGAAACGCAAGATTGCTTTTTATTTTTCAATGTTTCGTCTACAACGCCTCATCTGCAGATTTTGGATTCAGAGCTTGTTTTCATAATTGATATAGGCAGTTTTCAGTCAAAGAAGCCTCTGGGAAGAGGCGATGAACTGTCAAAGCGTCAAACCTGAAATTCAAGCGCTTGCTCTGTTAGGGGTAGCTCTCGTGTTGACGCTGATTTTCGCGTCTCCTTTGGTCGGCGCCCAAACCACGCAGGTCATCGCAACAGAGCAAACCGAGTACACGCAGTTTGTCCACACTTACCTTAACAGCATCACCAAAGGCAACTATACCTGCGTGGGCAAACCCGTGTTCCCCATCTTCTTCAACGAAACCCAAATCCCCATGGGCACCCGCTGGAGCATCACCGAACCCCTCGTCGCAGGACATAACTACCATGTCTACATTTACGGTGACTGGGTTCACAACGGCTCCACCCCCAAAACCGACTACGACATCTACGTCTACGACCCCCGCGGCATCTTGGAAAGCGAGCACACTGAAGCCGCAGGACTCCCCGAACATCTGGGTACACGCGTCAACGACACCTTCTTCACCCCCAAAACCACGGGCAACTACACCTTTGTGGTGGAGAACGATGCCCGCCAAAGCAACAGCACCCAAGCCGCTACCTTCATGGCAATTGAAAACTTGATGCAACCAGTGGACCACCGCAACCCTTGAAGGCAAACGCCCCAACGGAGACTCCGCAGTGGATACCGCATGGGCATACGAGTTTGTCACCGACGCATCCAACATTCAAATCACCATAAACGTCCCCAACACGCTGGACATGTATGAGGCAAGGCTCTACAAGATGAGCAACCCCGACTCGCTAATCATCAACGATTCGCCTCTGCCATGGGAACCCGGTTTATAGGACAACCGCTCAGGAACGGTCGGCGGATTTAACCTCAACAGCGACGGTTACCGCGGCGTCGCCCACGCTAGTTGCGAATTTAAAGTTAAAGGTCAAGACATGCAGTTAACTTACAACACCACCGACGCTTCTTTAGAGAAAACGCTCTACCAACTGGTACTCATCGTTGAGGTGGGCTATGGCAGAGTTGACCTGCTTATAAAAACCCAATTCGGGGAAGCAACCCTGATGCCCTCCAACGCCACCAAGCTAATTAACAAGGTTGCCCCCCAAAACCAGACTACCCTCACTTACACCACCAACGGTACCGCCTTAACCTCCGCCACCCTACAGTACACGTTGGATCAATGGATCAATGGGCAACTGCAACGGAAGAGCCCATGCAATTCAGCAACCAAACCTGCACAGCCACAATCCCCAAGCAACCAGCGGGAAGCCAAATCAAATACCGCATATGCGCCACGGACACATTGCTCAACAATCTAACCATTCAAGGCGACTTCACCGTAAAGAAACCCACCACCATCAACATAACCGTACCAACCCAAATCAGCATAGGCGAAAACCACCGAAGATGTGTGCGGTTGTTGTTGTATTGTTGCAATCACACATGCTTAAGAAGCTGCTTGAGAGCGTATTATTTGACCGCTTCTTTTGGGTTGAAGTTTTTAAACAGATGAATTGTCTGCTCCTGTCAGGGAGGGATATTGCAGTGGCGAGTGCAGAAGAAAAAAAATTCCGCACCGAATTCAACGACCAATGGAAAAACCTCTGGCGCAACCTGATAGGGGACAAGGTGCACGGTGAAAAAATAGCTGACAGAGACTACAACCTACTCTTCATCGAAAAAGGCACAGTAGTAGGCGACCCCGGAAAAAATAAGCCTCTTCGATACCGAGAAATCCTAAAACAGCACAAACACGCCGGCACCAAATATCCACCGCCACAACCTGAAACTGGCGGCTGGGGAAAATTCAGCCAAACGATGATTAAACCGCAGAAAAAAACGCAACCAAAAAAAGTGCAGCCCACAGAACGTAAGCCGCCTAAACGGTTCAAAAAAAGCGGACGAGGGTGGCTGCACCTTCAAACTTAACCTCTGCGGCTACAAGTTTTTGTTAACTAAATCTGGATAGGGGACACCATGCCTGTCAACCTTGCGGGCGCTCATAAGTACGAGGTTTTATCAAATGAAAATTCCTTTAGCGAAACCAGTTTTTGATGAGGAAATGAAGAACGCCGCGGTAGATGCTTTACAGAACGAGAAATTCGTTTTGGGCGAGAGTGTTTACAAGTTTGAAGAAGAATTTGCCCACTACTGCGGCGTAAAACGTGCCGTCTCAACCAGTTCAGGAACGTTTGCCCTACAGCTTGCCCTGCAAGCGTTGGGTGTAACCTGCAAAGACAAAGTTGTGACGACGCCTTTCTCGTTTATCGCCACCGCAAACTCCATTTACTGCGCAGGGGCAAAACCAGTTTTCGCCGACATACACCCGGCAACCTACAACGTAGACCCCGCAAAAATGAAGCAGGAACTCACTGAGGAGGTTAAAGCACTAATGCCGGTCCACCTCTACGGCTACCCTGCCGATTTAAACTCAGTTTCCGAACTGACTGAAGACGGAAAACGTGTTGTGGTGGAAGATTGCTGCCAAGCACATGGCGCCAAATACCAAGGCAAACGCGTCGGAAGCATCGGCTCTGTAGGATGCTTCTCTTTCTATTCCGCAAAAAACATGACCGTGGGCGGGGACGGCGGCATGGCAGTAACCGATAATGAAGAGGTTGCCAACCGCATTGCTAAGCTACGAGACTGCGGACGCATCTCACACTACGAGCATGACTTAATTGGCGTGACTGCACGGCTTAACACGGCTAATGCCGCGGTAGGTCGAGTTCAACTACGAAGACTTGAAGAATGGAATAAAAAACGTCAGGCAGCAGCAAACAGGTACAATGAACTGCTTAGCGATTTATCTGAAATCGAATTGCCTCCAAGCGAAAACGCCCAGACCGTTCCAGTTTATCATCTTTATGCAATCAGACTGAAAAAAAGAGATGAATTAAAGGCGCACCTCGAAGGCAGGGGCATTCAATGTGGCATCCACTACCCCATACCGATTCATCTGCAACCAATCTACAGGCAGCTTTACGGCTATAAGGAGGGCGATTTCCCCATCTGCGAACAGATCTGCAAGGAAGTCCTCAGCCTGCCGATGTACCCTGACCTTAAACCATCAGATATTGAACAAGTGTCCCAAAGTATTCATGAATTTTTTGCACGCAAAAAGTAACTTTGGTCTTTTAAAGGGAGATGAAAAAATGGAAAAAATGAATGTTGCCGTGATAGGCGTAGGTTATTGGGGCAAAAAAATTGCCTCAGAGTACGCTTTAATGCATGAAACTGACCCCCACGTCAACCTTTTGGGAGTCTGCGACGTTTTTGACAACAACTTGGCGTTCTGTCAAGAAAAATTTGGTGTCCCTTTTCTGGCAAAAACTCCTGACGAAATTTTTGAAAACCCAGACATAGACGCGGTTCACATATGCACGCCCAGCGTAACTCACTACACAATCTGCAAAGAAGCGCTCAACCACGGCAAACACGTAACAGTAGAAAAACCCATGACCCTAAATTCCTTGGAAGCCATTAAACTTGTGGATTTGGCGCATGAAAAAAAATTGGTACTTTCTGTAGGCCACATTTTTAGGTTTGATGCATCCATCGAGAAAGCGAAAACGTTGGTGGAAAGCAACTGGTTTGGTGACATGTACTGGATCAAGTTAACTTGGACCGCACTTATGCCTTTGATGACGGGCAGAGACATAATCACAGACTTAGCGCCTCACCCTTTTGACATACTAAACTTCCTAACCAACGATTGGCCAAGCAAAGTAACCTGTGTGGCAAAAGCCCACCGAACAGGGCAAAAAGAAGAAACAGCCTACATCACAAGCGAATTCAAAAGCAACCTGATGGCTCACATCGAAGTGAGCTGGCTGCATCCAGTTAAAGTGAGAGAAGTGCAGATTATGGGTTCAGACAGGTTTGCAAAAATTGACTGCATAAACCAAAAGATTACGGGTTACGAAAACAACAGTTTCTTTGACATACCCGTTGTGCCAAGCAACACAATGAACTCGGAGTTAGCTCATTTTGTCCGTTGCATTAGGGAAGGACGCGCATCCAGCGACACATTTTTGAACAAAAACAATGGCATCGTCGGAGCCAACGTGGTAAGGCTTTTGGAGCTTACCCGTAAAGCCATGGAAAACGGCAAAACGGAGCAAGTGGAGTAGTAGATGCAGAACCCGCAGAGTGAGCCCAGATTCGCGGTGGTGAATGGGGCTAAAATTGGGGAGGGCACCCGCGTTTTTGATTTGGTTAACTTGTTTAAGTGTACAGTGGGTAAGAATAGCAAAATCGATTCATATGTTTACGTTGAGGAAGGCGTGGTTATAGGTGACAACTGCAAAATCAGACCCTTCGTTTTCATACCCACAGGCGTCACAATTGAAGACGACGTGTTCATCGGACCAAACGTTACCTTCACGAACGATAAGTACCCCAAGGCACAAGGAGAATGGAAACTATTACCGACAGTTATTAAAAAGGGTGCATCCATCGGGGCAAACAGTGTAATCGTGCCAGGTATCACTGTGGGGAAGAGGGCGCTAGTGGGAGCGGGTTCGGTTGTAACAAGAGATGTGCCCGAGGGGGTGGTTGTTGCTGGAAATCCAGCGCGTATTATTGGAAGAATATAAGTTGACGTGGAGGGATGCTGCTATGTGCAGGATGATTGCCATAATTCCGTCCTGCAATAACACGCGTCAACTGGTGCAGGTTTTAGCTAACTTCAAAAAAAAATTTGTTGACGAAATTTGCATCGTTATTGACCGAGCAACACAACCAGAAATCAACCAAGTTGAAAGAGCAGCTTCAAAAACTCCTGTTCCCGTCTGCATAATACGGCGACAGAAAAGAAGAGGCGTAGGCTCCGCAATTCGTGAAGGCATCAAATACGCTATCCAGAATAACTATGATGTAGCAGTCATAATGGCTGGAAACGGCAAAGACCAACCCAACGAAATTGCTAGGCTTTTAGCGCCGATTTTAAAGGAAAAGTACGACTATGTTCAGGGGTCAAGGTTTCTTAATGGGGGAAAACGCGTAAAAAATCCTTTGTTAAGAGGCATGTTCAGCCGCCTGTACCCCATTGTTTGGAGTTTACTAACTAAATCCCGATGCACCGACGTTACAAACGGGTTTAGAGCCTACAAGCTAAGCCTATTCCAAGATCAGCAAATTGACATAAGCCAAAGCTGGCTGGATGGCTACGAGCTTGAATATTACATTCATTATAAGGCGCTGACTTTGGGGTATAAAACTAAAGAAGTGCCTGTGTCAAAGATTTATCCATTCAGACACAAAGGGGGGTACTCAAATATTTCGCCTCTTCATGACTGGTGGCAAATAGTTGGACCCCTTATATACCTTAAAGCGGGCGTAAGAAAATAGAACAGCTTAGCCCACGTTTCTCTTTATTTTGCGGTGATCAAGTGAAAATTGCAATTCTGGCGCCACCCTCTGATACACCCATCATTCGAGAGTTACTCTCACCGTGGAATGTGTCATTGGTGGAACCAGAAAACGCTGAGGTCGCCATCAACTATAAAGAAAAAATAAGCGACAAAAAACCCTCCGTAATTATTCCATCGGAGTCCACCCACTTTGAAAAATGGACAAAAAACGCGCATATTGACTTTGTGAACAAACCAGGACAACTCGCTTTTGTATCCGCAACTCCCCTCACTGCGTTGTCAATTACCCCCAAAACGCGGTACTGCTACAACATGCCAAACAACACCGCCTTTGACGACAACACCTCCATAGACATCGCACCTGAAGAAGACCAAGTTGTCTTAAAGTTTGATGTTGTCAACGAATTCAATTCCCTAATAGAGGGAACTTTAAATCCGAAACAATCAAAACTTCACCAACTTTTCACACGACTTCCACTCCCTTACGGGCTGGCACCAAAAGGCATCCGCAATTTATTTCTAAAAGCCGACAAAGGAGTCCAAAACCTGTCATTCTGCGACAAACTCCCAATTGATGCTCTCAGATTCGCCTTAGTAAGGGCAATTGAGGAAGCTTCAGGTAAAGTTTTAGAGAAGAAACCTGTCTTCTCCAACAACTATATTTGTATTCTGACGCATGACGTTGAAACAGCTAACGGGTTACAGCAAGCTCGAATTTTAAAGAAAGTGGAGGAAAAATATGACGTCCGCTCAGCGTGGTATGTGCCTTCAAACCGATACAAACTTAATGGCGACGCATTGCGAGCACTTGCTAACCATGGAGAAGTAGGTTCACACGACACCAAACACGACGGCAAGCTGGCACATTTATCTAAAGAAAAACTTGTCCAAAGAGTCTCCGATTCCAAAAAGACGCTAGGAAAAATCACTCAACACCCAATCGAAGGCTTTCGCGCCCCAATTCTACAACATAACCCAACCATCATTCAGGCTTTAATTGAGGCGGGCTACAAGTATGACACTTCAATTCCGTCATGGGAACCAAAGCATCCCTACACGATGCGACCTCACGGCGTTGGAACTGTTTACCCTTTAACCTTAAACGGCTTAACTGAGATTCCCTTAACTCTGCCGCAGGACCATCAAATGCTGCATGTTTTAGAGTTAAAACCCGCAGAAGTGCTCAGGTCATGGGCGGTTATGGCAAGCGTAATTCGAGATTTAGGAGGCGTCTGCATGTTTCTTGTACACCCGGACTACGAGTTCGGCGACGGAAAAACCGAGTACTACGAAGAGTTGGTGAGCGCAGTTGCAGATGACCCGAAAGCAACTGTCACTGTCCCCTCAAGAACATGCAGCCTCATAAACGAGTAACCTACCCACAACCATAAACCCGTAAAGCCGTGAACTGATGAATATTTTGGTCATACCCACCAATGACTGGACAAGAGCTGCAGGCGCAGGACACATAAACTACATAGCCGAAGAACTCGCCCAAAGAGGACACAAAGTTTACGCGTGGAACTTTGACCTTTACCGAAACCAACCGCCCAAACGGGAACCCAAAAACGTGAAACTTGTTAGTTCAAAAGCTCTTCCGCTACGGGACCCCGCCGTTTTCTTCACGTTAAACGCGCTGGTGCAAAGCCCCGCAGTTTTTGCAGCCATAAGGCGCCTTAGAATTGATGTAGTCATCAACGAGAACGTCCTGTGCGGGTTGGTTGCATTTCTTGCGGCTGGAAGGACAACTTTGAAGGTGTTTGATTTTTCGGATTATTTCCCGGAGTCAGCTTCAGTTTACTATACGGGTTCTTCGGATGTGGCAAAAAAACTCGTTGAAGGCGTCACCTTGGCTGTAACTAAACTTAACATCAAGGCTTCAGACATGTGTTTAGCTGTTTGTCAGTCGCTCATTCAAGCAGCAGCAAAAATAGACAGGGCTAAACCTTGCTATCTTCTCACTAACGGCGTCAACACTAACATCCCACAAGATGACAGCCCCCAAAATGCACCAGAAGATAAAACGTTGGTGGTTATGGGCGTAATTGACGACTGGCTGGACTTTGAAACCCCCCTGCAAGCACTTAGCATTCTTGCTGATAAGTTTCCCACACTCAACTTGGTCATTATTGGTCCGTGGCAGAAACAGACGTTTCGGGACCAGTTTGAGGCCCGCGTTCAAGCTCTGAATCTGGCTTCAAAAGTCAAAGTCACTGGTTACATCTCTGCTCAGCAACTGAAAAGGCAGCTGCAAGAAGCCTGTTGCTGCATAATGCCCTACCGGCTGGACCGCTTTTTCTCGGTTATCCGTCTGCCTGAAAAATTTTTCGTTTACTCCGCATACGGTAAACCGGTGCTGTCCACGCCGCTCCCTGAAGTCGCGGCTCTTGGGTGTGAACACGTGTTCCTGTACAGGAACGCAACGGAGTTTGTAACAAAATTGACAAACATACTAAGCCAAAAAACAATGCGTGCCACATTAGAAGCAAAAGCCAGAGAGTTCGCCAAAGACCATGATTTTAGTGTTTTGGCGGCGCAGTTGGAGGGCTTGCTGGTTGGCGGTTTGGCGGAGCTTCGGGTAACATCTTCCTGACAGACAACAGAGCAGCAAAGAAACAGCCTGCTGGTTGTTGTTGTGTCTTCACAGTCACAAAAAATTATATGTGACATAAACAGAAAATGGAAATTAATATTAACAATTTTTGAAGGAAGTTGAATGATTTGAAAGTTGGATTAGTTGGTGCTGGCCACATTGCTGAAGAGTCGCATCTGCCAGTTTACCAAAAAAACACAAACGTCGAATTAACCGCAATCTGCGACCAGCGCTTGCCTGCCGCAACCAAACTCGCCGGCAAGTTTGGAGCACAAAAAGTATACCAAGACCAAACTTCGATGTTGTCTAAGGAAAAACTTGATGTTGTCGACATCTGCACGCCTCCTGCAACGCATAAAGACTTAGCGGTGGAAGCCATGAATGCTGGATGCCACGTCATCTGCGAGAAACCCATGGCTATGAGTATAGCAGATACTGAAGAGATGATTGAAGCCTCAAAACGTAACAACGTAAGGCTCTGCATCGTTCATCAGAACCTCTGTAATGCAGCCGTTTTAAAAGCTAAAGAAATCGTGGATTCAGGCGCCATAGGCGACGTACTTAGTGTCAACGTTCACACGTTTGAAATGAGAAACAGTGACGCGATGCGTGACAAAGACCACTGGAGTCATCGCCTTCCCGGAGGCATTTTCTTTGAAATCATTCCTCACCCAGTGTATCTGCTTCTGTCTTTTCTGAAAGGTGGCGAGGTTCGAGATGTTTTAAGCAAAAAAATTGGTGACGCCGCCTGGGTTCCCAAAGACGAACTGAAGGTACTTTTTGAAAACGGCAGGGCAGTCGGCGAAGTTTCGGTAACCTGCAATTCGTTTATGCATGGGGACACATTCGAAATCGTGGGGACAAAAACAGCCCTTTCCGGCGACCTTTGGGGTCGAACAGTGATCGTTTACAAGCCCCACGGCTTAGACGCAAAATCTGTAGGCATGAGCAACATTGCCTTATCAAGACAGCTTTTCTCTGTCGTCGGTAGCACAGCATCCACACTTGTAAAAGCAATCCGAGACCCCATCACAGTTAGTGCACACTACACGTTCATATCAAAGTTCATTGAAGGCATCCAAAACAACAGTGAGCTCCCAACCAGCGGTGAAGACGGCAGAGACACCGTAAAAGCAGTTCACACCATCTGCAGTCAAATATAACCACCCGCAAGGCAGCCTCCAGTTTTTGGTTCCAAAGTGTTTTGTTGTTAGTTGGGTTTGATTAAATGAAGGTGTTGTTTTTTTGTTGGGCTGAAGAAATGAAGGTGGAACTAGCGCACTGGACAAACTTCTTTGAAGAGTACAACCATAGTTTTGTTATAACTCCACTAATCAAGAAAGAAGACAAGCCCAACTTTGAAGAAACCATAACTAAACTAAATCAAGTCACCCAGAACACCTTCTTTGACCCTATTTACATTAACAGCCAAAATGCCAGTTTTCGAAACTTACTCAACCCAAGAACTCTTGTAAGAGATTTTTTCTCCATCTTTAATGCTCTAAACCGCAGCAAACCAGACGTGGTAATCTGCTACTACGTCACGCACGCGTACCCCTTGGCTCTGATGCGTAGAATGCTTAACTACCGTCTCTGCGTGGTCGCCATGGGCAGCGACGTGAACTTCGAAAACAGCCCCGCTCAAAAAATAGCAAAAGAGTTTGTTTACCAAAACTGCCACAGAATCTTTGCCGTCTCTTGGAAGCTAAAACGGAAAATTGAAAGCCAGCACGGCGTTTCGGTTACTCTCGCACCGTCTTCAACGGACACCTCCTTTTTCAGACCTTTAAACTCAAAAAGTGAGCTACGTAAAAAATGGAACATAGACGCCGACAAAAACGTCATCTTGGCGGTGTGCCGACTTGACAAAAACAAGGCGGTAGACATCTTGATTAACGCCCTAAAGACTATTGGTTCAAAAGACACCATGCTACTGGTTGCAGGCGCAGGACCTGAACGCAAAGCGTTGGAAGCTCTTGCGGCACGGCTGGGTTTTCAGGATTCGGTCTTATTCTTGGGTTATAGAAACAGACCTGAACTTTTAGAGCTTTACAACCTTGCCGACATCTTTACGTTATCAAGCTATGTTGAAGGCTTGCCGCGTGTACTCATAGAATCCATGTCCTGCGGCTGCATTCCAGTCGCGACCGATGTAGGAGGTGTTAGTTCCGTGATAACAAATGGCGTTAACGGCTTTCTGGTGCCACCTGGAAGCTCGGAGGCATTTAGCAACCAAATCCGCTCAATCTTGGTCCTCCCCGAAGAAAAAAAGCAACAAATCCGGAGCCTTTCTCGGCAAGTTGTCGTTGAAAAGTTTGACAGCAAAAAAGTGTTACACGACATGGTCAAATCGATAGGGTTAGCAGAAACGGTTCGGTAGAAAAAAATGAGCGGTTAAACAGACTCCTACGATGAAACTCATTTTGAAGGTGTAAGTTTTTGGATAATTTTCTGAAATCGGCTTTAATCATTCAGGCACTGGCTATAGTCACAATATTTTTTGACATTCCAATTGCTCGGCTTGTGTTTGGATTCATTTATGTTTCTTTTTTGCCTGGACTGCTGATTGTTAGGATTCTCAAACTCAACCTGAAAAGCATGGTTGAAACTCTTGTACTCGCTGTAGGGTTAAGCATTGCTTTCTCCATGTTTTTAGGGTTAGCACTAAATGAATTACTACCGCTAATGGGATTTTCCCAGCCACTATCGTTGATGCCTTTGTTAGTGGTTCTGGGCGCAGTTTTGTTGCTTATCACCTTTATTGCACGGGACAGCCCGGGCTTTAAGTACACTTTCACGTTGCCAAATTTCTGGCAGTTATCCCTGTTTGGCATGCTAGCCGCGATTCTTGCCCTTTCAATTTATGGGGCAGCCTACCACAACAGTTTAGCCTTGCTTCTAATGGCAACATTGATAGTCGTAGTGGCAGGGGTTGCGCTTTCTTTTAGAAAATCCTTGCCTTCCATCGTTCTTCCAGCAATCCTAGTAATTGTAGCGGTTTCCCTCATTTTTCAAAGAGAGTTCATCACCCAAAATTTGTTGGGATTTGACACTTTCGGCGAATTTTACGTGTTCAACTCGGCAAATACACATTCGTTGTGGAACCCGTTTCTGTCTTTAACTCAGTCTGAGTTAAGCGATTACAATTCTATGCTCAGCGTAACAATCCTGCCCACAATGTACTCAAAACTGCTAAACCTCAACGGGGAATGGATTTTCAAAATTCTATATTTTTTGTTGTACGCTTTTGTGCCTTTGACTATGTATCAAATGTACAAACAAAACTTTGGGATAGCCACGGGATTTTTGGGTGCCTTCTACTTCATGATTTTCCCGCGGTTTTTCGGCGAAGAAAGACGACAAATAGTCGGCGAACTGTTTTTAGTCTTGATAATTTTCACCATTCTAACATACAGTTTAAGCTCAAAGAAAAAGGAGCTCTTAATTGGCATCTTCGGCGCAGCATTGGTGGTTTCTCATTACTCAACGTTTTACGTGTTCATGTTCTGCGCGGTGGTTGCTTGGGTAGCTATCTTTCTGTTGGAAAAATTTAAGTTGACTAAACCGCTTGAAATCAAAAAAGCGTTAACCGCAAGAGTTTTGCTGCTGCTTTTTGCCTTCGGAGCTTTCTGGTACACCTTTGTTTCCACCTCGCTATACCAAACTTTCATCACGTTCATCACTAATCTTTCAACAACGTTTTCATCAGGATTTTCAGACATCGCGTCAAGAGGCGGCACAGTTTCTGAATTTATTGCCCCAAGCTTTAGCACCATGACCTTAACCTACGCCACAGACTACTTCATAAGCAAAATACCCTATTTACTCATAGGCATCGGCTTCATTCTGCTGGTTCTTAACTACAAGAAGTTGAACATCCAACTGGAATATGTTCTGATGGCGTTTGCAGCTCTTTCAATTCTTGTGTTGACTTTTGTGGTTCCCTCGTTAGCGGAGTCCTTTGTTGAATTCAGGTTCTTTCACTTGGCACTGATCCTTTTAGCTCCGCTTTGCTTTTACGGAGGAATAACTGCCCTATCATGGATTTCAAAGCACTTCATGAACCCAGCAAAAGCCCGTTCGAGTGCAATTGCAGTTCTTTGCATCCTGTTTGCGCTAATTTTCTTAGTTAAAGTGGGCTACTTCTACGAGGTCACTGACGACCTTAGCCCTGGTGCATCCATCTCGTTTAGCTACAACCAAATGACTTCAAGCACTGACCCTATCGTGTTACAAACGTTATATGGCGCTTATGTTCCCGACTGTGACGTTTACAGTGCGAACTGGTTAGCGACTTGCGTGACAAACAAAACCAGCCTCTACGCAGATGTTGATGCGCGACAGCATGTTTTACGAGGCTACGCACTGACAGTGGTTGACATGAATAACATTTTGTGCAATGACACCAACGTGCCGCCAGATGCATATGTGTACTTGCGGACCATGAACATTCAAGGTTACCTTGTTGACCCCTACGAGGGTCTTGTGAACATGACTTACGTGTCAAGTGAACTGCAAGACAAGAACAGAATTTACTCAAATGGAAACAGCGAAATTTACTTCAGTCCGTGACAGGAAAGCCTCGCAAAATGCATGTACAGACATGTGGTTTAAGATGGGTGTCAAAGTAACGATAGGCTTATGCATTAAACATTCAGGAACACGAGTTGAAACAGCCCTTCAAAGCATATCACAGCAAAATTACTCCCACCAAGACCTAAGCTTAGTAATTGTTGATGAAGACGAACCCAACGGAATCCCAGAAAACATAAACCGATTCGCAAAAGAAACCGACATAAAAACCGCCATAATCCAAGTTCAAAATAGGGGACTGGGGGCGTCACGGCAAATAGCAATCGAAAACGCAGAAGGCAACTACATTGTCTGGGTTGACGACGACTTCGTTTTAAAGGAAGACTTTGTAAGCAAACACGTTGAATTCATGGAGCAAAACCCCAAAATAGCCGCAGCCATAGCAAAAGAAACCCCCATCAAAACCACGTTCCTCTCACTCTTTGAATACTACTTGGTTTATCTGGGCAATTTACATCCGGAAGTAACTCCGTTGGGCGGATTTGAAATTTTCCGGCTAAAAGCAGTAAAGCAAGTCGGCGGATTTGACCCTGAAATCAAAGGCGCATCTGAAGACCAAGACCTGGTTATCAGGCTAAAAAAAGCGGGATGGACGGTTTCAGCCAATCCCTCCGCGAAGTACTACCGAAAATTCCGCCCTGAAACGTGGAAAGCAGTTTGGTGTAAAAACCTCTGGTACGGCTATGGACGCCACTTCGTTTACCATAAACATAAAGACCAAACAGCTCGTTGGGAGCTTTTCTTTCCGCTGGGTTTTTGGACAGGCCTAAAAAGCGCCCTCGCATTATACAAGGTGCTTCCTGAAAAGACGGTTTTTCTTTTGGCGCCCTTTTGCTTCTTCATGAACGCCGCAGGGTTTGTTGGCTTTTTCCGCGCGGACTTGGAGGGGTATGGACACAAACAAAAAACTAACAAAACAGCACGCTCAATGCCTCTTGCGTTTTAAAGGTGATTGCAGTTGAACGTTCTGTCTATATATCCGGGAATGAACGAGCGATGCGACAACGCACAAATGCTCTTACGCCTACTTGAAAAGGACACCCAAATGGCTGTGATTGCCTGCAAAGACATGGCGTTTAAAGGAAAGGAGGCTCTTCCCGACTACGAAAACATGGCAGGTATACCCATCCACCGACTTTACAACACACATATGGACATGTTTGCTTTTCCCCGAACCAAAATTGAACAATGCCTAAAAATCGCTTCAGACCTAAAACCTGACCTGATTTTCTGCTCTCAAGAACTCAACATGCGCCTTGCTTTGGCGCTGCAAAAAGAATTACATGTGCCCATTGTTCTGCTGGTTGAGGATGCAGGCAGAATAAACTCGGGAGAAGCCTACAGAGCCACCAAGTTTAGTTTTGCGATGAATTTTCTGGGGGTGCCCAGCGGTCGGAGACTTTGGGGTTGGTTGAACAAAAGAGCAGACGCAATTATCACTTGTCACCCAAAAGACATCGACAAGTTACCTGTGCTCTCTCGGTTTGGTAAACCTGTATATTTTTTGCACTGGCCAAGCCATGTGCCATCGGAAAAAATGGTTTCTTCAGTCAAAGAGAAGGGCAGAGGAATTTATGTGGGCTCGTTATCTAGCTCAAAAAACACGCAGATTTTTGAATGGGTCTTGCCCCGAATTTTAAAGGAAACTCCAACAGAGGAATTTCTGGTTGTCGGTCCGGGTCCCCATGCTGAAATGGTTAAGCATCTTGAAAAGGTAACAGGCGGCGCGGTGAAGTATATGTCCAGTGTTTCTCGTCTTGAAGCGTTGCGGTTGATGGCTGGCAGTTACTATGCTTACACTCCGGTTGTGAAAGGCGGTTGGGGGTTTATAGGGGACTGCTGGAGCACACAGACCCCGCTTGTCATGAATTACCACGACAATTACGTCGAGAACGGAAGTAATGCTTTGGTTTCAGAAGAGACAGACGCATTGATTAGAAACATTAACCGCTTATACAATGAACCTGAACTTTACTTGAAACTTCAACAAAACGGCTTGAAGGAAAGCCTCAAAAAAGACGCGTCAGTTGTGGGTGACCAACTTTACGACGTTTTTGCTAAAACTCTAAAACAAAAGTCTCCCGTTGAAGTGAGGCAGAGTTATGGTTAAACTTGCGTACTGCATATTGACCTATAAGGAGCCTGAAAGAGTAGTTAGGCTCATTAACAGGCTCCAAACCGAAGAAGACCTCTTCTACGTTCATTTCGACAAAAAAGTCGGAAAGCAAAAATTCGCAGAATGGAAACAGATAATTGAAGCAAACTGTCAATCTGCAAACCTCACCGTGGTTTCGCATAGACTCTGTAAATGGGGCTCGTTTGGAAACGTTGAAGCCCTGCTGGACGCTGCAAGATACTTCAAAAAGTTTGACTATAATTACTACATCAACCTGAGCGGTGACTGTTACCCCATCAAGCCTATTAGGGAAATAAAGAAGACGTTTGAAGGATCCAGTTTGGGGTATCTTGAGTTCTTCAAATTACCCTGCACCCACTGGTCAGGTAACGGCGGGTTAGACAGGCTGTATCAACGTTTCTACTTTTTCAGTTTCGGTAGAAAACCTTACCCTAAAATTGTTAGCATCCCGCGTCTGATAAGAAAAGTCCCGGGAAACCTTTCACCTTATGGTGGTTCTGTGTGGTTCTGTTTACCAAAAGAACAAATTGAGTACGCAGCAGATTTTGCTGATTCAAATCCTCGACTAAAAAGCTTCTATAAACGTTCAGGTGGTTCAGACGAGATGTTTTTCCAGACGGTTTTAGCGAATTCACCTTACAAATCAAAACTAATCAACAACAATATGCGATACATCAACTGGAAAGAAGGCGACCAAGGACACCCAAAAATCTTGACACAAGCCGACCTGGAAGTCGCATTTAACAGCGGCAAGTTTTTTGCTCGAAAATTCAGTCTATCAGCCGACGCAAACATACTTCAAAGAATAGACGAGGCAGTCCACACAAATCTGCAAAAAGAGAAAATAAATTAACGTTTATGCAGAGCGTCAAAAAAGCCTGATTTGAATCAGTTCACCGTTATTAAAAACTGAAGATTTAGAATCTCAAGTTTTTCTTTAAAAACATTTTTGAACACGAGGTTTTTAGATGAATGAGCTTTCTCTTCGCAAAACCATTTTTAAGAATATTAAAGAAATTTTAGCACAGCGTTCCATGAGCGCTAAAAAACAGACACAAGGGTTCGGCGTTCAATATTCAGGTGCAGTATATGACGATGAAGAAATCAACGGAATGATAAACGCCATTTTGGATGGTCGATTCGGCGTAGGTAAAAATACCAATCAGTTTGAGGCAGAGTTGGCAAAACTAATTGGTGCAAAAAAGGCGATTATGTCTAATTCGGGTTCTTCAGCCAACTTGCTTTCAGTCTCGGCTATAATGCGGTATGGACTTGATGGAAATGGCGGGCTTAAACCAGGAGATGAAGTTATAACGCCTGCCTTGGCGTTTCCGACAACGATAAATCCAATATTACAGAATAGTCTGGTTCCAGTGTTTTTGGACTCAGATTTGGGCACATACAATATGTCAACAGATTGCCTGTCCGATGCCTTGTCAAGCAAAACCAAGGCAATTATGCTATCGCATACTCTGGGAAACCCCAATGACATGAAGCTGCTTTTGGAGTTTGCCCAGAACCACGATTTGATTGTGATAGAAGACGCTTGTGACGCTTTGGGGTCTAAGTATGCAGGGCAACAGGTTGGCTCTTTTGGGGACCTTGCAACTTTCAGTTTCTACCCAGCGCATCACATAACCACGGGAGAAGGCGGATGTGTTGTCACAAGCAACGAAAACCTGTCAAAGGTTGTTCGGTCCATGAGAGATTGGGGACGGGCATGTGTGATGAACATGTGTTTTCCGCTAAGCTGCACCGACAGGTCATGCCCTAGGTCAGCAAGCTATGAACAAAGATACAACCTCAAAGGGTTACCCCAAGACTATGACCTGAGATACTCCTACATAAACATCGGATACAATTTTGAACCCACTGAAATTCAAGCCGCCATGGGTCTTGCTCAGCTTAAGAAGCTGCCTCAATTCATTAAACAACGAGAAAAAAACTTTAACCAGCTATATGAGTTCTTCAAGAACTATGAAGAATTCTTTATTCTGCCTAAATGGTCCAAAGAAAGTGAGCCTAGCTGGTTCGCTTTTCCCTTAACCATACGCGAGGAAGCCCCGTTTAACCGAAGCGACCTCGTCACTTGGTTAATAAAACGTAAAATTGAGACAAAAGTGCTTTTCGGAGGCAACATAATCAAGCACCCCGCATATTTAAACGCCAATTACCGTGTTGCTCAAAAACTCACAAACACAGACCTTGTGATGCATAACTCATTTTTTGTAGGCGTTTACCCTGGACTTAACCAAAACCACATAACGTACATTTGTAACGTTTTTCAGTCTTTCTTCCACTCAATTTGTCAGTTTCCTCTGATTCAACCAAAATCAAACAGCGAACTCCAACTTTTAAGAAACAACAGGCACGTAGCCAATTCACCCATGACAAACTCGGCGGAGAATTTTCTGGGAAAATAGTCGCCCACTTCGCCATCGTGTTTTGGTGATTTAATGGATAAAGCATTGAGCATGGGTAAGACATCGGCTACTGGCAGTTTTCAGCTCATGGTCGGCGTGGTTCTCTCCACGGTGATAATGGCTGTTGGAACCATCTTTTTAGCGCGGGTGTTACCTGACGCCTCAGAGTACGGAATATACGGAGTCGCCTTAATACCTTCCTCAATCATCAATTTCTTCAGAGACTGGGGAATAAACTCGGCTATGACCAAACAGATAGCCAGCCTCAGAACAGAAAACAGAAACGAAGAGGTCCATGAAGTAATTGTTTCAGGCATGATTTTTGAGGTGGTCAGCGGCGCCGCATTATCTTTGCTGTGTTACGTCTTGTCAGGCTTCTTAGCCACCGTGCTCAACGCCCCTGAAGCCGCACCCTTAATTGCCATCATGTCAGTCTCCATATTCGCAGGAGCAGTTCTGGCTGCAGCCACTTCCATCTTTGTTGGGTACGAAAACATGAAACTCAACAGCCTGACGGTGGTGTGCCAAGCCATCGTTAAAACCGCTGTTGGACCACTTCTTGTCATAGTAGGATACGGCGTGTACGGAGCAATAATTGGAGCTGCAGTGTCATATGTTGCGGCAGGAGCAATCGGTGCAGCAGCTGTTTTTGTTTTTTTCCTCAGACCTTTACAGAAAAAAGGCAAAGGTAACAAACACCACTTTTATAGAACCATCAAACCGATGTTTGCTTTCGGCGCGCCTTTGATGGTTTCCAATTTTGTAATAGGCGTACTTCCACTTGTAATTAACTCGTTGATGTTCATTTACGCTGGGGCATTGATGTACGGCAACTATACAGCAGCGTTAAATTTTGCTGTTCTTTCAACATTTCTCACTTTACCCATTAACACAGTTCTGTTCCCCGCTTTTTCGAAGTTAAACGCGGATAAAGATGAAGGGTTATTGCAGACCGTTTTCGCTTCTTCAGTGAAGTACACCTCAGTGTTCATGGTACCTGCGACGTTAGCCATAATGATTCTGGCCACGCCCATGGTGAATACCCTGTTTGGTTACTTACCCTCAGGCGACCCCAAATATGCCTTTGCACCCTACTTCTTGGCGCTCACAGTCGCAGTTAACCTCTTTGCGTTAGTGGGAAACTACAGTGTAGGCAATTTTTTAGCAGGCGTAGGCGAAACAAAACTGCTTATGAAACAAGGCATCCTCACGTTAGCATTGGGGCTACCGTTAGCTTTCATTTTAGTCCCCACATATGGCGTCGTTGGAGGTATACTCGGAAACCTTTTCGCAGCGGTACCCAGCATGATTTGGGGACTTTACTGGATTTGGAAACACTACAAAGTTAAAGTGGACATTCATTCTTCAGCAAAAATCGCCATAGCATCGCTTATAGCCTCGGTTGCTACCGCTCTTCTACTAAGTGTTTTTTATGCACCTGACTGGTTACGGCTATTCTTCGGGTTCACTGCCTTCATTGTAGTGTATCTATCCAGTGCACCCCTTGTTGGGGCAATTAACCAAGCGGACCTCAACAACTTAAGAACCATGCTTTCCGGTTTAGGTGTGGTGTCCAAAATGCTTGAGATTCCGTTTAGGTTCATGGAGAAATCCCTCAAAATTCGGCATAAACAAACCTTGAGCAAGAGCCAGCTTGAGGTCTAAACGGAATGGGGATGCTCTTCATTTTCAAGGTCTCTTTAGAGCGGGAGCCAGAAGCGTTCAGAAACATGTAAGCCAGAATTTGTCGGTGCAAGAAATGAAGCAAAGCTTCAGGAGGGCGTTCTTGATTTTCTGCCTTTTCCTAATTCTTCTTGCGTCAATTTCTGTACCAGTAATCCGAGGAGACACAGATGATGGGGCTCAAGAAGTTTATTCTACAGATTTTGAGTCGGTAACAAAAAGGAATCGCCACAGTCTTAACATGGGCATTGACAACTACTTTGACTTTGATGGCGAAAACGTCGAGGTATTCATGGACGACGGCACTCTTAAAGAAAATTCACCAACTCCGCACAGCGGCAACCGAGATGTATGTTTAGATGTAGACAGTGGGTACCGTAATGAATTCAATCTGATTAATATGGAAAACCTTGTTGATAACGAACTGTTCATTTCGGTTTGGCTATATTTGCCTGAGGACTTCCAGATGAGCCTTTCGGGGGAGAATTGGCTTGAAATCATTGACCCCCTTTTCACGGCAAGCCCCGCTTACGCGCCATACTTTGCAGTGATGGTCACCAAAAGCACCTTAGATTCGGGGTATGGTCTTAGGCTTGTTCAACGGGATGTAAACAACGTTTTTTCCGTGTTACAAGAGGTTTCGTATTTTGATTTGCCCGTGGGACGATGGTTCAACCTTCAATACTACGTGTACCGCGACGCAACCGAAGGGGTAATCAAGGTTTGGATTGATGACCCCGCAAGGCAAAACGACCCCATACTAGAAAAGAACAGTCTGCACATGACAAACCCCGAGGTTGGCGGTTGGTTCACCACCATAGCCAAAATCTACCATGACATCCTTGATGAATCCGTCTACCGATTATGGGTGGATGACTTGGAAGTTTGGAACGGACTACCTCCACCCCCATTACATGCAGACGTTTGGAGCGACAAAGGAGACAACCTGCAGCTCCCAAGTCCACAAGGTTGCCTGGGAAGCTACAAGCTAGGAAGCACTTTGCAGCTTTACTGCACCGTCAACAAAGATGCATACGGCAAACTCACCTTAACCGACCCCACAGGTAAAGCAACCACGTTAGTTAGCGAGCAGCTCTCGGTCAAAACGTACAGTTTAGCGCCCAAAATCAATGGACCTGCAGGGTACTGGCGCGTGGACTTTGCCGCGTCAACTAACGACGAAACGAGCACAGACGGGTTCCAGTTCTGCGCTGTAGAAGACTATGTCACGTTCAACGGCGAAATCCTCAACGTAACCAAGTCCCCAACAGCCGGTAACCTATACCAAGTCAGAATCGAAAACGTAATATCAGACCCCACAAGCGAAATGCAAGCAGGTCAAACTGTCCAGGTTTCATGGAATTACTCATTGGCGGACGAACAAGATTCCCTGATGCAGGGAGACTTTGTTGAAGTTCATGGGGGTTACGCTTCTTCGGCGGTGGGCGCTGTTTCTGGGGAAGTTGTGTTTTTGGCGAATTCTGACGATGACATCACAGAGGTTGAAGTCTTCACAGTGTCTATAGACCCTGCGGGTGGTCAAATATACGTAGATAATTCCTCCTCGCCGATTACGTCCCAAACAAGTTACCAATGGCTATCAAATTCAATGCACATACTGTTCGCTGAAACCACCTCAGATCCACTTTTTGCCCAGAAGGTCTTCTCTAAATGGTCAGATGGAGATACATCTAACCCACGAACCATAATTGTAACAGGCCCCGCATCATACACTGCAGTTTGGAAGACAGTTATCGTCCCAACACCCACGCCCGTTTCCATCTCGGTTATTTCTCCCACAAACCAAACTTACGCAACTGTTGATGTTCCCTTGACTCTAAAGGTACAAGGGGAAGCCATCTACTTGGGTTACAGTTTAGATGGACAAGAAGAAGTGGCTATAACTCAAAACGTCACCCTGCGGGATTTGAGCGCTGGAACTCACAGCATAACCGTGACCGCCATAGACTCATCCGAAAACGTTGCCCGCTCAGACACTGTCTACTTCACCGTCAGCCCCGAAAAAGTTTCATATTCCGTTACAGTTGACCCTAACGGCGGAGAAGTATACGTAGATAACTCATCCACCCCAATAACAACTAAAACCAACTACACATGGACTAAAAACTCTGTTCACACAATCTTCGCCAACGCAACCGTTGACCCAAGCGGCGCCAGACTAACGTTCTCCCAATGGACAGACGGTGACGAACCAAACCCCAGAACTATAACTGTAGTGGGCGACGCGGTTTACTCTGCACTTTGGAGTTATGTACCTGTTGGAACTGAACTCTCGGTTTTGTTAAGTTCGCCAGAAAATGGAACCGTTACGTTAAGCAACGTTCCCTTAACGCTTAACATAAATGGCTCTGCCTCGTGGATAACCTACAACTTAGATGACGCAGATAACGTAACGATTGCGGGTAACACTACGTTAAGTGGGTTAACAGAAGGTCCGCACATGCTGAGAGTTTACGTTAAGGACTATTTCACGGATAAAGTGGAAGTTGTTTCTGCTTACTTCACTGTGGAAATCCCGAAAGAACCAATTGATTGGACGGTGACAATTGTCTTGGTTGCTGTGACGGCAGCAGCTGTTGTAATTATTATCCTCTGGAGACACCCCAAAACAGCAAAAAAAGTGAAATCGTTATTCAGCCCAAAAAGGTCAACAGAGAAAACGCAGGATACAACATTGGCTTTTAAATTTGTGTTGGCACACCAGTGTAGCAACATATTTTTTAAAGGACAGGGGGCGAGTTAGAAACGGGCAGAGTGTTATTGTGCAAAGCAAAGTATGTTCTATATTTTTGGCAGCATTGTTGGTTTCTGCAACCATATTCTCTCTTGCAGGCTTGGCATTTCCCACGAAAGCTTTTTCGTCGCCCGCCTGGAACTTTGAAGACCACACACTCACCCACCCAGACCTAACGGTTTTAACGCCCATCCAAATCGCCAATGAACTCACATCAATGAATATTGTTTTCCAAACGCACGGTTTACCGCCGCCCTTGCATCTTGCTTACCCCACTGGCGCCCTCAACGAGCAGGTGGTAAGTGTTGTTTCGCAGTACCGTTTAACGGGCAGAACCACTGGTGGTTCGGGTCCTGAACCGTACCCTGTGCCAGACTGGTTTACTATGTCTGCGGCGTGTATGCAAGCTGATGCTGATTTTAACCAGTTGAAGGCGTTAATTGATAACGCGGTGGTTCAGAAGAAATTATTGAATTTGTTCACGCACCAAGTTACTAATCCACCTGCAGTTTATGGAACTACACCTCAGATTTTAGGTCAAGTGCTGGATTATTTAGTAGCCCAGCAAGATGCAGGCAACTTGGAGGTTTTAACGATGCGCCAAGCCTACATGGATTTTGATGGCCAAAAAGCAGTTGTTGTGATAAGTTTTGACGATGGGTGGGTCACGGACTACACGGTTGCTTGGCCAATGTTTGCCGCCAGAGGACTTGCAGGAACCAGCTACATAATTGGACAAGCTGTAGACGCCAATGACCCCTACCGGCTTAACTGGGGAATGGTGGCTCAGATGGCTAACATCCCTGAACCTACAAGCTGGTCGGTTTCCATCAATTCAAATCCACCACTGACAGGATACACTACACCTTCAGGCATAGTAAACATTGAATCTGGCCCGCTAACAGTAACTGCAAACCCAGCGCCAAACTACAGGTTTAGCAGTTGGCTCTTTGACGGAAACGTCTTGACTGGGAACCCCGTGACGTTGCCCGCTCAGAGTGGAGGAAGCTTCCATAGTTTAACCGCAAACTTTGTCCCAACCAGTGTTTCAGCAATATTCCAAGACGGCTTTGAAAGTGGAAGCTTTGGCAGTTGGTGGTGGACCGATGGCGCCCCCGCTGTTGTTTCTTCACCGGCACATATGGGTTCTTATGCAGCTCAAGCAGTCGGAGGCTACTCTTACTGGGACAAACTCCTCGACAACAGCTACAATGACTTGTTTTTTGCAGGGTATGTTCAGTTCCCAGCCTTATTATCAAACGACCAGGCAACTTACTTCATGAATGTATATGACACGCCGTACACCCATGTGGTCGCTGGCGGCATGTACAGCTTCGGCGGTAATAACTACTGGCTGTTAAACGTTAACGGTGACTGGTTCCTTTCTGCTCCGGCAAACATAGAGCCGAATCATTGGTACTTTTTGGAGATAGAATACAACACTGACGGAGCTGCAAACCTGTGGATTGACGACACCTTGATGGCGTTGGCGTTGGGACAAAATCTGCCAACCAATGCCCAACACTTACAGGCAGGCAACCCGTCTGGAGCAACTCCTGCTGGTTTCACTTCTTACTGCGACGACTTCACAGCTGCAACGGGTTACATCAGCAGGAACAGTGAGCCGCCTCCACCGCCTCCGACTTTTGAACTTACGGTTAACGCGTACGATAATTATGGCATCCAGATTGCTGCAACGGTTTTAATCGATAACAACCCCGTTGGGGCTGCGGGAGAAACATTTAGCGTGTCACAGGGCTCGCACACTCTTCAAGTTAATGCGCCCATCGGATACACTTTCCAGAACTTTACCTATAACGGGAACATAGACCCCAACAACCCCACAACTCTCCTAGTAACCTCCACCATGACAGCCACCGCCAAGTACATACAGACAACTCAGCCTCTTTTCAGCGACGGCTTTGAAGAAGGAGACTTTAACGCATGGAGCGGAACAGCAACAAGCAGCGGCGGTTCACTACAAACCGCAACCAGCCCAGTTCACGATGGCCAAAACGCGGCGCATGTAACAACTTCGGCTGCGGGTCAAAACGCAAACACTTACCAGAACATGGCAGATTCTTTGCCTGCGGTTAACGCAAACCTCTATGTAAACTTCGCTACCTTTAACAGTGACACTCAACCCGTATTATTAATGTACCAAACCGAAGGCGGAGAAGCAAACATTGCGTATTTACGCATCGCCTATTATGGTCCTGAGTCAGCGGTTCTTCAGATTGCCAATTACGCAAATGGCCAAATTTACACGTCTGCACCGTTTGTGTTCAGCACAAACACATGGTACAATGTGAGGATGCGAGTGTCTGTAGGCTCATCAGGTGCACTTCAGGGTTGGTGCAACGGCGAACTGCTAATAGATGAAGCAAACGTCAACCTTGGTTCAAGCAACATAGGACGCGTTGGAGTTGGTTGCGCGTATTCTTGGGGCGCCGACAACCTGTACATCGACACGGTAACACTGACAGATTAAATAGTCACACCCATTTTCTTTGGCACCAAAAACTGAAAGTTAAAGAGTGGAAAACAATGGTTTTCCGCAGGAAGTTACAGTTTTGTTAGGATTTCAAGAATATCATAGAGAACTAAAAATTCCCAGTTCAGTAGTGTCACAACTGTTTCATTTAGTTTTATTTTCAACTGACCAAACAGCGATCCAAAAACTGAAACAAGGCATGCTCATTTTCTCCATTGACGTAGACGTAGGAAGCAGAGTCGTAGGAATAGTAAACAAAGGTCGAAATGACCGAAATGTCCATAACTATTTCAGTGAACAAACCGTCGGTGAAATTGAGGAAAAGGCGTTACCGCTTTTTCTTGAACTCTTTGACCAGTACGGCGTACCGGTTACATTTGGTATCCGGGGGCAAACCTTGGAGGTGGACGGAACCATTTTAGAACAAGTCATCAAGTCCAGTGTCCACCACGACATTGGTTCACACGGTTTTTCTCACAAGATGTTCAACGAGATGTCATCACATGAAGTGGACTCCGAGCTAAATAAACTGGGAGTTTTAATGAAGGATTTCAATGTGACCCCCACAAGCTTCATTTTCCCCAAAAACGCCGTAGCACACTTGGACTTTCTAGAAAAATACGGCTACAAGACCTATCGAAGTTACGGGAATTTCAGATTAGACTGCATGCGAATAGAGAAACGCGGCAACCTGTACAACATTAACCCAAGCTTGAACTTGGACCAAAGCATAAACTCTTCAATTTTATGTGCAATATTGAAAATTGCCATTTTAAAAAGAGCGCCTCTTCACTTGTGGTTTCATCTGTGGAATTTTGGGGTTTCAAAATTGTCAATAGAGAGGAGCATAAACCGAGTGTTTCGGCCACTGCTAAAATATGCACAGAGTGAGGCAAACTGCGGCACGATAAGTCTAGAAACAATGGCTTCAGCACAAAAGAAAGTGGAACCTTTCTTCAAACCAAAACAAGATGCCCATTAACTGCAGAATTACCAGATGCAGCTTCAGTTATATTGACGAAAATAGGTGTATAGAAAAACGGCAAACTGTAACGGTGATTCTCGAAAAAAGATTTGCTGGGTTAGTTTTTTACTTTTAGACAGAGACCTTCATAAAACATCCCAAATTGAGATTCTGCGCAAATTAGCGGAACGGGGGCACGCAACATCTCTTTTTGGAATAAACACCCAAGAGAAGTACGTCTCTGAAGCAAACGAGGTGAACATCCACTCAATACCCATGAGGTACGTTGCAACCATAACTATGTTCATGTACTCGATTCTGCTTTTCCTTTATTTACCCGTCTACTGTCTGCGCTCCAAACAAGACTACATAATTGTGGAGCCCCGTGACGCCACCTTTCTGTGCGCAACATCTCTTCTTGCAATCCCCAAACCTGTTCGACCAAAAATTGTCTTAGACATCCGAAGTGTACCAGTGGGCGGTGGCTTCACTGAAACATGGCTTTTCAATACAGCAATAAAGGTGTCAAAAAAGTTCTTTGACGGCATCACAATAATTACGCCCATGATGCGGCAAGAAATATGCAGCAAATTTAAACTAAACCCCCAAAGTATAGGTGTCTGGACCAGCGGCGTTTCGAAGAAGTTTTTCAACCCACAAAAATACGATAAAGACAGTTTGCGGAAAAGCTTGGGAATTGAGGATAAATTTGTTGTTTTCTACCATGGCTCGATGGGTCCATCATACACGTTTGGTCGTGTGCGGGGCGTGGCGGGAAGCATAGAAAGCCTAAAAATTCTTCGACAGAGATACCCTGATGTGGTTTTGTTCATGCTTGGGGACAAAGAGAGTTATCCGTGGATTGATGAACTACGACAAGAATACGGCGTTAAGGAAATGGTTATGTTCCACGATCGGGTGAGTCATAAAGAGGTCCCCAAATACATTGCGTCATGCGATGTTGCTTTGGTGCCGTTACCTGACGTGCAGTTGTGGAGAAATCAGTGCGCCCTAAAACTTTTGGAGTACCTTGCCATGGAAAAAGTTGTCATAGCCACAAACATCCCTGCAAACAGTTACGTGCTGGGGGAAGCTAAATGTGGGGTTTACATAAGCTCTGCATCGCCCAAAGACGTTGCACAAGCCATTGCGTATGTTCATGATAATCGAGATAAGCTGCCTGAGTGGGGAGCAACGGGACGGGCAATAGTTGACGAGAAATTCAGTTGGGACCGCGTCGCCATAAGCTTTGAAGAGTACCTTTTAAGGCTTAGTACTCCTTTACAACTTAAGGCATAGTTGAAGCCTTGTAGAGAGGCACAAGCTTCCCGGTTAATGTTTGCTCGCGATTAATTGGGGTGTAAATTTGGATTTTGACAAAGTACCCAATAAAGGTAGGCATGTTTTTGTGGTCTGCAACGGATGCCCTGAAAACAGGTTGGATGTTGCTAGGGCAGAGAGGTACTTACTGGAGAACGGTTGGTTGGTTGAAAGGAACATGAACAAAGCTGACCTTATCCTGTTTAACGCGTGTGGGAGGTCTAGCAAAACTGAGAGCCACTCGATTGGCATAATTAAAGAGATTCAGAGCAAAATGACTAGTGAGCAACAGTTGATTGTCTGGGGGTGTCTTCCGAAAATTGATTTGGAAGGGTTAAGGAAAGAGTATCAAGGTCAGATTTCTTTTGGTTCAGAACTTTCTGAGCTTCAGCAAGTGTTGAAGCTAAAGCAGCCAATAGATAAGTCGTTTGCGAATTATTTAGGTACAGTTTGGCCGGTAACAAAAGAGAACGCACCTGAATACGTTCGTTTTGAAGGCTCGGCGATAAGTCAAATTTGGAAGAAACCAGCATTACGTTGGGACGGCTACCTTAACTCCCGATTTAACTTGGTGCGGTCCAAGGACCCCTCGATTTTCTACATCAAGATATCCACGGGCTGTCGAAGTAACTGTGCTTATTGTGCAGTTAGGATTTCTCGTGGACCCACCAAAAGTAAACCCATACAAAGCGTCATAGAGGAGTTTAAGTTAGGGTTACAGCAAGGCTACCGAAAATTCAGCTTAATGGGCACGGACCCAGGGTCTTATGGAGTTGACTTGGGTTGTAACTTTATAGACCTCTTAAAAGAATTGACTGCTTTGGAAGGAAAGTACAGCATTTTTCTGCGCAATTTTCACCCCTTTCACCTTAAAAACATGCTGGAGGGCTTTATTGAGGTTTTAGAAACGAAGAAAATCAAGTATGTAGAACTTGCTGCCGAATCTGGAAATAACCGGATTTTGAAATTGATGAACCGTAACTACACGGTAGAGGAATACAAAAATCTAATTTCGACAATTCGCAAAGCTTACCCACCGATTATTATTCGTACACAGATAATTGCTGGGTTTCCCACAGAAACAGACGAAGAATTTCAAGATACCATGAGACTGCTTGATGAGATCACTTTTGACTATGTTGAAGTTTACGAGTTCTCTGCCCGCCCGGGAACAGTCGCGGCAAAGTTGGAGCCCAAAGTGCCCAAGGACGTAAAACGGCAGCGATTTCTCAAGTTGTACCGTAAAGCAGTGTATAACCGCACGCCTAGAAAAGTAAAAAATATTCTGTTAAACAGAATGTAGCATATCCAAAGTCAAAAAACGTTTTCTGTTCGTTAAAGCCGTTTTGTCAACCTCGTTTGTTTTCTTCATGTAAAATTCGTGAGCAAGGGAGGTTGATAGTGAAAACTACAAATTTTTATAAAAAAAGGGTATGGAGAGGAGTTTATCCTCTTATGTTGGTGTTGTACATGGCGATATCGTCAACGTAGATTGTTCCTGAGCTGCCGTAGACCATTGGAGAGAAGTACATCGGTGTTAGCTTTAGTCCTGAGGTGTCGCATGAAACATCCCAGAGTTTTGCGCCATTCATCCATGCTTCAATTCTGCCGTTGCTTGCAATGTGGGTGTAGTATTCGATGTGTACCCATTGGTCACGTGGGAAAGACATTCCGCTGTCTGCTTGTACGCCGTCGTTTCCTAGTTTGTCGCCGTTGTTGTCTCTGCCGTATAGTATGACGTTATTGTTGTTATCGGGGCGTATCATGAATGCCCAGATTGGTTCATAGTTCGGCAGGATGCTGCCTTCCAGCTGGAATATAGTTAGGTAGCTTCCAATCTGGAATGACGAGGGAACGTAGGCATAGAAGCTGACGTAGATGTCGTTTTGTATCATTGAACCTGGGTACAGGTCTAGTTCGATTCTACCGTTAGAGGTGCTTAACTGGAAGCTTCGTGATCCACTGTTTGCCATTGCTGAAGTTATTTGTACGCTGTCGCCACTACCGCCTTGCTCAACATAGTAGTTCATGCCTAGCTGGCTGAGACTGGATATCTCTGCGTCAGTGCTCCAAACTGGCGTGGCTGATGGGTTGGTTGGTGTTGATGTTGGTGTTGGGGTTGGGGTTGGTGTGGGTGTTGCTGTTGGGGTAGGTGTCTGAGTTGGGGTTGGTGTAGGAGTTGCTGTTGGTGTTGGGGTGTTTGTTGGGGTTGTGGGCTCTGTTGTGGTGTAGGTTGCGTACATGCTGAAGGTAGCGGGTCCCCAAAGGGTAAAGTCACCATAACTTTCTGAGTAAGTCATTGATGAGTCTACTCCGTTGCCCGATATGGCTTGTGAAGTAAAGTCGTAGTTGAAGTATATCATTGAGGATGCCATGACGGTTAGCCAATAGTACTGTCCTGCAGTTATGGGCACGGATATGGGAGCGGTTACCCAGCTGTTGGCGGCGGTGTTGACTAAGTCAGTCTGACCAAGGAGCTGACCGGGTTGCCCGTTGTTGTCGCTGTAGACTGCGTAGCGAACCTGTGCGTTTCCTGTTTGGATGTACATGGAAATGGAGGTCATGGTTCCGCTTTGTGAAGCTTGGTAGCGGCATGAGTCTTTGTTGTCTAAGGGGGTTCTGTCTGTGTATTGACCAACGGTTGTGTATCCGAATGTTGCGGTGTTTGTCTGTGGGTCAGAGGTAGGGCTTGGAGTCGGGGTTGGGGTTGGTGTGGCTGTTGGAGTTGAAGACCCTGTTGTGGTGTAGGTTGCGTACATGCTGAAAGTTGCAGGTCCCCAGAGAGTGAAATCACCATAGCTTTCTGAATAGGAAGCTGTGGATGCTTCTACTCCGTTTCCTGCTGCGGCTGTTGCGTCGAAACCGTAGTTCCAGTAAACCATGGAGTCACACATGACCGTTAGCCAGTAGTTTTGGCCTGCAGTAACAGGTGCTGAAACGGGTGCGGTCACCCAGCTGTTTCCAGTTGTGGTGACGTAGCTGCTTTGACCAAGAAGCTGGTCGGGCTGCCCGTTATTGTCGCTGTAAACAGCAAAGCTTACTGGGGCGTTGGCGGTCTGGATGTACATGGAGACTGAAGTTATTGTTCCGGTTTCGGTTGCTTGATACCTGCATGAGTCCTTGTCACCTACAGGTGTTCTGTCAATGTAGGGACCAACAGCGGTGTTGCCGAAGGTTCCTGTTGTGGCTGCGTTGGCGATTGGCGTTGGCTTAATGGCGGCGACTGCGGCGAGGGCTGTCAAGAGAATTAGCGATATCGCTAAGGCTTTGAATAGTTGTCCTTTTGCCATCGTTGTTCACGAAACGTGAAAACGGTTGCGTACTTAGTATATCTCAATGTCTTTGTGTTCATCACAAAAACAAAAAATGACTTAAAAAACCTAAATCAAGGCGATTTTCTTAAATAAAGACAGAATTACAGCATCTAAAATTTAGTATGAAAAAACAGACGTTGAGGTTTTGTGTTTGTAGAATAAACGGCATTATTTCGTTGCTCAAGCACAAACGTAGGGCGGTTTAGTTTGGGAACTGCAGATTCTAACTGTTTGGTTGCTGCGGTTAACCTTAGCGGATGCTAAATCGCGCCTATCTTGGGTCTGGCTTACAGCACATCTTTGTCAGTACAAAGCGGTGGAGTAGCTGTTTTCATCCTGATTATCCAGTACCCCAGTGGAAACGTTGTCTTTTGGGCTTTCATTTTTGGGTTTGGTTTGTGGGGTTTCGTTAAGAACTTTCTCAGAGACGGCTCGGAAGTGTGCGGTTTTACTAATTCGGCGTTTGTGAAGCCAGCCCATACGGGCAAGTTGGTTAAGGTAGCCACTTTCTACTGCGCGGCATCTGCCTGTTATGTTGCTGACTTGGATGGCATCGCATTCGCCCTTAGAGGCAACAGCCATGTATGTTCTGCGCAGGTGGTCAGGTAAACTGATAAGCTTGGATTCGGACATGGTCACGGGTTGAGGGTTCCAGCTGGCCATCGTGTTCTCTAAGTCGTCCAGCCGGAAGCGGATGGTCTGCATTTCCTTAAAGATCCTATCAAAGATTGAACGTCTAACCATATGTGATGTCCCCTCACTTGGTTTCTACGGTAAGTTCGCTGAAGCTGACTTATTTATTGCTGCAAATAAGAGTTCGCGGGTTTGTTAAGTCCCCTTTGCAAGCCTCTTTTGATGTTGAATCTGAGCCTGAGCACCGCTAAGACGGCGTCTCTGCGGCACAGTTGCAGGCATGTTTCCTACGCATGACCCAGAGATTTTGAATTAGGGTTTTGGGCGGTTCTTTAGCCAGAAATGTAGTCTGAGAGTTTGCTACATTTGTAGGCACGCAACAATGCCTACCCACTTTCACTTAGGCAGTCGGGCACCATTTGAATTTTCATGTTCATAAGGTGCACACAAAAACAGAAAAAAACCACATGCATCTAACCCACAAAGCTACATACCAAGCGGCATGCCACTTGGGCACAAACAAACTCTGAACTATCCGAGCGGAGCGGAAAGTATTTGCAGGGGTAGACTGCTCAGAAAGCTACAAGGCGATGTTGGCTGTAGGTTATCCTAAACCTTATATCCAAAAACTAGCCGTAAAAGTATAATGAAGGCACAAGAGGGGAAAAAGACGCCAAACAAAAACCCAAAGCTTCAGAACTCAGCCAAAGTTCAGCTTGATGCCAATGACCCTGAATGCTTGCAGGCGATGGATGAGGGCAACGCTGAATGGGTGCAGAAATGGAAGAAAACCATCCAAACCCAAAAGGACGATGCACCGTCAAGTTAGAGTATTTCGCCAATCACCGTTACAGGTTTTTGTAGCAGCAAAACCAAATCCTCCAACCGTTTTGGGTCCAAAGTGACCAGCACAACCGAAGCTGGACCAGCTGACTTCTCCAAATCCACCGCAGTTTGCTCGGCAAATTTGAGTTGTCGCCCAACCGCAAACGCCATCATACGCGCCTCATACGCGATGCCCTGTGAACCCACAGCTACAATATCATGCACATAGCGTCGCTGGGAAAGCGTTGCCATGTTACGCAGGTCCGCGATTTCGCCGTGAACTTCTGCGGGAATCACTTCTTCGCCGACTTTGGGTTTGCCAACCGCCACTAGCAAATCGCCGGGTACTGTTTTGCCCAGTCGCAAGTCATCTTGGTTTGCGAAGCCGACCACCGTTAAGCCGGCACCTGTTTGGGCTGTGGCGAAGTTTTCTTCGGTTTTCTCCAGCACTACTTGGTTGGGGTCTAAACCCAAAACCACGGCTTCGCTGCGGATGCCTTCCAAGATTTCGTGTCCTGTGGGTTCTTTTTCGACGCCTAAGGTTACGGATAGTAGCACGGGAAACGCGCCTACCGCAACCACATCCATTAATGCCACGCGTGCAAGGAATTTGCCTACGATGCGCCCTTTCACTTTGACTTTGTCTTGGGGTTTTGGTCCGACGGCGCCTGAAGAGGTGGAGCCCACCACGATGGCGTGTCCTGTGGGAATTTGCATGACGGTGATGTCGCCGCGTCTGGTGTAGGTGATTTGTGCGGGTTTGACTTGGAAGGCTATTGGGCGGAGCAGGGAGCCGACGTTTTGGATTAGGTGTAGGTATACGGTTAGGGCTTGGCGGATGATTTCGGAGCGGTTGAGTCCGTGTTGTTTTGCGAGTTGGTCGGTTTCGTCGAGGATTTTTTCTGAGATGCGTATGTTTGTGACTTTCACGTGGACACACTACATGTGTAGTGTGTGTGCAAAGGCTTTTATCCGTTACTACAGCAACCAAAAGACGCAGGAAACAACCATGCAAGACATCATATTTACACACGAACCGCAAAAAGGAGAAGCCTTCCTTCAGAACCTCAAGGGCAAAAAGCCTCAATTCATTTGTACGCTTGGCACGACGCAGACCGCCAAAATCCCTGGGTTATCAGCTGCAGGCGCAAACCCCGACATAACCGACTACACCCCACCCGCCGACATCGAACTCCTCTTGCTGGGCAAATGCCGATGCATCAACGGCGTTCCCGTCACCCCCGACGGCATCCCCACCCCCGCGTTGGTCACCATGTCCGCGCTTAAACTGGCAGGCATGACCGCGCTGCCGGTGAATGCTGGACTACGGGTTCTGCCCTACGTGCCGTATTTGGATGTAGGCGCAAAACCCGGAAAGGACATTCGCACGGGCAAGGCAGTTGAGGATGCGGCTGAGGTGCTGGCGCGTGCTAAGCTGGCGGGGCGCATCCTGTCGGAAACCGCAGATTATCTTGTCATTGGCGAGAGCATTCCTGGGGGCACCACGACGGCGCTGGGGGTTTTGCAGGCTATGGGCTACCATGGGGAGGGCAAGGTGAGCAGTAGCATGCCTGGGAATCCGCATGATTTGAAGCTGCAAACCGTTGAGGCTGGGTTAAAAGCTGCTGGTGCTGCTGTGGGCGCGTTTAAGGCTGACCCGCTGGGCGCGGTTTCCGCTGTGGGTGACCCTATGATGCCTGTTTTTGCAGGTTTGGTTTTGGGTGCGGCGGAGCGTGTGCCTGTGGTTATGGCTGGCGGAACCCAAATGACCGCCGTTCTTGCCGTAGTCAACGGCTTAAACCCAAAAGTTTTGGGCAATGTTGCCATCGGCACAACACGGTGGATTGTGGAGGACAAAACTTCCGACCTTAACGGCATAGTGAGCCAGATTGCGGATGTGCCTGTGTTGGCTGCGGACCTTGATTTTGGTGGTTCGCGGTTTAGTGGGTTGCGTGCTTACGAGGCTGGCGTGGTCAAGGAGGGCGTTGGCATAGGCGGCACAGCAATCGCTGCCATGGTCAAATCCGAAGGCGCAGTGACCAAGCAGACTTTGCTTGCAGAAGTGGAGCGCAGCTACGAGCAACTAGTAAACTCCAAGTAAGCACGCCCAAAAGCTGATTGCCATGCAGAATCTAAGCAAATCTAAGCAAGCCTCCATAATGGCCATGTCCGCCGCACTCTACGCCATATTCTTCTTTCTATCCTACTCCGTCACGCTACCCAACTTTACCCTGCTTTACCTACCAATCATACTGCTGGGCGTTTTCCCCGTTTGGTTTGGCTGGAGCGGCTTGGTGGGCGTCATGATTGGCGGTTTCATGGGAGGCGCCTTTGTCGAAGGGCTGGGCTTTTTGGGCGTGTTTGAAGCGGTGGTGGCGCTGCTGATTTACCTGCTGAACTGGGTGTTTATGCCTTCGCGGGCTGCTGAAGATGGCAAACGCAAAAGCCTCGTTGCCCTTTTGGGTGTGTACGCGGTAAGTTTGTTGGCTGGCACGGGCTACATTCTTTGGCAGTACACTGTTTTGCCGCAGTTGTTCACGGCGACTCAGGCCGTGGAAATCTTGGTGCCCACGTTTGCCATTAACTTGCCTATCGTGCTGATTTCGTGTCCTGCGTTGCTTCGGACGATTTCGCCTAAGCTGCGGAGTTGGGGCATGTATGTGGGCACGTTTTGGGAGTGGCGCAAAGGCAAACCCTTAACTTAACTCGTTTTTCTTTTTGCGTTTTTTCTTCTATACCTCCTACCTTTTTTGCAGGGCGCGTTTTGGGTTGTTTTTTTGATTTGGGGTTTGTTTTGGGTTTGGGTTGCGGCGTAAAACGTCGTGGATTGGCAGGATAAGACGTGGGTTGTCGGGTTTTGGCGCGTGGGTTTAATGGGTTCTGATTGTTGCCACACTACAGGTGTAGTGTATGCGCAAATGCTTTTATTCAGACCCTTCGCCGTTACGCAAGGTTGACTTAGATGCAAAACAAAACCCAACCCCAAATCCAACTTCCCCGTAATTCCCCCACGTGGAGCCTTGCCCGCGTAGCCATATTCACTGCGCTGTGCGCTGCGGGCTCCTTTCTCAAAATCCCCAGCCCCGTCGGCTCGCTTGCCCTTGACTCCGCCGCAGGCTTCTTTGTTGCCCTCTACTTCGGAGCCAAAGAGGGTGCGTTGGTCTGCGGGTTGGGGCATTTGGCAACTGCTGTGGTCAGCGGGTTTCCTCTTGGTTACTTCCATCTTCCCATCGCGTTGGGCATGGCTCTGGCAGGCGCCGCAATAGGCATAATCAACAAGATGAACAGAACCGGGGGCTTCATCCCCGCCCTCGCAGCAGGCGTAATCATCAATACCTTGTTCACGTTTGTGGTGGTGCCTGACCCCAACTACGGCTTAACCCTGGCGTTGGCGTTCATCCCGTTCGTGTTTGCGGCGGCGGTCCTAAACGTCTTTATTGCGGGCTTAGCCTATGTTGGGATAAGAGGCAGACTCAAACTTTGACCCCCACCCCACCCTCCAACCCGCTTCTTCCTTTTCCTGTAAAAACCAACCGCGACGTTCTGCTTTTTGAGTTTCTCAGCGGCGAAGTTCTGGTTGTGGGCTGTGACTCCGCGGGGGGCATTGGTCCTAAGCCGCTGGATAAGCTGAAAGTTGACGGCTTCATTTTGGGCAAGTTTACGGCGCGTGCGGCGTTAATGGAGGTTCTGGCTGTTGGTGCAAACCCCGTCTGCGTTGTAGACGCGTTGGGGGTGGAGCCTGAACCGCTGGGTGCAGAAATCCTGCGCGGCATTCGAGATGAAGCAGAAAAGGCAGGCTTAGACCCAAAGCTGGCGGTGACGGGCAGCACGGAGAAGAACATTGCGGTGGAGCAGACGGGCATTGGGGTTACGGTTGTGGGAACCTGCCGCAAGGAGCAACTTAAAATTGGCACCGCCCAAGCAGGCGATGTTGTGGTGGCTGTTGGGGTTCCCTGCGTTGGAGCCGAAGTCTTAGCCGAAGAAAACCAAGGCAAAATTGCAGAGTCAACCGACGTTTGGGCGTTGCGGCGGCTGGAGTTTGTTCACGAAATCATCCCCGTGGGTTCAACAGGCATCGCACACGAAGTCGAAACCTTAGCCAAAGGAGCCAAACTCAAATTCACAATCGCAGAGCAACAGGAAGTGGATGTTAAGAAGTCGGCGGGTCCTGCAACTGTAGTCTTAGCGGCATTATCCGAACAGAAACTGTCTGAGCTGAAAAACGCAGTAAGTAAACCCATCAACTGTGTTGCGCATCTTTCAAACTGAAAGCACCCAACCCGACTCACAGGTGTTCAGGAAGAATGGGTTTAGTCGTAGATTTTCTGCATCAAATAGACATCTAAGAGTTTGCCGAATTTTCTGCCGACCTCACGCATAACGCCTATATCCTCAAAACCCATAGACCTGAAAAGGCGCCTGCTGGCTTGGTTGTCGCCTGCAATTCGAGCAATAACGGTGTGCAACCCAATGTTTCTGCCATTATCAATAAGAACTTTCAGCAGTTGCCTGCCTACTCCTTGTGCACGGTACTCCTTTCTGACGTACACGGATACTTCAGCGGTGTCACAGTAGGCGCATCGGTCTGACCATTTGCTAAGCGACGCCCACCCCACCACTTGACCATTCTGTTGGGCAACTATGATGGGGTGTCTGGGCTGATGATTGATGAACCATGTTTGCTGCTCAGCTAAGGTTTTGGGTTGCGTATCAAATGTGGCAGTAGTGTTGAGGATAGCTTCGTTATAGATTTCAGTAATCGCAGCTACATCTGCCACAGTTGCCTTTCTTTCCGTCACCACTTTGTCCACTCGCTTAGACCTCTAATTGATAGTATGAAACGTGGTTTGCAGAAATATTTTTCTAATACAACCCAGAGCTTGTGTGAGATTTGGAATTAACAGCGTTTTAGCGCTTCGCAAACTCGAGTTTGTTCACGAAATCATCCCTGTCGGGTCAACAGGTATCGCACACGAAATCGAAACATTAGCGGAAGGGGCAGGACTAAAATTCAAACTCGCAGAACAAAGTCAAGTTAATGTTGAGAAGTCGGCTGGTCCAGCAACCGTCGTGTTGATTTCTTTGCCCAAGTTGACACAATCAGAATTAAGGAAGAATATAAAAAAACCACTAACAATTGTTGCATACCTTCTTTCTCCTTTCCACTAAAAGCGAATTCCATCCAGCTAATTATTCGTGACCGATTCCATTAAATTTGAACTTGCTCAAATTAAATGAATAATAGTATAACCAATGATAGAATCAATTAAGCTTTTTTTTAGAGATAGCTTCGCTTCTAAGAGTTTTGCGGGTGTGATAAAGAGTAATAATGCAAAGAATATCGTCTTTTTCACTTCCAGTGTATTCATCGGTTAGATTAAGGTTTTCTTCTATAAGCTCATTGGGGTTTACCCATTTTCTTTCAACTTCAATTATTTTTGTTCCAAAAAAACCTGTACGCATGTTTTCTCTTCCACGCGTTTCTTGTTCTAAAACGTGTCGTTTTTTATCATCAGAAAATGCTAGTTCAATTTTGTTTATTGTTGTTCCTCTATCACCGTGATTCCATATCTCAAGATCCACAAGAAAATGAATTTCCTTTCCAGATTTTGTTTCATGAAACGTATGTGTAATCTCTTTTACCTTAATTTTCATTTTTGGTCTCTGGTTCTCAAACTTCCATACAAGAGAGAGAACTCCAGTGATAGTCCCAATTGCACCAAGTACTAAGCTTAGGTATTCAATCATTTTGTTTGCTCTTTTATCTGAATGAGGTGTAATTTCAGTTTTAAGTTTTTGTATTCCACAATTCAAGAAAAACGCCTCAAAAACAAATTGTCTTCTTGGGCTTGTTTAAGGGGAAAATGCTTTTTGGGTTTCATAACGGATTTATTAGGCGTTTCTAAAAGTGTTGGGGATGACGTATGAAACCAGCGTTGGATTTGGCGAAGGCGAACTTTCGTGGTTTGAAGCCCTGCGTTCATGGCGCAGATGTACTGGAAGCCGCTGGCAAAACAGGGCGCACGCGGGAGGAGATTTTGGATTTTAGCTCCAGCGTTAACCCGTTGGGACCCTCCGAAAAAGCTCTCCAAGCAGTGACTGCTGGTTTTGGCATGATTCCCAGTTACCCCGACTCATGCTCCAACGCCCTGCGCGACGCCCTCGCAAGCCACTACGCGGGCGTAGGCAGAGACAACATCATTGTGAGCAACGGGTCTACGGAGCTGATTTACCTGTTTGCCGAAGCCTTCATGAACAAAGGCGACGTCGCACTGGTGCCTGCGCCCTCGTTTGGGGAATACGACAGCGCAGTGAAAAAGACTGGCGAGAGGGTTAAGTATGTCAAGTTAACTAGCCGTTTTGAGGCTGACCCCGCAAGGTTCACGCGCGCCATGACGGGCAAAACCAAAATTGTGTACTTCTGTAACCCCAACAACCCCACCAGCATCCTAACCCCGCCCGACCAGCTTGCGGAAATCATCCAGCAGGCGCTGGACCGCGACATCTTGGTCTTCTTGGATGAGGACTTCCTTGAATTCGTCGACGACGGCGAGGGGCTATCCATGATTAACCGCATCAACGAGTTTGCGAACCTGTTTGTGCTGCGGTCGTTCACCAAAATCTACGGCTTAACAGGGCTTCGGATTGGCTATGGGATAGCCTCCAAAGAAATCATCAACGTGCTAATGAACGCCAAGTTGCCGTGGAACGTAAACTGCTTGGGGCAGGCGGCGGCGGTTGCAGCCCTCAACGACGCGGCGCACCTGCAAAAAACGTTGGCTTTGATAAAGGCAGAGAAAGCCTTCCTGCTCAAGGCGCTTAAGCGGGTGAAAGGCTTGAAGATTTATCCAGCCGACGCCAACTTTCTATTTATGAACATCCAAAAAACCGGATTCACCGCCGCCCAACTCAAAGAAAAAATGCTCACGCAGGGCGTGCTGATTCGGGACTGCACCTCCTTTGCGGGTTTAGATGAGCATTTTGTGCGAGTCGCAGTCAAGACGCATCCTGAGAACGAGCGGCTGGTGGCGGCGTTGAAGGTGAGTCTGGAGAAGCAGGTTTGAGAGTGCACGCATGTTTCCCTTCTTTAACTTCTCCTTCTTTGTGGACTCGGTGCTGATTTTTGTTTTAGCCTTCACCATTGACATCGTATTTGGGGAAATCCCCGACCGCGCCCACCCCACCGTCTGGATGGGCAAAGTCATAGACTACCTCAAACCCCGCCTGAAAAGCTCAAACCCTAAGACGGAGAAAGCCAACGGCGTTTTGCTCTGCGTGTCGGTGATGGCGTTGTTTGCGGGCGCCTCCTTTGCCATCCTCTGGGCATTGCGGCTCATTCCAGTCGTGGGCTGGTTTCTCTACATCATCATGGCAGCTCTGATGCTTAAAACCACGTTTGCCCTCAAATGCATGCGCTACTACACCCACCCCATCGAAAAAGCCCTCAAACGTGGCGACATGGCTGAGGCGCGGAAGTGGATGCATTTCATCGTCAGACGCGACCCCAACACGCTCGACGAACGCCACATTGTCTCTGCCGCCGTGGAGTCAATTGCAGAAAGCACCACGGACGGCGTCACTTCGCCGTTCTTCTTTTTTGCCTTGTTTGGCGTGCCAGGCGCCTATGCCTTCCGCGTCATTAACACGTTGGATTCGATGGTGGGCTACAAGGACGCGGTTAACGTGAATATTGGGTGGTTTAGTGCACGCATGGACACCATAACCAACTATGTGCCGACGCGGATTACGGCGGTTCTGATGGTGGCTGCCTCGGCTTTGGTGGGGGCGGATTGGCGCAGTTCGTGGCGCATCCTTAAACGGGACAGGAACAAGACGGCAAGCCCCAACGCTGGCTACACCATATCTGCCATGGCGGGCGCCCTGAACACGCAGCTGGAGAAAGAGGGGCACTACGCGCTGGGCGATGCGGAGCGGTTCTCTGCGGATGACATCACCAAGGCGTGGCGGATAATGCAGGTGACCACGTTCCTGTTTGGGCTGGTAGTGGTTGTTCCGATTATTGCACTGGAAGCATTGCTACTGTAAGTCTGCCCACGGTAGGTAGGCTACGTTTCGGGTAGACCCCTCCCCCTCTACGCTTTCCCCGGCAAAACTTGCGTGTCGACCTACCCCTCTATAGGTTCTGCAATGAATTGTTATTTGGATGCTAATAGGCGGCAAATAGGCGGGTTTTTTGCCTGTTGTATTGGGCACTTTTTCGGAATAGCCCCAAAATGTGTTGGTTTTTTTCTGGCAGTCACCCCCATCCTGTTTCATGTGAAATGCACCTGCCCAAAATGGCGCAATCGCAGCTTAAGAAGGCTCACGAAATTTATCAATTTATAAATTTATAAATCCGCAGGTAGGTGGGCAAGTTTTAACTACACAAGGCACTTACTAATGGGCAAGTCTGGGGCTGCTTGATGACGACGCCTGAAGAGAGGGCACGCAGAAAAATTGACACCCAGCTGAAAGCGGCTGGATGGCAAGTTCAGGATTTTAAGGATTTGAATTTGGGGGCAGGTTTGGGGGTGGCTGTCCGCGAGTTTCCCTTGACCTGTGGTGAGGCGGATTATTTGCTGTTTGTGGACCGCCGCGCTGTGGGTGCTTTGGAGGCAAAGCCTGAAGGAACCACCTTAAGCGGGGTTTCAGAGCAAACCGCAAAATACCTCTCGGGCTTAGCCGAAAACGTACCCTGCGCTGGAACCCCTCTGCCGTTGGGTTACGAAAGCACTGGCGCTGAGACGTTTTTTAGGGATTTACGTGACCCCGACTCCTGCTCCCGACGCATCTTCACATTCCACCGCCCTGAAACCCTGCAGGAATGGCTAACCCAACCCGACACCCTGCGCGGCAGGCTCCGAGCAATGCCGCCCCTAATTGAAGAAGGCTTACGCGGCTGCCAAGTTGAAGCCATCACAAATGTAGAGCAGTCCTTTGCCCAATCTCGACCCCGCGCCCTCATCCAAATGGCAAGCGGCAGCGGCAAAACCTTCACCTCCGTCACCTTCGTTTACAGGTTAATCAAGTTTGGCGGTGCACGACGGGTTTTGTTTTTGGTTGACCGCAACACGTTAGCCAAGCAGACGTTGCAGGAGTTCCAAAAGTACCAGACTCCCGATGATGGACGCAAATTCACCGAGCTCTACAACGTCCAAAGGCTGACTTCACGCAATATCGATGGGGTCAGCCGCGTTTGCATAACCACCATCCAGCGGCTTTACGCCATGCTCCGCGGCGAAGACTTGCCCGAAGAGAACGAGGAAGGCTCCGCGTTTGAGCTGTCGCTTAACGGCATGAAGCCTGTGGACGTTGTCTACAACCCTGCCATCCCAATTGAAATGTTTGACATAATCGTCACGGATGAGTGTCACAGGTCAATTTACCATCTCTGGCGTCAGGTGTTGGAGTATTTTGATGCCTTCATCGTTGGCTTAACTGCAACGCCTTCCAAGCAGACGTTGGGCTTTTTCAACCAGAATTTGGTGATGGAGTATGGGCATGACCGCGCAGTGGCTGATGGCGTGAATGTGGGGTATGATGTTTACCGAATTAACACGCGAATCACCCAAGGCGGCGGCAAAGTTGAAGCGGGATTCTATGTGGATAAAAGGGATAAACAGACCCGCAGGGTACGTTGGGAGCAGCTAGAAGACGATTTGGAGTATTGCGCGAAGCAGTTAGACCGCAGCGTTGTGGCTAAGGACCAAATCCGAACCGTTATCCGCACTTTTCGGGATAAGCTGTTCACTGAGATTTTTCCCACCCGGGGCGAGGTCCCTAAGACGCTGGTGTTTGCCAAAGATGACAGCCACGCGGAAGACATCGTGGAGATAATTCGTGAAGAATTCGCCAAAGGCAACGATTTCTGCAAGAAAATCACCTACCGAACCACGGGGGAGCGGACGGAAGACTTGATTTCTAGCTTCAGAAACAGCTATAATCCCCGCATTGCCGTTACGGTGGACATGATTTCCACAGGCACCGACATCCGCCCCCTAGAATGCTTGCTGTTCATGCGCGACATCCATTCAAGCGTCTACTTTGAGCAGATGAAGGGACGCGGAACGCGGACGATTTCAAGTACGGATTTGAAAGCGGTCACGCCCGATGTGGAAAACAAAACCCAGTTTGTCATCGTGGATGCGGTGGGGGTTTGTGAAAGCGACAAGACCGACTCGCGACCATTGGAGCGGAATCGGAGTGTGCCGTTTGACAGGCTTTTGGGTTCAGTGGCGTTGGGTATTCGAGATGTGGACACACTCACGTCTTTGGCTGGGCGTCTTGCCCGTTTTGACCGCGAACTGGACGAAGCGTCACGAAAAGAAATTGAAGCCGTGAGCAATGGCAAAAATCTCAAACAGGTCATTAACGAATTGTTTGATGCGGTTGACCCCGACAAGCACATGGAGAAAGCCAAAGAACTTTTCCAGACCGAAAACCCGACCAATGAGCAAGTGCAGAAGGCTTCAGAAGAACTCACCAAAACAGCATGTGTCCTGTTTGATTCGCCAAAATTCAGAAACACCCTTGCCGAAGTTAAACGCCGAAACGAACAAACCATCGACAACGTAAGCAAAGACGAGGTAGTTTTTGCGGGGTACGATTTGCAGGCTGCAGAGAAAGCCCGTTTAACCGTTGAATCCTTCAAAGGCTTCATCGAACAAAATAAGGATGAGTTAACTGCTCTGCAACTGATTTATGGTCAACCCTACGGGCAAAGGCACCTAACGTATGCAGCCATCAAAGAGTTAGCTGAAGCCATCAAAAAACCCCCCTACAACTTAACGCCTGAACTTGTTTGGCTTGCCTACGAGCAACTGGAAAAGTCAAAAGTGAAGGGTGCAGGTCCACAGAAACTTTTAACCAACATCGTTTCGCTGGTGCGATTTGCCGTTGGCAGTGCCGATGTTTTGGAGCCTTTCAGCGACGCGGTAAATAGGCGTTTCAGTGAGTGGCTAAACAGCCAAGAAAAACTGGGGCACTCATTTACGGTTGAACAGAAAGACTGGCTAAACATGATAAAAGACCACATAACCACCAGCCTAACCATCAACATAGACGCCTTTGAGCTGTCACCGTTTAACCAGAAAGGAGGCGCAGTCAAAGCCCACAAACTCTTCGGACAACAACTAAACAACATAATTAAAGAACTAAACACGGTGCTAACGAAATGACCCTGCAGGAAAAATTTATTGAGAAATTACCTGGTGGCTGGACAGCCGTGACCCTTGAAGACTACATATCTATTGCTGGACGCATCGGTTGGAGAGGTTTAAAAAAAGAAGAATACCTGACAGAAGGGGTTCCACTATTAGCTGTAAAAGACATCCTTGAAAATGGTTCGATTAATTTTGATGTAACTAACCATCTAAGTGACTTTAGATATGAAGAATCCCCAGAAATTCAGCTTAGAAACCAAGATGTATTGGTTACCAAAGATGGCACAATTGGCAAAATAGGCTTTGTGGAAAATCTTCCTACAAAGGTTACTGTTAATTCATCAATCTTGGTGGTTAGATCGTGTAAAGCAATTCTTCCCAAATATCTTTTTTACTATTTTAGGGGTCCCAAATTTCAAGAATTGGTTAGACAGAAAACAGCAGGTACCGCTGTTCCTCATTTATTTCAGCACGATATTAAGAAATTTGAAATCCATATACCCCCGTTCAATGAGCAGTTGCGTATTGTTGGTAAGGTTGAGGAGTTGTTTTCTTTTTTGGATGCTGGCGTCGCCTCGCTCCGTGAGGTGCAGAAGCAGCTTAAACGTTACCGCCAAGCAGTTTTAAAACAAGCATTCCAAGTTGAAGGCAACCATATAGTTCCCTTCAGTAATGTTGTCGAAAGTTACCAGAACGGTTTATCAAAAAGAAGGAGCGACGAAGGAAAACCAATCAATGTTCTCAGGCTTGCAGATATTGAAAACGGAGTTATAACTGCCAAAGCTCCACGGACTATTAAGCTAACTAATGATGAGGAACAAAAGTATTCACTCAGCAAAAATGACCTGCTTTGCATAAGGGTTAATGGCAGTAAAAGTAATACAGGACAGTTAGTTGTTTTTATCCAAAAGGAGCCTTGGGCTTTCTGTGACCACTTGATAAGAATTCGTTTGCAGAAAGGCATTGAGTCACAATACGTGAAGCACTATTTTGATTCGCAAATAGCGCGTAAGCATATTGAATCAAGCATAATATCAAGCGCGGGGCAAAACACGATAAGTCAGGGGAGCTTATCAAAAATTCCGTTTCCATTATTGGATTCTGTAAAGCAGAAGGCAATCATAGATTACATCCAAACAGGTTTTTCAATAATTGAGTATAACGAACAAATACTTGAGCAAAGCCTGCGGCAATCTTTCTCCTTACGCCAAAGCATATTGAATCGAGCATTTAGTGGGAAACTGGTGCCTCAAAACCATGCCGATGAGACAGCTGAGAAATTGGTGGAACGTATTAAAACTGAACGTTTAAGCAATAGATCAAAAAACCAATCAAGTGGAGTTGTCTAAATATGTCAAGTGAAGCAGCGCCTATTGTGCAGAGAGTGTGGAATTACTGCAACGTCCTTAGGGATGATGGGGTTAGTTATGGGGATTATGTGGAGCAGTTAACTTATTTGTTGTTTTTGAAGATGGCTGATGAGCAAACTAAACCTCCCTTCAACAAGTCGTCCACAATTCCAGAAGGGTTGGATTGGCAGAGCCTAATTACTAAAGACGGGGCAGAATTGGAAATTCACTATCGCCATTTGCTTGAGGATTTGAGCAAGGAAAAAGGGTTGTTGGGGGTAATTTTTCGCAAAGCTCAAAATCGGATTCAAGACCCAGCCAAATTTAAACGCCTAATTGACCTAATAAATCGGGAAACTTGGCTTGGCTTGGATATTGATGTAAAAGGCACCATTTATGAGGGGTTGTTGGAGAAGAACGCAGAAGACATCAAAAGTGGTGCTGGCGAATATTTCACTCCACGGCAACTAATCAAAGCAATTGTGGAGGTTATGCAGCCCAAAGTGGGGATGACTGTTAATGACCCCGCCTGTGGCACTGGTGGCTTCATTATTGCAGCCCACGATTATATGTCTAAGGACCCAACTTTAGACGTAGAACAGAAACAATTTCTGCGCTCCAATACGTTTACTGGTAAAGATATAGTGGATAATGTCGTGCGTTTATGTGTAATGAATTTGTACCTTCACGGCATAGACGGCGAGCCAGACCAACCCTGCCCAATAGAAACGGGAGACTCACTTATCAATGACAAGGGCAAACGCTTTGATGTGGTCATGACAAATCCGCCGTTTGGCAAAAGAGCCAGTTACACGGTGACCAATGGTGAGGACAAATCAAGCAAAGAGACTCAAACTTATGAACGGCAGGATTTTTGGGCAACAACAAGCAACAAACAACTAAACTTCCTCCAACATGTCAAAACAATCCTAAAAATTTACGGCAGAGCGGCCATAGTAGTCCCAGACAACGTGCTTTTTGAAGGCGGAGCAGGGGAAACCATACGCAAAAAAATACTTGACGAATGTGATGTTCACACCCTACTTAGGTTGCCGACGGGGATATTCTATAAACCAGGAGTTAAAACAAACGTGCTCTTTTTTGACCGTAAACCCGCCAGTGAAAAGCCGTGGACAGAAAAGCTTTGGATTTATGACCTGCGCACCAACAAACACTTCACCCTCAAAACAAACCCCCTCACCAGCAAAGACCTCAAAGACTTCGTCGCCTGCTATAACCCGAAAAACCGCCACGACCGCCAACCCACCGACCGCTTCAAACCCTACACATACACGGAGCTTATGCAACGCGACAAAGCCAACCTGGACATTTTCTGGCTCAAAGACGAAAGCTTAGAGGACACCGAAAACCTGCCGCCGCCAGAGGTGATTGCCCGAGAAATCACAGAAAACCTGCAAGCCGCACTGGAACAGTTCAGCAGCATAGCCGAGGAACTTAACCAAACAGAAAAATAGCCGCCCCCGCTCCGTTTCCAAAGCTTGGTTGATGGAGCCTACCACATTAAATAAACCGCCACCATTAACCAACATCTGAGGAGCCCAAGTGAAACACATCGGCTTAGTCTACGTGCCTGGTGCACTGCCCTGCTTTGAAGCGTTTGGTAACCTGCCAACCGACCTTGTCCAAGCCGACGGCACTGTGGAGGGAAAACCAGCCTCCGAAACGCTGGACATGCTTGTCATTCCAGGCGGCAGCTTAGTGGAATCCCACGCCATCCAAGGCAACGTAGAGCGGGAAATCCTGCGGATGGCGGACTCGGGGAAGTTTGTGCTGGGCGTATGCTCGGGTTTTCAGATTCTTTCTTTGAGGACTGATGTGGGGCGGCTTTCGCCTAAGCCGATTGTGAAGGAGGGGTTGGGGCTGTTGGAGGTGGAGTTTAAGCCGCTTATCTGCACTGACCAAGTCACCGCCACCATAACGGGCAGCAGTTTTTTATGCGACACCGTGGGCGCAAAGGCGTCGGGGTTTCACTGCCACACCTACGGCGACCTCACCTTGGGCAAAAACGCCAAACCCATCCTAACCTCGCATGTGCAGCACTTGGATTACCGCAGCCAACCCAAAGACCTCATTTCAGGCGTCGCCAACTCCGCGGGCAACGTGGTGGGCGTGCTGCCCCACGCACTGCTAGACCACAACCCAGCCCTAACCGACGGCATCGCCAAAACCCTCAACCTAACCCCCACCGAACAGGCACAAATCCGCAGGGCAAACGCCAAACTCCAAGCCACCATCAAAGACGAAATCGGAATCGCCACAAACCTCCACCCCAAAACCACCCCCAAACAGCCCCAGCCGCCCCGCGCCCTGCTAGTTACCGCGTTAGAGAGCGGGTCAGGCAAAACCTTCCTCACGACGGGACTGGTGGCTGCCCTCAAACGAAGGGGCGTGAACGTGGGAGTGGTGAAGGTCGGCGCAGACATTCGGGATTTAGTTCCTGCACTTTACCTGATTAAGCAGCCCATCTATGGGTACTCGTCTATGGCGGTGGCAAGCTGCGGCTGGAAACGCCACACAACCGCCCTCAAAGAAGCAACCGAGGACTACGAGTTAGTGGTTGTGGAGGGCGCCATGGACGCCTTCACGGGACTGCTGTTTAAGCAGATTCCCACACCGCGATCCACGGCAGAAATCGCCGCGTCCCTGGGCGTGCCGACGGTGCTGGTGGTGGGCTGCGACAAAGAAGGCATCGAAGGCGGCATGGTGGGCGCCCTCAACTACATCAGCCTGCTCAAACGCCTCGGAGCAAAACCCGCAGGCGTCATCCTCAACCGCGTCTGCATGGGCTACCTCACCCCCGAAGTCAAACAAGCCATCCACGACGCATTTGCAAACGCGGGCGTGCAGGTGCTGGGGGTAGTTCCTGTGGTGGATGTGGAGGGGCGAGGCAAAATTCCTGAGGTGGAAATCTGCTACGAAGAATTCGGCGCCAAAGCGTTGCAGACCGCGGAAGAACATTTGGAGTTGGAGAAAATCCTGCAGGTGGCGGCGCCGCCTACCTTTGCGGAGGTGGATTTTGAGGCGTTTGCCGAAGACTTCCGCAAAGACTTGCTGCGGGACCCCCGAGCCAAACCTTCAGAAGCGGACAAACAGCCTTAGATGCGTAAGAGAACAAACAAAAAGCAGGTGAAAGGCTAAAGGGCGGGTTCACCGTTAGAATGCTCAAACATGATGGGACAACAAGCTCATTAACGCAGCGTACTAGAACTCTGGGGAACAACAAATGAAACTACTAATCACGGGAGCATTTGGCAACATCGGAAAAGCCGTCATAGAAGAAGCCCACAAACGAGCCCACGAAGTAACGGTTTTTGAGGTAGACAACAAAAAAACCCGCAAAGACGCAAAAAAATACCAAAACAAAATTGAGAAAGTGGTGTTTGGGGACATTCGAAATTTTGAAGATGTGAAAAAAGCGGTTGAAGAATGCGACGCAGTGGTTCATCTTGCAGCGATAATTCCTCCCGCCTCAAAAAAACGCCGCGAACTGACAATGGATGTTAATTTGGGAGGCACAGTTAATTTAGTAAACGCAATCAAAGCAACAAAACGTGAGGTCCCGTTTGTTTTTACTTCGTCAGCCAGCGTGATGGGACCCACCCAACTCCAAAACAAACTGGTCAACCGCAATGACCCCTTGGTGGTAACGGGGAATTATGAGGAATCAAAAATAAAATGCGAACAATTCCTCAAAGAAAACGCCGACAACTATCTGGTTTTTAGGCTTGCAGGGGTGCTTCCAAACTTTTCCATATGGTCGCTGGTGAGCGTTTTTCCGCTGTTGGAGGAGATTTTTGACATGCATCCAGATATGCGGCTTGAGATGATAATGGCTGAAGATGTGGCGACGGGTTTGGTTGCGGGTGCGGAGAAGCTAAAAGCGGGAGCTACTCAAAAAAACCAAGCGTATATTCTTGGGGGTGGAGAAGAAAACGGCTGGCAAATGCACGGGGGCGAATTTTTATCCCGTTTGTTTGGGTCTTTGTCACTTTCTGTGCCTGACCGCAAATACTTCACGCCAGACATCAACACGTATCATTTAGACTGGTATGACACTAAAGAAGCCCAGCAAGAATTTAGGTTCCAAAATCAGGTCAGTGACGAATACTTTAAGCAGGTGAAGGAGACGTTTAGGTTTTTTAAATTGCCGATTGTGTTGTTCCAAAAAGTCATCATGAAGAAACTTGTGAAAATGTCGCCTTACAATTAACAGCGGCAAACGCGTTCGCGGGTAAGCAAAAGTATTTTGTTGCTTTGTGGGCACAGTCACATATCTTTAAGAACAAAAACCCGCATGCATTGTCGTTGGCGTAGTGGAGGTGAGTTCTTGTCAAAGAGTAATTCTGGCTCAAACGTTCACGGCGGCAACGACACTCGAACGGCGCGGGCGGGCGGCATGCAAGACATCAACATTCCCGAACCAAAAGTGACCGAGGACTACATGCTCAAATGTCCCATCTGTGGCAGTCTTTTTAGTTCCCGAGAGGACTACATGAGCCATGTTATGGCTAGACACCAGCCACCCTCTATGGAAAACGAGATGAGCCCCGCAACAACATAATCTAGGTTAAACCGAGAAACGTGTCTGGGTAGATACTTTCTTTAAGGGACCTCTTCACGTGACCCATCTTTTTAAGGCGGACAGGCTTTAGGGAGCCCACTGCAAAAGGTTAATACCCAAAATGTCCACGCCTTATAGGGAAGAAACTTGAAAGAATCCGCCCACTCCTCCGCTGTGCTGTTTGACATGGACGGCGTACTCGTAGACGTTACTGACTCCTACCGTAAAGCCATCCAAGAAACCGTCGAGTTCTTCACAGGAACTAAAGCCGAACCTGAAGAGATTCAAGAGTACAAGCAGAAGGGCGGCTACAACAACGACTGGGACCTCACCCAAGCCATCATCGCAAAGAGAGGCAAAACGCCGCCAAGAGTGGAAGTTGTCCAGAAATTTCAGGAACTCTACCTTGGCAATGAGGGAACGCTGGGCTTCATAGAAAATGAAAAGTGGCTGTTGCCTAAACCGCAACTGGAAACCCTCCGCAAAGAGCACCGGTTAGGCATTGTTACCGGCAGACCCAAAGAAGAAACCGTTTACATTCTCAGAAAATTTGGCGTAGAAAGCTTTTTTGATGCTGTGGTGGCGATGGAGGATTACCCGCCTGAGAAAGCTAAGCCGGACCAGTTACCGATTCGGTTGGCTTTGGAGAAGCTGGGGATGCAGGAGGCGGTTTATGTTGGGGACAGCGTGGACGATATAGCCTCCGCGAAGGGCGCAGGTGTTAGGGCGTTTGGGTGTATTCCGCCTCAAGTATCGGCAAGCAACCTACGGGAACTGTTGCGTGAAAAAGGGGCAGAAAAAATCCTTGAAAAAATCAGCGACATAACAGAAGCTCTCAAATGAAAAACCGGTCCTTCTTTAAACGGGGGATGGCAAGTCAGGTTTGTTCGGGGCTCACTTTTCTAAACAAGTAAACCCAGAGAACAAAACCAACCGTGTTTGCGGCAATCATTGTAACCGCAATTTGGCTCAAAATGCTAACTGCTACCGAGAAAGGCTGCACCAGCGCCAAAATTAAGCCCATAGCCGCGGACTCCAACACAAACCCAAGCGCCAACGCCTTCACCAGATAAAGCCGTCCAGATAGCTTGGCTGAAACAAATCCTGCAATGACTCCGATGAGGATTGTGGAGATGGCACAGGGCAACGCGGTCGCGCCGCCGACGGTGTAGCGGTGGATTCCGCCCATTAAGCCCGCTATGAGCCCCGCGAGGGGTCCACCTGCAAAGCCCGCAGCCATAACTGCCAATTCCCGAACATTAATTATCGTCCCGTCCTCAAGAGGTGTACCCATTAGGGTGCCGTAGATTGCAAGTAACCCAAAGAGGACGCCAAAGGCTACTCCAAGAAGGGTCTTGTTTTTTGTGGTGTGTGGCTTAAACAGAAAGGTGGACAGGACAAGGGCGAGTACAATCATGAAAGAAGCTGTTCCAAGCAGGGTGAAGATGCTTATCAGGGTTTGTGTCATTGGGTTCAGTTACTCCTCGTGTTTTAGTCATGCATCCAGAACGTGCACCATGACCAGTCGCCATTCTGCGCCGTAAATGCCGATGGTTGCCCAGTAGGCTTCCTTTTTCACCACATCCTGTGACGCGAGGGTTTCATGGTACTGGTATGTGCCGTACCCAAAGTTTTCCGCCGCCACCTGATGCGCCAAAACAATTAGCTCGGGGAAGTTGGCGTAGGCGGGGTCAGAGAAGGTCATTTTGCCTTCTTGGGCGGGGTCGGCGTCGTATATCATTCGCCCATCCGTCTGCATTGCAAAAAACGAGTAATCAGGCTTGCCTGCAACGGTTGACTCGGCGACGCCCTTGATGAGTTGGCTGGGCTGAATAACTATGCTCAGGGAGCCCACAAACGTGGCTTCTGAATCAAAGATGGGAGCGACCAGAACAACGCCGTAGAAGCCCTCCACCAGCAAAATCATGCCGCTCATGGCAGGACGCATGGTCTGATGCATCTGAAGGTTTTGTTCTTGACCGGATATGTCTTCGCCTTCAATGCTGCTGTACTGACTAGGCTCAACAGCCAAAAGCACATCTTCAGCATCGCAGGTCGCCGCATTCACAATCAAAGGGTTACTTGCCGCTAAGCTGCTCAGAATACTGCGCGCCTGAATACCCTGCAAATCTGTGGTTGAAAGTTGAGCACAAGCCTCGGCTAATGCGGCGTCAAGTTTGTTCAGTTCATTGTTCACTTGAAGTTGTACTTGACTGAGCAGAGAAGTCATTTCCAGCCGCATTTGTGCAGCGTCGTTTTTGGCTGTTGCCGCCGTGTTTTGTGTATACTGATAAAAGTTCATACCTGAAGAGCAAACCAGAATCACAATTAGGAGGGCGACCGCAACTTTTGGCTTATTCATATCCGCTCACGCTTTACGTGCATTTGTTTAGATTGCTTAAAAGATTACGTATCCGCCATACAGATTATAAATTTAGCAAACAGAAAATCAGCAGGTTTCTAAACTACACCACGCAGAAAAAAACAGTTAGCAACCAAAACAAAGGCATAAGCGACTGTGCATCACTTGATAGGCTACAATTCGTAGTTCTACTGAAGCGCCAACATAGGTTTATGAGAAAATTTTTGCTAAACATGCCCTTGCGCTCCCAACTTACTGATGGGAGGAAATAAATTTCATGAAAAGGAAACTTGTAGCAGTTTTTAGCATAGCAATTGCGTTTTTGGCAATTTTTGCCGCAACCTTCAGCGTCAATGCACAACCCACCGGCGTAGTCTACACCATGGACAATGCATCAGAAGACAACACCATAATGATTTATAGTCGAGGAATGGACGGCAGCTTAACGCTCGTAGGCAATGTTTCAACTCAAGGAATGGGAACAGGCGATAGACTGGGCAGTCAAGGAGCAGTAATTCTTAGCAGCAACGGCGAGTGGCTTCTCGCGGTCAACGCGGGAAGCAACGAAATCACCGTGTTTAAAGTGGACGAAGACAATTTGACGTTTGTCAGCAAAGTCGATTCGATGGGCACAATGCCAATTAGCCTAACCATGAACGGCGAGATGGTTTATGTGCTTAACGCAGGCGGGGCAGGCAACATGACGACAGGTGGAGCAGCTGCTAACCAAACACAGACAAGTAACCAAACCCAGATGCCTCCCTCAAATCAAACTGGACCAACTAACCAAACAACACCCAGTAATGTAACTCAACCATCAAACCAAACCCAAACTCCTTCAAATAACCAAACCCAGACTCCATCTGGAAATCAAACCCAATCAACCAACCAAACCCAAACAACCCCAACCAACACAACTCAACCAACCAACCAAACACAAACAACTCCAACTAATCTGATGCCGCCATCTAACCAAACATCATCAAATAATGTGACCCAAAACCAAACTCAAAGACCACCCACAAGCCAATCACCACCCCCAAGTAACCAAACAACACCCAGCAACATGACTCAACCATCAAACCAAACCCAAACACCCTCAAGCAACCAAACCCAACAAACCAACCAAACCCAAACACCTCCAACCAACGCAACTCAACCCACCAACCAAACACAGACACCGCCTACTGATGGAAACGGTAACATTGCAGGGTTCATGATTGACAGCATGGGGAACCTGACTTACATTGAGGGTTCCAGTCAGCCTTTGAGCGGAGCTGCTGATGCGTCACCCGAGCAGATAGGATTCAACCCTGACGGGGACATGCTGGTGGTTGCAGAAAAGAATTCGGACATGATTGACTTGTACATGGTTGACCAGGACGGCGTTGCGTCACCACCGATGATGGTGAACTCAACCAACCCTGGACCTTACGCTTTTGCTTTCACATCCAACGGTATTCTGGTCATGAGTGAGGTGACAAACAACACTTGCACCTCTTACGCGGTCTATAACGGCACGGGTCTACTACTCATGGGCAACGGAGCCAACCAAACAGCCGCAAACCAAACAGGCACGGCACCCACCAACAACATGACCACGCCAAACGCAACCAGCCCAACCACAACGCCAAACGCAACCAGCCCAACCACAACGCCAAACGCAACCAGCCCAACCACAA